>CABVAY010000013.1 GCA_902496455.1 uncultured Collinsella sp.
GCGCAGGGGGCGCTGACGCGGCCCTCCCTCTTACACCACAAAAATTCGCGCGATCCTTAAACCAGTCAGGTTGGCTGCTTTAGGGGGTTGTAGGGGTCGCTCGGACGTCATTTTGGGTGGTTTTGCCTGCTACTAAAATGGTAACAGTACTCATATTTGCCCTTTTTTGCCCACAGACCTTTGAGGGTGCGGCGAAAAGGGCTTGTTTTGATTGTTTGGGGCAGGCACGAGGCGCGGAAACGATGTCTGGAGCGACGGAGCGGCCTGGAATTCATCCGTAGAGGTCTTCATTGGCTGCGCCAGGAGTGTCCCTAACTGCCGGAGGGGGTGTCTGCCGTGGCAGACACCCCCTCCGGATGTGGGAAGTTTGCGCTGCAGGTTACTTGTCGGTGCCCAGCTTGTGCGGCTTGAGAGCGAGCGCATTGACGGGTGCGTCGGTGGCAGACTTGACGGCTGCCGGCTGCGGATCGTTGACGTGATCCTCGGGATGCACGGGCAGGTCCTTCTTGACTGCATCGTGGATCAAGTTGAGGTACTCAGTCACGCCAGTGGTCGATAGATGCGTGCCATCGCCATCGAACAGGTCGTTGCGGTTGGCACTGTATCCGTACCAGTCGATAACGCGCACGTTCTTGTAGCGCGTAGCGGCGTTGGCGATGGCCTGGTTGGTAGAGCCAACCCACGGCTGCGGGCTGCGCGTGTTCACAAACACCACAATACGCTTATCTCCTGCATCGGCCATGATGGCGTCGATCTGGTCGTCGGTTACCAAGCCGTTGGTGCCCAGGGCAAAGACCACGATCTTGCCGGCAAGGTTCTGCTGGATATAGCCCTCAAATGTCGCGCGCCCCGCATCAAACTGGCGGCCCTTTTCGGCATCGATATGGCTGTGCGGGAACACGCCGTCAAAGGTGTCTACGGCACGCAGCGACACGGAGTCGCCGATCATAAGCAGATCGTAGGAGCCATCGGGGAAGCCGTCGTTGTCCTTGTCGGTGTCGTCGGCCGCCTGCTGGTCGGTGGGCGCGGTGTTCTTGGCTTCCTTGTTCAGAACTTCGGCGCCCTCGCCGCTCAGCGCAGACGTCTCGGGCACAAAGATCAGGCCGCCCAGTGCAACGACCAACACGACAGCGCAGGCTGCGCAGACAGGGATGTGCGTGCGTGCCCAGTTGGCGGGCGTGGTGGTGCCATCGCGGAATTCGGCGACGGTGCGCCCAAAGGCGCCCTTCCTAAACGGAGTCTCGATAAAGCGATAGCAGCACTCTGCCACGGCGACCACCAACAACACCTGCAAAATGTACTGCCACCACGGCGTATCGTTGATGTTGGCGACCGGGTTCATGAGGAGCAGCAGCGGATAGTGCCACAGGTAGATGCTGTAGGAGCGCTTGCCAACCCACACGAGTGGCTCGGCGGATAGCGCGCGGGCAACCATTCCCTGGGGCTGCACGCAGGCCGCGATGACCATGAGCGTGAGGATCGAGCACAGCAGCGTGCCTCCGCGATACTGGAAGGCGGTGTAGCCGTTGGTGAGCGCGACCATGGCGGCAAGGCCAACCAGACCCACGACGCCCAACACATCGATGGATGCGGGCGAGGACCAAAAACGCACGAGGGCGCTCGGCTGTGCCGGGGCGGTCTCGGCTGCTTCGTCGGCCTTCTCGCCAGGTTTGCCCTCGGCGTTCTTGCCGTGCTTGGCGGCGCCAGCCAGGCGATTGAGCCCCAAACGATGAGCGAGACGCACCGGCGCCAGGTCGCGATCGGGGATAAAGGCCATCCAGGCACCCAGCAGCAGCGAGAACACGCGGGTGTCGGTGCCGTAGTACACGCGGCTGGGGTCGGCGGCAGGGTTGTAAAGCACCATCATGGCGAGGGCAGATACCGCGGCAAGGCCCAGAACCACGCGGCGCGTGTTGGGCTTGCTCACATGCATGGATACCATGGCAAACAGCAGCGGCGGCCAAATCAGGTAGAACTGTTCCTCGATGGCAAGCGACCAAAAGTGCGTGAGCGGTGAGGGGTCGCCCAGAGCATTGAAGTACGAGACGTTTTGAGCAATCTGCCACCAGTTGTTAAAGAACAGCAGCGACGGCAAGATGTCGGGGCGCATCTTGGTGAGCATCACGTGGTTAAAGATGGTGCACAGCGCGCAGGTCACCACCACGACGGTCACCACGGCGGGGACCAGGCGACGGATGCGGCGGATCCAGAAGCTTTTGAGGTCGATGCGGCTGGTCTTAGCGACTTCGTTGAGTAGCAGGCGCGTGATCAGATAGCCCGAAAGCACAAAGAAGATCGTGACGCCGAGCAGACCGCCCTGCGCCCACGTGAGGTTAAGGTGATAGAGCACCACCGCGACGACGGCGAGCGTACGCAGGCCGTCAAGGGCAGGGATGTAGCGGGATTTAGGGCGAGCAGGCGTCTGCTCCGCGGCGGGAGTGTTGGCGCGGCCCGCGTTGTTGGCAGAAGCACGATGGGGGCTCACGGTGCGTCGCGGTTCGTTGGCACGGCGTTCGCCCTTCACGCGTTCGTGCGGCGCCGGCTCGTTGCCCGTGCGGCGTCGACCGCGCGAGCCCGATTGCGAGAGTTGTTCCATAAAACATCATCCAATGACGAGAATAATCAGCACGCCTTCATTGTAGCTGCCTGCTCCTGTGAATGCTTGCTGCTGGCGCAAGCTCAAGCGCGCGTCCACATCAAAGTGAACTAAAGTTATAGGGGGTGCGAGAGTGCACGATCGACGGCTGCGGTGGGCATAAGGCCCGCAGATGAGGAGGTTTCCATGGCAGATCGCGGCATCGTTGCGGTGTTCGGCAGCATGAACATGGACCTTTCGGTGGCGTGCGAGCGCATACCGCGTGCGGGCGAGACCGTCGGCGGCAGCGGGTTTATCACCAACGCCGGCGGCAAGGGCGCCAATCAGGCCGTAGCTGCCGCGCGTATGGGCGCTTGCACGCACATGATCGGCGCGGTCGGTCGCGACGCGTTCGGCGCGTCGCTCGTGGCGGGGCTCCAAGACGCCGGCGTGGACTGTGACTTTGTAGTGCATCGCGATGATGTGGAGACGGGAACGGCGACCATCATTCGCTGCGAGGGAGACAACCGCATCGTGCTGTCGCCGGGCGCCAACCATGCGCTTGCGGGCGAGGACGTTGCCCGCGCGCTGAGGCGTCTGGTGGCCGATGAACTCGATAGTGACGCCAGCAAGATTGCCCCGGCTGCCGGAAGCGTCTTTATCGCCCAGGGTGAATGTGACCTTGTAGCGACGGCCGAGGCGCTTGTTTGCGCTCACGAGCTCGGGTTCTATACAGTCTTTAATCCGGCGCCAGCCTGCGATGTGCCTGCGGAGGCCTGGTCCGCGGTCGACCTGGTCTGCCCCAACGAGACCGAGTGCCAGGTGCTGACGGGCATTCTGCCCACGGATGATGCGAGTTGCGTCGCCGCGCTCAATGCGCTGCTCGACAAGGGCGCCGGAGCTGCGGTCATCACGTTGGGCGGCGCCGGATCGGTTACGCTCGGCGATGACGGTGAGCCGCTGCGCATGCCGGCGCTTTCGAGCTCGGTGGTCGACACCACGGCGGCCGGCGATACGTTTATCGGCGCACTTGCAGCTGCCCGTCTGGAGGGCCTGCCGCTCTTTGAGTGCATGGCCGCGGGCGCTCGCGCCTCGGCGGTGACGGTGTCGCGCTTGGGTGCTCAGCAATCGATTCCCACGCGTGCCGAAGTTGAACATTGGTTTGGTTAAACGATAAAGACGGAGAAGCGGAGTAGAACAATGGCAACCAAGAAGCTGATCCTTGATCTGGATATGGGTGTGGACGACGCTATGGCGCTCGCCTATGCCGTTGCGAGCCCCGAGGTGGAGCTCGTCGGCATAACCACGTGTTTTGGCAACGTGCGCGTCGACCAGTCGGCGCATAACTGCTTGGCGGTGCTTGACCTGTTGGGTCGTCCCGAGGTGCCGGTGTATCTGGGTGCCGACCGCCCCATTAAGGCGACCGAGCCCTATACGCCGCCGGCGTCAACCACGCTCATCCACGGCAAGAACGGCATCGGCGGTGCGAGCGTGCCCGCGTCGCCCTATGAGCCGGTGGGGGCAACGTCGGCCGACGGCAACGCTGCGGTCGATTATCTGATCGATGCCGCGCGCACCTATGGCCCCGACCTGGTCTATGTGGCGACCGGCCCGCTCTCCAATCTGGCGCTCGCCCTGGAGCGCGATGCGGCCGCGATGATGTCTATCGGCCGCGTGGTGGTGATGGGCGGCGCCCTGACCGTGCCCGGTAACGTGAGCGCGGGCGCCGAGGCCAACATGGCGAGCGACCCCGAGGCTGCCGATGCCGTGCTGCGCTCGGGCCGCAAGCTCACCATGGTGGGTTTGGATGTGACGCATCGCGTGGTGCTCACGCGCCGCGATATTGCCGGCTGGACGGGCTCGGGCACTATGGCCGGCTGCGCGTTTGCGAGCATGGTCGAGCACTACATTGGCTCGTACGAGATGAACGCACCTTACCTGGGTGGTTGTGCGCTGCACGATCCGCTGGCTGTTGCCGTGGCAATCGATCCCACGCTCGTGGGTGCGCTCGGCTGCAATCTACGCGTCGACCTGCTGGGCGAGTACCGCGGTCGCACCATCTGCGATGAGCGCCGTGTGGCAGATCCCGACAAGAGCGCGCTTGTGGCGCTGACCGTTGATGCCCCGCGCTTCCTTTCCGAGTTCAAGGCACGCATGGCCCGCGTCCTGGGCTAAGTTGTCTTTTTGGGACGGGGCTTTTTGGCTGGTATGATTGGTGCGGCCATTCGAACCAGCTAAAAGAGCCCGTCCCAATTTGACTACCGAGAGGATCTGCCATGGAGCGCATCGCCAGCTTTTCCGTTGATCATCTGCTACTTGAGCCCGGCGTGTATGTGAGCCGCATCGACCGCGATTCGGCGACCGGTGCCGCCGTCACCACGTTTGACCTGCGCCTGACCACGCCCAACAAGGAGCCGGTCATGAACACGGCCGAGTGCCACACTATCGAGCACCTGGGCGCGACGTTCCTCCGCAATCATGCCGAGTGGTCGAGCCGCATTGTCTACTTTGGCCCCATGGGCTGCCGCACGGGCTTTTACCTCGTCGTTTTTGGTGAGCTGACGAGCGAGGAAATCTTGCCGCTCGTGCGCGAGCTGTTTGAGTTTGTCGCCGGCTTTGAGGGCGATGTCCCCGGCGCCGCTCCCGAGGAGTGCGGTAACTACCTGGACCAGAACCTCCCCATGGCAAACTGGCTCGCGCGCCGCTATCTCGACCGCGACCTGGCCGATATCGACGAGAAGCACCTGCACTATCAGCAGGCGTAAGGCCCTTGCGGGAATAACGCTTGTACCAGAAGCGCTCCCGCTCTTTGCGGAGCGCTTTTTTATACCGAGCGCTCAAAACATAAAGAGATTGTTCTAGAATGTTTATACTGTCACATAAACGAACAGGAGTGAACATGCATATCTACTCTGTCAACGATCCCGAGTTCAAATCCTATGGCAACGTTTGGGATAACGTTCCGTCCGAGCTTACGTCACCCGTGCTCGAGGCGCTTGCCTCCACGCCCATCCCCGAAGGCAGTAAGTACGTGGCGAGTGCGCCGGAGCTCGAGGGCGTCAAGGATGCCGACAAGCTTGGCTTCCTCATGTTTGGCGGCCGTCCCTTCCAGCTCGGCTGGTGCAACGGCCACAACACGCGCCTCAACTGCCTGGAGTACCACCGCGCGAGCGAGTTCAACCTGGGTGCTCGCGATTTTATCCTGCTCGTGGCGCATCGCTGGGAGATCGAGGACGGCAAGCTCGACACCGCGTGCGTCAAGGCGTTCCGCGTGCCGGCCGGCACGCTTGTTGAGGTTTTCAACACCACGCTTCACTACACGCCGTGCATGGTCGACGATGGGGGCTTCCAGGTGATGGTGGCGCTGCCCGCCGGCACCAACGGTCCGCGCCCCGGGGCTGCGGCCGATATGCCCGCGGCCGGCGACAGCTACTGCTACTGGAAGGCCGACAAGTGGGTTCTCTGCCATGCCGACAGCCCCAAGGCTGCCGAGGGCGGCTACGTAGGCCTCATCGGCAAGAACCTCGATATCGCCTGTGACTAGCATCTTCCATCTCGATCTGTAACATCTAGCGGGCTAAATCGTCTCTACCTGTTACAGATTTAGACAAACCATAGGGGACAGACCGAAAATCTCGATCTGTAACACCAGGCCCGGTTTTGGCTGCCTACCTGTTACAGATCGAGACAAACCGCCCGCCAACCACCACAAAGGTGCCTGTCCCCTTTGTGGTGGTTGGCGGGCGGGTATCAAAAAGTGTCAGACGAGGCGGCTGCCGAGTACCTGCGCGCGAAAAGAGGTATCGGTCTGCGTCAGCATGTCGCCGCAATGCGCGACGCGGTGACCGAGGACGGCGTTGACCTGCTGGGCTACACCACCTGGGTCCCGACCGCCGCGCTTCGCAAATCTTGCTATATAACGTCCTAACCAAAGCGCCCGGCGAGCAGTTAATGCTCGCCGGGCGCTTTGTTGACTAGTCGTTTAAGAACGTCCCCAACGACTAGTCAAAAATGAGCCATGTGTCCCAGTTGTGGAGACTCGTTGAGCCGTCTGGGTATCGTGAAAGATCGCGCGCTCGCCCATCATCAAAAGTGACACACGCTACCAGTTGATGGGAGGCAGCTATGGGCTTCTTTGACAAGATGTTCGAGAAGAAAGAGTGCGCGATTTGCGGTACTGAGCTGGGACTTTTGGGAAAGACCAAGATTAGCGAAGGCTACCTGTGCAAAGAGTGCGCCGGTAAGCTCTCCCCCTACTTCCACGGCTATCGCTCCAGCACCGCGGACGATATCCGCGAGCAACTCGCCTACCGCGAGGCCAATGCCGAGCGCCTGGCCTCGTTCAACCCCACGCGCACGCTGTCTGCTGGGCGCACCAACATCATGCTCGACGAAGACGCGGGTCTGCTGATCATTACCTCGCAGAGCCGCTGGCGCGACGCCAATCCCGACATCATCGAGTTCTCACAGGTGCTCGGCTGCGATATGGATATCGACGAGCATCGCATCGAGATCTATCGCGAGACCAAAGATGGCGAGCGCGAGAGCTACAACCCGCCGCGCTACGACCTGGATTACGACTTTAACCTGACCATTCACGTCAACACGCCGTACTTTACCGAGATCAACCTGCGCGTGAACGACTCCACCATCGATCAGCGCGGTTCCATCGAATACCGAGAGGCCAAGCGCCAGGCAACCGAAGTTCGCGACGCCTTGGTGCAGCTGCGTCAGGAAACGCGCGACAGTGTCGTGGCCGCCAAGGCTCCCAAGACCGCGGTCACCTGCCCCTTCTGCGGAGCCACCACCATTCCCGATGCCAGTGGGCGCTGCGAATACTGCGGCGGCGCCATCGGCGCATAGCCTCCGGCAGCGAAAGGACCGATCATGGCCTTCGAGAGCGTCAACTATCAGTGCCCCGCGTGTGGCGGCCCCCTGCATTTTGCCAGTGCCGAGCAAAAGCTCGTCTGCGACTACTGCGATTCGCGTTTTGAAGTCGAAGAGGTCGAGGCCCTCTATCGCGAGCGCCAGGACAAGGCAGACGCCAAAGCCGACGCCGCAGCGGCGGCGCCCAAGCCCGCGACCGACGCTGCGGTGCAGGAGCTCGCCCAAAACGCCGGCTATATCTGCTCGTCGTGCGGCGCCGAGCTAATCTCGGATGGCACCGTCGCCGTTACCACCTGCCCGTACTGCGGCAACCCCGCCGTGGCACCCGGTCAGCTCTCGGGCGACTTCTCACCCGACCTGGTGATTCCGTTTAAGCTCGGCCGCGACGACGTTATGGCCGCGCTCAAAGAGCACTACAAGGGCAAGATCCTGCTGCCCAAGAGCTTTGTCACCGGCAACCACATCGACGAAGTCCAAGGCGTTTACGTGCCGTTTTGGCTTTACGGCGCCCGCGTGGACGGCGAAGTGTACTTTGATGCGACCAACGAGACCGTGACCGAGGAATCCGACCGCACCGTCACGACCACCGACCACTACGACGCCTACCGCAAGGGAAACATCTCGTTTAAGCGCGTGCCCGTCGACGGATCGTCCAAGATGCCCGACGGCCACATGGACGCCATCGAGCCGTTTGACTACGATGCCCTGCGCCCGTTTTCGGTCGCGTATATGCCCGGCTACATCGCCAACCGCTACGACGAGGACTGCGAAACCTGCAAGGCACGCGCCGAACGCCGCATGGAGGAAAGCACGATCTCGGCCCTGCGTGAAACCGTCGTCGACGAATATGACGATGCCACGGTCGAAAGCAAGCAGCTCGACTACACCTGGGAAAACAGCGATTATGCCCTGTTCCCCGTGTGGATGCTTTCCACCTCGTGGAACGGCAAGAGCTACCTGTTTGCCATGAACGGCCAGACCGGTCGCATGGTCGGCGAGCTTCCTTGCTCCAAGCCCAAGCTCGCTATCGCCTCGGTGCTGTTCTTTGTGATCGGATTTGTCCTCTCCCAGATCCTCTTCATGGGTGAGAACGCCTTCGATCCGGATTACCTCGCCTTTGACATCGAGGGCATCCTCATCAACATCGTCGCGCCGCTGATCATCGCGGTCATTGCGGACGTGCTGCTGGTGGGCCAGCTCAAGACGGCCAACGAGGCCACCCACGCCGATTGCTACTGTGGCGAGCTCGACCTGACCGAGAAGCACGACACCTTCAGCCACACCGAGACCACCGTCGTCATGAAGGACGACAAGGACGACTAACCATCCTGACCAATACCACCCGGCCTTTGACGAGAAAGGAAGATCACCATGGGACTCTTGAAAGCTGGATTGGGAGCTGCCGGCGGCGTCATGGCCGACCAGTGGAAGGAATTTATCTACTGCGAATCGATGCCCGCTGACGTCTTGGCCTGCAAGGGCAGCAAGCGCACCGGCGGCCGCAGCTCCAACACGCGCGGCGAGGACAACGTCATCTCCAACGGCTCGGTCATCGCCGTCAACGACGGCCAGGGCATGCTCGTGGTGCAAAACGGCAAGATCATCGAGGTTGCGCTGGAGCCTGGCGAGTTCGTCTTTGACACCGGCAGCGAGCCGAGCGTCTTTAGCGGCAATCTGGGCGACTCCATCAAGGAGACGTTCGCCAATATCGGCAGCCGCTTTACCTTTGGCGGCGACGCGGGCAAGGACCAGCGCGTCTACTTCATCAACACCAAGGAGATCATCGGCAACAAGTACGGCACCGCCTCGCCCGTGCCCTTCCGCGTGGTCGATAACAACATCGGCCTGGATGTCGATATCTCTGTGCGCTGCAACGGCGAGTATTCGTACCGTATCACCAACCCGCTGCTGTTCTACACCAACGTGTGCGGCAACGTGACTGATAGCTACACGCGCGACAAGATCGACAGCCAGCTTAAGTCCGAGCTGCTCACCGCCCTGCAGCCCGCCTTTGCCAAGATTTCGGAGATGGGCATCCGCTACAGCGCTATCCCCGGTCACACCACCGAGCTCGCCCGCGCGCTCAACGAGGTCCTCTCCGCCGACTGGCGCGATCTGCGCGGCGTCGAGATCGTGAGCTTTGGCGTCAACTCCATCGCCGCTTCGCAAGAAGACGAGCAAATGATCAAGGACCTGCAGAAGGCCGCGGTCATGCGCGATCCCACCATGGCAGCCGCCAACATCGCCAGCGCCCAGAGCGACGCAATGCGCGCGGCAGCGGCCAACCCCAACGGCGCGATGGCCGGCTTTATGGGCATGGGCATGGCAGGCGGCATGGGCGGCATGAACGCCAGCCAGCTGTTCGCCGCCGGCCAGGCACAGCAGCAGACTGCCCCACAGCCAGCTCCGGCACCCGCCCCCGCACCGGCTCCTGCCGCTGCCCCCACGGCCGGCACGTGGACCTGCAGCTGCGGTGCCACCAACACCGGCAAGTTCTGCCCCGAGTGTGGCAGTCCCGCACCCGCCCCGGCACCGACCAAGTGGTTCTGCCCCAACTGCGGCAGCGAAAACGGCGGCAAGTTCTGCAGCAACTGCGGAACGCCCAGGCCCTAACCCCTCTATCTGGTAATTGGCGGGGGGTCCGCCACCCCCGCATTTGCTTCTATGGGTTTCGTTCGATAAAGGAGGACACCATGAAGACAACGTTCAAAAAGTCCGTACTCGCATTTCTGACATGCGTCCTGGCGCTCGCCTTTGCCCTGACGGGCTGCAGCGGCGGCGGCAAAGACCCCAAGGCCGACTTCGTCGGCAGCTGGGAACTCTCGGGTGGAACCGTGGAGGGCGAAGAGCTGACCGATGAGTACATGAAGATGCTCGAGGATTGGGGTGTCCACTGCGTCCTGATTCTCGATGAGGACGGTACAGGTGCCCTCGACCTGTTCCTTGAAGTCGTCGACCTTAAATGGGAGGTAAAGGACGCCACCACCGTAACCATCACCGCCGAAGACGAGTCGCATGACATGAAGCTCAAGGACGGCAAGCTCATCCTCGAAGAAGATGACGGCAATCTTGTCTTCACCAAGTCCGACAAGGACCTGTCCGGTACGGTGAAGAAGGATCGCGAGGCGGCCGAGAAGGAAGAGGAGATCGATGAGGCCGTCGAAGACGACGATGTCCAGAATGTCGAAATCTCCCCCGCCGTCACCGTCGCAGATGACGATCTGTGCACCATCACCATCACCGAGAAGTTCAAGGACGACTGGGGCGACATCGGCTTTGTCGTCAACATCACCAACAAGAGCGACAAGGACCTGACCTTCTACGCTCCTTCCGGCAAGACCAACGTCAACGGCACCATGAAGGAACCCTGGTTCTCGGCTCACCTGATGCCCGGCACCAGCGCCACCGAGGAATTCACGTTCTCGAGCGGCGAGCTTGACAACCTTGACGACCTGGTCAACACGACCATCGGCATCGACGTCTACCTGACCGATTCCTACGAGGACGTCGCTTCTTACAGCGCAACCATCGCGTAACGGCACGTAACATCAGCCGCGGACTGGCGGACACATCCGCGCACATGCCAGGCGGGGCCGCAGGAAATGATCCTGCGGCCCCGTCGTCTTGCGCCGACAGCACCGCCCGCAAAAGCAGACCGCCCGCCGTTTTTAGATGCGAAACGGCGGGCGGCCTATCTTTACGGCGCCGGAACACGGGCGAGCGCGTCGATTACGGGCGCTCCATGTTGGGAACGATGCTACCCTCAGTCACCGCATGTACGGCCAGGCGCATGATGTTGTCGTAGCCGGTCTTGCTCAGAATCTCCGAGATGCGGCGTTTGATGGTGCCCTCACTCATAAACAGCTCGGCCGCGATCTCGCGACGGCTCTTGCCCTCGCAGGCAAGGCGCAAAATCGACAGCTCGACATCGTCGAGTGCCGCCGTACCCGAAAAAATGCTCTCGGGCGGCTTGGGAAACGTGCAATAGCCCGCCAGCGTGGAGCGCATCACGGCGAACAGCTCGTCGATACCGACGTTCTTGTACGCAAAGCTATCGACGCCCGCCTCGCGGGCCTGATCGACAAAGGTGATCTCGGGCATGCCGGTCATGATAATGATGCGACACTCAGGCAGCTGCTCCTTGATGCGTGCCGCCGCCACGATGCCGTTTGAATCGTGTTCGGTACATACGTCCATCAGTATCATGTCCGGGCGCTCCTTGAGCGCGACACCCAAGGCCTCGGAGGCATCGGCGATCGCGGCGACGACGGTCATATCGGGCTGGTCGCCAACGGAGCGCGCCAGGCTCTCGCGCAGGATGGCCTGGTCTTCGACTATAAGGACGCGGATCATGAGCTTCTCCTTTGGGACGTGTCGTTGGCGTTAAGCGGAATGGATACCGCAAGCGTAAAGGGCGGGGCGGCGTGGACCTCTAGGCTGCCACCCAGATCTTGCGCGACATGCCTCATACCTGGGATACCCGTTCCCTCGCGATACGATACGGGAGCCGGCGCGCCGTCATTAGAGATGGTCATGCGTGCAATGTCACATCCGTTCGACTCCTCCTGCCACAGGTGCACATGGACCTGGTGGGCCTGCGCGTGCTTGGTGGCGTTGGTCGAGGCCTCGCGGATAATCTGCAAAAAGGCCGCCGCGACACGCGTGTCCTCGGGAAGCGACCCCTCTACATCAATCTGCACGCTCACCAGGCCAAAGGCATGAATGATATCGCCAAGCTGCTCCGCCGGCTCGCTGTCGCCGCCGCTGCGCAAGTCGTCGGAGATTGAGCGCAGCAGCGGATCGATCTGCTCGAGCGACTCGTCGTCAAGGCGACCCTCCTCCAGATAGCGATGGAGGATGGACAGGCGCTGACCGATTACATCGTGCACGCGGGAACGCATACGCAGGTAGGCCGCATTGTCGGCAACCTTTTTGACTTCTTCGATCTGGGCCTGGAGCTCTTGCCCCGCAAGCTCAAGCAGATGATTGGCTTGCGTCAGGCGGTCGTAGGCGTGTGCGTATTCCGTCACGTCCAGGCCGACGACGCGCTCGAACGGACGGCCCGAGACCGTAACGGAGTCACGCACGAACAGACGAATCTCGGAAGGAGAGATCTCGATCACGGCGCGATCCCTGCCAAAGCGGTCAAGGTCGATATGGGCGCGATTAGCGCTGCTTTCGGGCGTCTGCATACTGAGTGTTCGCAGGTCGTTCCATGTGCTGCTCATGTCGCGCAGATCGGTGGGCATATGAAGCTCCACCAGGTTTTTGCGCATGCAGCGGTTCATGAGCAACGGACGGTCCCTCGGGTCTAGATACAGGATGCCCACGGGAATCACGTTGATGGTTTCAATCGTCGAGAACGCGGTAATATCCTCCTGGCGGTTACGGACGTCCATCAAGAGCGCCGCGATGGAACGGAACAGGAAGAACGCTCCTTCTGCGATTAGGACAACGGTCCACGCCGAGCCCATGGCAAAAACCACCGGCGGCGTAACGGCGGCAACGAGCAGCAGCTCAGTCAGCATGACGGGACGGCGATAGTGCACCATAAGCACCACGCCATATACAAAGATCGCGGCATTGAGCCACAGCGCTCCGCCCATTGCCCTGGCGCAAACGCCAAGCGGCGCCACCAGATACGAGCCAGACGACGCGAACAGGATGAGCGCCGAAACCATCAGGTGAACCACGAGGCTCGCCTCGTAGGCGCAAGTCACCTTACGGTTATAGGACGAGCGGCGCGATACGATGAGCGGAACGTGGATCGTCTGCAGGCAAGCAGCCAGGGCAAAGACAATATCGAGCGCAACGATTTGGGGGAGAATGAGCGGGATCTGCATCGTCACTCACCCGCCCGCGGCATCAACACGATCATGCGCAGCTGGCCGGGCTCGCCTTCAAGGCGATATGCCACGTTGCGCCCTTGCAAAGCGCTTTCGAGCTCTTGCGCAGCGGGTGTCTGCGAAAGATCCTCCTCGTCGTTGGAGAAAAGCGTGGCACGCAGCTCCACGCTGCACGAGTCGTGGTCGCTCAAGTGATACATAAGTGCCGGTCGAGTAGTGGTGTAGGCAAAAAACGCAAAGTCATACACGCAGTCGTACAGCGCGCTTACCGCACTGGCGTGCATCGGGCGCCGTATGGCAATAATCGAGGCGCAATCGACATCAATCGTGCGTAGGTCGCTTGCGAGCTCGTTGGCAATGAGCTGAATGCGGTCGCGGTCAAAACCGCTCTCCCCGTGCTGTGCCAACGTGAGCGACCCCTTGCGTTTGCAATAGGCGACGAGCATCTTGGCGCGCTGCAGCATGCGGTAACGCTCGTGCGAAGATGCCTCGTCGGTCAACGGTGGCAGCGAGCTCAGCGAGTCGTACATCTCTTCGAGCGCGCGGGCAAGCGCCTGGTCCACGTCTTGGACCAGCAGGGTCTCGGCCTCTTGATCTGCCAAATGCGTCTTAAGATCGTAGTCGGCGACAAGCAGCTCGTTTTGGCGTTGCAGCTCCATGCGACGATGCGCTAGTTCGCGATTGAGCTCGTTGAGCTCCGACACGTCTTGGGCAAGCAGCGCCGATCCGCCCAGCAGCGGAAAGGTGCGATACATTACATCGGGATCGGACGCCACGGCAAAGGCATGGGCGCGCCCGTGCTCCTGGACTCGCAACTCCTCGCGCACGCCCTCTGGGATCGGCTTTGACACCGGCGTGGCATAGACTTCCTGCAGGTCACGCGTTAGAACTTTCAGGTCAAGCGGCAAGGTGCCGAAAATACCGGCGATGTCGTGATATGACGGAATGACACCGCAATCGAGGCAGATTTCCATCGCCACCACGCACAGGACGCAATAGACGAGCGAAAAGTTGAGCCTCCATGCCCAGGGCACGCGCAGCGCATATGAGATTGCAAAGAATGCGCCGCCCAGTAGCACGAGCGCCGCCGTACCCGAAAAACGTTGGATGTGGAAGGACGAGGACCTGCCCACCAGGATAAAAAAGGCCACGAAGTTAAAGGCCGTCCACACCAGAACGGCACCGTAGCCCCAACCGTATGTGTAATCGTTGCTCCAGGTTCCACTCGATCGATCGAAGTGGAAGACCTGCTGATGAACATCGTTAGTGAGCACAAAGCCAATAAGCAGGACAGCCATGACCCACAAAACGG
The DNA here is from genome assembly GCA_902496455.1 of uncultured Collinsella sp. GTDB lineage: Bacteria > Actinomycetota > Coriobacteriia > Coriobacteriales > Coriobacteriaceae > Collinsella. Next base: position 14,621 of record CABVAY010000013.1, read on the forward strand.
AGCGGTACCGACGCCCCATACGATGCTGTTCCAAACCCGCGAGGCGCAGACCGCACAGCTGGTAGATCAGCGGAATGAGCGTCATGGGCACGTAGTACAGGTACCACAGCACGGTGGCATAAAACGGCGTGAACGACTTATATTTGAGGATGACCTCGATCATCCACAGGGCGCAAATGGCGGCGATGGCAACAAGGCGGCGGCGCAAGACGTAGTCCAAGCAACGCAGGTACGCCAACACACCCCAGATCGAAAATGCAATTGCAGCGACAAGCTGCGGGAGAGAGCTCGAATGGACGAGCGCATCCACGACTTCTTCGGACACCTCACTATAGACGGGCGTGGTGTTGGAAAGCTTGAGATCTGAGGCGAACAACGCCGGCAAGACTGCCAAAAGTATAAGGAACAGCGCAGTAGTGACACCGGCGATAGCGAAGACGCGGCGGCGGTATACACGATGCGTTATGCCAACAAGGAATCGAGGCATGGCGAAGAGCCTGCCGCCCCTGGGATCCGCAACCGGCGCGGTCCGGGCGGCCGCGTGGCCGATATGTCGCTCGCGGGTACCCATAGTATTTTTAGTGTACCGACAGATGGGTCAAAAAAGCGGGCCGCATGTCCCAAAATCCGCAGACGGCAAGGCGCCCGGCGAGCAGTTAATGCTTGCCGGGCGCGTTCGCATCGGGATGCCCATCAAGGAAGTGGCGTTGCGCGTGTCCCTTCTGGGCCATGCGGCTCAAAATCGCGGCGTGATGCGGACGACTGGGGCCGAATTAGCAGCATTTCGAGCTTGGTTTCGATATTGAGACTGGTTCTTTATTAAAATAGAATTCCAGACAATTGAGCGGCCGGGGGTTAACCATGAGGGGCATGGGAGACACAACCGCATATTTGCGTCGGGGCATTCGGGAGATTATATGCCTGGCGCTGTTCTTCTTCACGTTTTTGGCGTGCGAGTATCTCTTTGATGTGCGCATAGCCGAGTTCGTGCCATCGAGTGAGGTCGTCATCTACGAGAGCATCGTTGTCGGCGCGAGCGTGATTGGCTTTTTCGTGCGCCCATTTCTGTACTATCGCCATCCCCAGGCGATCGATGCGACGAGCGATATTACAGGCGTGCTGTTGGTATCGGCGTTGCTGCTGATGATTATGGCAGTGCGGTTTGAGGTGGTAATTGCCGGCGGCCTGGTGGCGTGCTGCGCCCTGGGCTATTGCGGATCGACCGCCCATGCCAATCTTGCGCGGCGTTTTGCGCAGACGCCCTGCCTGGCGCGTGCCGTGGCGGTTTCCTATGCCATGGGCGTTCTGGTACAGGTGTTCAACCACATGGTGATGCCTGTCGGTATTCCTCAGCAGGCTGTTCTGGTTGTCTGTGCGATCGTGCAGGTGGCGTTGCTCCACGGTGCCCGACGCGCCAAACTGCGCGACGAGTCCGATCCCAACTTTGAACCCAGCGTTGCCGGACTTTCGGTAGATGCTTTGGAATATGGCGTCAAGTGGCAAGACGATCCCAAGGCAAAGGCGGCATTCCGCCGCGCCGTAGTTCGCCTGACCGTGGCGACGGTGTATCTTTCCGGCGTATTCGCCGCTCTCAACGCTGGCCTCACGACCTCGCATGCTGTCGGAGCCGTCGATTTGGGCGATTGGCCGCGCCTACTGCTTGTCGTGAGCTCGTTGGCCGCTGGCGTCCTATTTGACCTGCACGGTCGTTCGTATATGAATATCGGCATGACATGCGCCGCCATGTTGTCCACGCTTTCGTTCTTTGTGCTCATCGTCGACGGCAATGGCGGCAACGAGCTTGCTGCCACGATCATCTTTTATCTGGGCTCAGGCTTCTTTGTGGTGTTCTTTACCACAAAATATGCCGCCGTCTCGCTTTATGCGCGCTGGTCATATTTTTGGCCGTGCATGGGTCGCGTCGTCAACAACGTGTGCTCGATGTTCGTGACGGCGCCGGCAGTGGCGATCATCTCGAGTCAAAACGTGCTGGCGGCAGTGAGCGTCGTGCTCGTGCTGTTTGTCGGCATCGCGATTTCGCTGTTAGGACAGTTTGGACAAGACGGTGAGGGCGAGGCGACGCACGGCGGGCTGGCGCTTGCCACCGACGATCTTGGCGTGAGCTGTGAGCCCGGCCAGGCCGACACGGTGCCCCTGGAGGCGCCGGAGCTTTCGTTTGACGATCGGCTCGATGGCTTCGTTGCCGCCTTTGGGCTCACCAAGCGCGAGCGCGATGTTCTGGAGGCACTGGTCGTTTCGGACGACAGCGTGCAGGACGTGGCAGCGGCACCCTTCCTTTCGCGCTCCACGCTCTATCGCCACATCGCTTCGATCAACAAAAAGACCGGTGCCTCCTCGCGCGTAGCCCTCATCAACTTCTTCTGGTCCTGGACACCCCAAGACTAGTTAACCACCACAAAGGGGACAGGCACCTTTGTGGTGGTTTTGCCCTTGGGCTGTCTACTGTGGCGGCTCACCGTGCTACAGCAGCTCGCCGTGGCGGGCGATGTAGCGGCGCTTTGCCAGTTGAGTGAGCGCGATGTAGGCGGTGACGATGCCGATGAGCAGCGCGAAAAAGCTCGCGGGCAGTGCTATGAGGCCGAGCGCATCGGCGATGGGGCTTGCCGGCAGCCAGGTGACGAGCGCCAGGCCTAGCACGGTGAGCGCGCACAGCGCGGGCGCGGCGTGGTCGCGCGGGCTCGGCAGGCGCGGGGAGCGCAGCATGTGGACCACGAGTGTCTGCGACCACATGGACTCGACAAACCAGCCGCTTTGGAAGAGCGCAGCAAAGGTCGCTATACCCGCGACGTTGCCCGTCCCGGCGAGCTCGGACCAGCTTGCGCCTACGGTGGCAGGGCACACCACAAAGAAGAGCGCGGCGAAGGTCACGATGTCAAACAGCGAACTCACGGGGCCCAGCTCGAGCATAAAGCCCTTGATGGACGCGGCGTCCCAGGCACGCGGGCGGGCAGTCCAGGCGTCATCGACGGTGTCCCACGGCAGTGCGATGCACACGATCTCGTAGACCAGCGACAGCAGTACCAGCTGCAGGGCGCTCATGGGCAAAAACGGCAAGAACAGGCTCGCGACGGTCACGGACAGCACGTTGCCAAAGTTGGAGCTCACCGTGGTCTTGAGGTACTTGAGCAGGTTGCCGTAAGTGCGGCGGCCTTCGATGATGCCGCGCTCGAGCACGCCCAGGTCCTTCTGAAGCAAGATGATATCGGCGGATTCCTTGGCAATATCGACGGCCGAATCGACCGAGATGCCGCAATCGCTCGCACGCATGGCGGCGGCGTCGTTGATGCCGTCGCCCATAAAGCCCACGGTGCGGTCGAGCATCTCGCGCATGACACGTACCAGGCGCGCCTTCTGCAGCGGCGAGAGCTTGGCGAAGAGGTGGGTTTTCTCGGCGCGCTCGGCAAGCTCGGCGTCATCGAGTGCATCGATCTCGGAGCCCAGCAAGACGTTGCTCGCGTCGATGCCAATCTGCTCGCAGACGGTGGCGGCGACGCGGTCGTTGTCGCCGGTCAGGACCTTGACCGCCACGCCTTTGGCCTCGAGCGTGGCGACGGCGCCCGCGGCACTTGCTTTGGGCGGATCGAGGAAGGCCAAAAAGCCCATCAGCACCATGTCGCACTCGTCGGCGATGCCAAACTCGCCCACGCAGCGCGGATCGGTCTTCTGCGCCACGGCAATCACGCGCAGGCCCTCGGCGTTAAGATTGGCGACCTGCTTGCGAATCTGGGCGAGCTTGTCTTCGGCGAGCGGCCGGGCGATACCGTTGACCTCGACAAAAGAGCAGATCTCGAGCATTTCCTCGGCAGCTCCCTTGGTAACCATCTGGGTTTTGCCTTGGGCGTCGGAGACAACTACGCTCAGGCGACGGCGCGAGAAATCGAAGGGAACCTCGTCGACCTTGGTGTAGCGGTCGCGCAGGCTCTGGCCCAGCATGGAATCGGGTGCGACGGTCGAGGGTGTCACATCGGCACGGTCGATTACGGCCAGGTCGATAAGATTTTTGAGGCCGGTCTGGAAGAAGCTGTTCAAAAACGCATGGCGCAGCACGCGTGCGTCCTCGTTGCCGTCGGTGTTGAGGTAGCGCTCGAGTACGATGCGGTCTTCGGTGAGGGTGCCGGTCTTGTCGCAGCACAGGACGTCCATGGCGCCCAGGTTTTGAATCGCCGGCAGCTCCTTGACGATAACCTGGCGACGGGCGAGGTCCTTGGCGCCCTGCGACAGACTCGTGGTCACGATGACGGGAAGCATCTGCGGCGTGATGCCCACGGCCACGCTCGTGGCGAACAGCAGCGCGTCGATGACGTTGCCCTTGGTGGCGGCGTTGATGGCAAAGACGGCCGGCGCCATAACGAGCATCAGGCGCACCAGCAGCATGGAGACGCTCGAGACGCCGCGGTCAAACGCGCTCTTTTCGCCGCGCCCGTTGAGCATCTTGGCGATGCCGCCCAGGTAGGTGTCCGAGCCGGTGGCAACGACAAGCGCCATGGCGGCGCCGTTTTGCACGGAGGTGCCGGTAAAGACGATGTTCTTGCAGGCAGAGAGTGGCAGTGCGGAGCCGTCGGCGCCCTCGACGACGGTGACGGCGGTGGTCTTCTCGACGGCCTCGCTCTCGCCGGTGAGTGCGGACTCGATCACAAACAGGTCGCGCGCGGTGATGATGCGGGCATCTGCCGGCACCATATCGCCGGCAGAGAGACGGATTACATCGCCGGGGACGAGCTCGTCGAAGGGGATCTCGATGCGCTCGCCGTCGCGCAGGGCGGTGCAAGTGTTGGAGACCAGGTCCTTGAGGGCCTCGGCCGCATTGCCGCTGCGGGCTTCCTGGATAAACTTCATGCCGCCCGATACCAGCAGCATGGTGCCGATGACGATGACCGTGGAGGGGTCGCGCTGCGGTTCGGGCACGGCGAGCACGTCGATGTAGAGCGAGACCAGTGCGAGCGCGGCGAGGATGCCGGCGAAGGGATCGATGAACGCGTCGGCGATGCGGCGGGCGAGCGTTTTGGTCGTTGCCTCGATGGTGTTGGGGCCGACGGCGTTCAGGCGCTCAGTTGCCTGCTCGACGGTGAGGCCGTTTGCCGTGGCGTCAAGCAGTACGAGGGCGTCCTCGGCACTATGGGTGGCGGCGAATATGGTGTTCTTGGACAGGCCGGTATGAGCGACAGGGCGCGCCGTGCGGCGGCGCTTGGAGATGGCTTCGAGTACCGTGACGGTTTTGAGCATCAGCATAGGGTCCTCCTTGTTGAGGGGAGTTAGCGTACGTGTCGTATTTGCTTCAAAAAACCTAGATGTCGCTCACGTCAAGCTCTTGAGCCCACAAAGGGTGCAGCGCGCCTTTGCGGTGGTTTTGGCGATCTGCCGGTGGCGTTTATGCGTGTGCGGAATCCTCGCGGCGTGCCGAGGGCGACATGCAGGTTTTTCGACTAGGACTGCCTTCCATGGCACACCTCCTAAAGGCCGGGCGCATCGCGCTTTGGGTATCTCGTACCCGTTTTAATCCGCCCGTATTCTTGATGAGGGGGTTTGCCGTGTCAACCCCATTGTTCGGAAAACCATTCCTCCTGACAAAGCCTTTACAGAATGCCGTGGCCTCAAAGCGCACCCGCATCGACGCTTCGCCTGCGCTAAACTGGAAGGCACGTACGCGATTACGAGAGGAGCCCGCATGGAGGCTTACAAGCAAGAGTTCATCAAGTTTATGGTCGAGTCCGACGTTCTTAAGTTCGGCAGCTTTACGCTCAAGAGCGGCCGTCAGTCCCCGTTCTTTATGAACGCCGGCGCTTACGTGACGGGCTATCAGCTCAAGAAGCTGGGCGAGTATTACGCCCAGGCCATCCACGATAACTTTGGCGACGACTTTGACGTGCTGTTTGGACCGGCCTACAAGGGTATTCCGCTGGCCGTCGTGACCGCAATTGCCTACCACGAGCTGTACGGCAAGGAGGTCAAGTACTGCTGCGACCGCAAGGAGGCCAAGGACCACGGTGCCGATAAGGGCAACCTGCTGGGTTATGAGCCCAAGGACGGCGACCGTGTGGTCATGGTCGAGGACGTTACCACCAGCGGCAAGTCCATCGACGAGACCTATCCCAAGGTCAAGGCTGCTGCCGATGTCGAGATCAAGGGCCTGATCGTGTCCCTCAACCGCATGGAGGTCGGCAAGGGCGGTGTGACCACCGCGCAGAAGGAGATCGAGGCCAAGTACGGTTTCCCCGTCGCGAGCATCGTCTCCATGGCTGAGGTCGTCGAGACCCTCTACAACCACGAGATCGACGGCAAGGTTGTCATCGACGACGAGCTCAAGACCGCCATCGACGCCTACTACGAGCAGTACGGAGCACGTTAGTTACGGCGTTTTACCAAACGCCGTAACTGCTCGACGCTGCGCGGGCCGCATTTGGACAATCTGACGTTCAACTTCAAGGGCGCGACCAGAAGGTCAGCGCCCTTTCGTTTCACGTCACCTTGTCTCAAATGCGACCCGCTCGCTGTCCGTTCTCTACCTGCGGCGTCGTCTTGCTCCGAATGCGGCTCGCTCGCTGTCGTTGCCGAAACATCGGCGTTGCCGGACTAGTCATTGGGGACGTTCATAAATGACTACTCAGGAATGAGCGTGGATAATCTCCCGTTTTTGGCCTGTGTGCAGGCTCAAAGTGGGAGATTATCCACGCTCGCTTTAATTTGCCTGGGTTGCGATGCCTATCTAATCGGCTCGGCGTCTTCCCTGAGAATCGAAAGATACTCTTCATACCCGTACTGCCGGTATCTCTGTCTTGACTCGTCGAGCGGACGGAGGATACCCAATTCTTCAAATGATTTGACGAGCGAGCTCGCGGTACTCCTGCCGATATCGAGTTGGGCAGCGATGAATGCGGTGTCGACGATGGGGTGCTCTTCAAGAATGCCCAACAGCCTTTGCCCGTTTGCAGCAGTCCTTCCGAGATTTTCGGTAATGGTTGCTGTGGAACGGTTATGGAGGTCAACAAGGTTTTTTAAAGACCCTACCGAGTCCTCCGCACTCTCGAGAAGACTGTTGCAGAAAAACTCTATCCATTCCTCGTAAGTGCCTCTCTCCCTTACGGATGTGAGTTGCCGGTAGTACTCGCTTCGATTTTTCTTGAACTGGAACGATGGATAGAACAAGCAAGAATGAAGAACGCCATCATTGATGAGCATAAGTGTAATGAGAAGCCTGCCCAGGCGACCGTTTCCGTCTAGGAATGGATGGGCAGTTTCAAATTGGTAATGGACGAGCGCCGCCCGCACAATCGGATCCATTTCGACTTGAGGCTCATTGATAAAGCGTTCGAGGTCCTGGAGCGTGTTACTCAAATCTTCAATGTTTGGAGGGACAAACGATGCGGTTGCAATGGTGCAGCCTGAGGGGCCAATCCAGTTTTGTGAGGAGCGCAGCTCGCCTGGATTCTTCTCCGTTCCGCGCACTCCGTCCAGCAGGACCGCATGAACTTGCCTAAGAAGTCTCGTGCACAAGGGCATCTTTTTGAGCAGTTCTACGCCGCGGTCGACAGCACGGACGTAATTCACGACGTCTGCGACATCTTTATGATGGAGTCGTGTTTGCGATGGACTAAGTAGGTCGTCAAACGTGCACTGGGTTCCCTCAATTTGCGAAGAAAGGAGTGCTTCTTTGCGCACGTACATTGTCAGATACATATCGGCGTTGGGAACAAAGTAGAGCATGCCTTCAAGCTCTCCAAGCTTTCGTGAGCATGCGGAAAGCGTGCGATAGGTTTCCTCGGTGAGGTTTAGCTGCCTCAATGATTGCAAGGGCGTTGGAAAAAACGAATAGTAAGCCAATTTCCCCGATAGATTATTGCGGAGCGTTCCCTGGCCGTTCTCCTCGATTTGCATCGCGCCCTCCATATCTTTAGTGCCGGAAACTCGTTATTAGGCCAATCATATCAATTCTAATAACGAGTTTAAGGATTAAATAGTTATTAGAATTGATGTAAACAATCTAATGATGAGAAGTCGTTATTACTTGACCATGGAGCTCGGCTTGGTACAAGGGGGGTTATCCAAAATGAGAGCGGATAATCTCCCGTTTTTGGCTCGGTGACGGCCTCAAAGTGGGAGATTATCCACGCTCGTTAGTTAAGCGTCCGAAAATCCACACTCGCCAAACCTACCAAAAAGGGACAGGTTTATTTTGGCACGTTTCGGTCGGTATCAGGAAGTGTCAGGGACGGGGCGGCGGCAGGACTCGAGAGCGAAAAGAAGTATCGGGTTTGGCGTGCCCGCTTCTGCCCGTCCCGCGCGTGGGCGATACTCGGCTTATCGAACCGCGATGCAAAGGAGATGCTCATCCCACGAGCACTACCGAGAAGGGCTTGCGATTCGAGTCCCCACCTTAGCATTTGAACCATTTGGCACTATAATTACCGTAGGCATGCGCACAACGTTGCGCTTAATCAAGAGGAGAAAACGTATGGGTCTGTTTGATATGTTCAAGAAGAAGGCTGAGCCCGCGGCTGCCGCTGCTCCGGCCTCCATCTCTGCTTCTGCCGGCGCCGACGTGCTGTGCTCGCCCGTCAAGGGCAAGGTCATCAAGATGGCCGACGTGCCCGATCCCGTCTTTGGTGGCGAGGTTCTGGGCAAGGGCTGTGCCGTGTGGCCCGAGGACGATCTGGTCTACGCTCCCTGCGACGGTAAGGTGACCGTCACCATGGGTCACGCCGTGGGTCTGCAGTCCGATAGCGGCATCGAGGTTCTGGTGCACGTTGGCGTCGATACCGTCAACATGAACGGCGATGGCTTCGAGGGCTTCGTCAAGGCCGACGACGTTGTGAAGGCCGGCCAGCCCATACTCAAGATCGACCGCGCCAAGATCGCCGCTGCCGGTTACAAGGACTGCGTCGTGGTGGCCGTGTCCAACACCGCCGAGTTTGCCGACGTCGAGCTCACCGTTGAGGCAGAGTCCGCCGTCGCCGCCGGTGACGCCATCGTTAAGGTCGTTCGCAAGTAAACTGCGGCGTTCAAAGGATGTGCAAGGGTGGTCGGGTTTTCCGGCCACCTTTTTTATTGCACCGTGGGGAAGCGTTTTATTGCGCGTTGGGCGGGCTTGCAAACCGTTCGGACGCTAAAACGAACCGACCGCGCCTTCGCGTTGCCGAGGGTGTTCATAAGTGGATAGTATGGGCTTACTTATTACAACGTGTGCCGCGTCCGGGAAGCGCGGTGCCGCTCATTGGGAGGAACAACATGAAAAAGAAGCTGCTGCTTGCGCCCCTCATGGCCGTCTTGGTTGCATGCGTGGTCGTGCTTTCCGGCTGTGGAGGTCCTTCGGTTGAGGAGCTCATCACCGAGGATCTTACGACGCAGTTTGACGAGGTCAAGAACGGTGGCGACGACTTCCTTTCTGGTCTGGAGGAAGCTTCGGGCGACGAGTTCGAGCAGCTGGGTATCGATCCCAAGGAGTATGCCAAGACCTATCTCGAGGGCTTTGACTACAAGATCGGCGACGTGACGGTCGACGAGGACAAGGGTGTCGCGACCGCCGAGGTCTCTATCACCTGCAAGTCTATGAACAAGATCGTCGAGGACTTCTCCACCCAGTATCAGGAGAAGGTCGCCGCGCTTGACACGGTTCCTTCCGATGACGAGCTGTACAAGATGGCCGGTCAGGTTATGGTCGATGTGACCAAGGCCACCGAGCCCAGGAAGACCACGGTTATCTTCAAGTACACCTGCAACGACGACGGCGAGTGGTCTGCCGACGACTCCGTCAACTCCGAGATGATGGATGCAATGCTGAGCTAGTTCGTTGCGGCGTTTTACCAAACGCCGCAACTGCTCGACGTTGCGCGGGCACCAGAGCGACAACTTGTCATTCAAAGAGGACGGTATGACCAGAAGGTCTATGCCGTCCTCTTTTCATGCCAATTTGTTCGCTCTGGTGTCCGCTCGCTGTCCGTCCTCTACCTGCGGCGTTGCCATTGTTGGGGTAGTCGTTGGGGCGTTCTTGTCTGACTAGTCGTTTAAGAACGTCCCCAACGACTACTTTCCGCGCAACAGCATTGTCGCAGCTGCGTTAAGCAGTGTCGCTCGTTACTCGCCCAGGATTAGCGCTGCGAGCTCGCCCTGGGTGTCCACCACGTAGTCGGCGCCGGCGGCTTCCAGCTCTGCGCGGCCGCGGAAACCCCAGCTGATGCCCGCACTCTTAAGGCCGGCGTTGTGGCCGGTCAGGATATCGACATTGGAATCGCCTACGTAGAGCGTGGTCGCCGGGTCGGCGCCTAGCTCTTCCATCACATGCAGCGTGACGGGTGCTTCGGGCTTGGGCGGAAACGCATCGACACGGCCCTGCACCAGCGCAAAGCGCTCGGAACCAAAATACTTTTCGATAAGCGGAGCCGCCGAGACGTGGTCCTTGTTAGTGAGCACGGCAAGCTGAACGCCCGCGGCGCGCAAGCGGTCGAGCATCTCGATCGTGCCGGCATAGGGAGCGGTGTGGTCTTCCTTGTGCTCGCCGTAGTAAGCCCTAAACTCGGCAAGCGTCTGCTCAAACATGCGGCCGTCGCCTGCGTACTCGGCGGGCATAAAGCGCTCAACCAGCTTGAGCATGCCGTTTCCCACCTTGTAGCGGTACTCGTCAACGGCAAACGTGGGCCAGCCGTGCGCCTCGCAGGTATGGTTGCCGGCGGCCGCCAGGTCCTCGAGCGTGTTGAGAATGGTGCCGTCCAGGTCAAAGATCACATGGGAAAAAGCTGCTGCCATGGGTGCTCCTGCCGCTTGAGTTGTAAAACGCACCCCATGATACTGGGCATGCGTGCCGGGCATGTTTGGAATCTGAATATCTTTAATAGCCCTGAGCCTTTGTCGTTAGCAAATTCTCGGCAGCTGCTCTCCTACGAGCATGTCGAGGATGCGGGTCGAGCCCCAGCCGGTGCGCACGCGCACGGCGGGATGGGCGCCCTCGGCAAGTGGCAGCACGCGGCCGATGATGGCGGCATTCTCGCCGTAGCGGGCGGCGCGCATGGCGCTCAGCGCGGCATCGGCTTGCTCGGCCGGCACGACGGCAACCATCTTGCCCTCGTTTGCCACCTGCAGCACATCGTAGCCAAGCATCTCGCAGGCGGCCTGCACGTCGGGACGCACGGGCACGGCATCCTCGTCGATCTCCATGGCAACGCCGCTGGCCTGCGCAAACTCGTTGAGCGTCGAGGCCAGGCCACCGCGCGTGGGGTCGCGGAAGCAGCGTGTGTCGGGTGCTGCGGAAAGCACATCGGCAATCAGGTGGTTGAGCGGCGCGGCGTCGCTTTCGATGGTGCTCGAAAACGCCAGACCCTCGCGTTGGCTCATGATAGCGATGCCGTGGTCGCCCAGTGTACCCGAGACCAGGATGACATCGCCGGGCTGGCAGTTTGCGCCGCTGAGCGCCACGCCCGCAGGCACCTCGCCCACGCCGGCGGTATTGATGTAGACGCCGTCGGCCCCGCCGCGCTCGACCACCTTGGTGTCGCCCGTGATTATGGACACGCCCGCCTCGCGTGCCGTCTCGGCCATCGTCTGCACAATCTGGCGGAGCCTATCCATGGGATAGCCCTCTTCGAGGATAAAGCCGCACGATAGGTAGCGCACGTTGGCGCCCGAGGTCGCGACGTCGTTGACGGTTCCGCACACGGCGAGGCGGCCGATGTTGCCACCGGGGAAGAACTGCGGCGAGACTACAAAGCTGTCGGTCGACATGGCGATGCGCCCGCTCGCGGGCAGCGCGGCGACGCCGGCGTCGTTGCCTTCGAGCAGCTCGGGCGACCCAAAGGCATCCAAAAAGACCTCATCAATGATGCGTTTCATCATCTGGCCGCCGGAGCCGTGGCCCAGCAGGACGGTGCTATCGGTAACGCTATGGGACATATCGAAAACTCCAATCGTGGGTGGTGCCGGTGTGCGGGTGTGTCCGGGCTAGTCGCGGTAGCGGTAGTACGCCGCGCAGCTGCCCTCGGAGCTCACCATGCACGGGCCGACGGGGTGCTCGGGCGTGCAGGTGCGGCCAAAGAGCGGGCAGTTGCTCGGCGTAATGGCCCCGCGCAGCACGTCGCCGCAGCGGCACCCGCGCGGCTCGACCGTCGCCTCAACGGGCGCGTCAAAGCGAGCGCGGGCATCAAAGCGCGAGAACTCGGGGCGGATGGAAAGGCCCGAGTTGGCAATCAGCCCCAGCCCGCGCCACGTGGTATCGCACGGCTCAAATACCTGCTCGACCAGCTGGCGCGCCACAGGATTGCCGTCGGCATTGACGCCGCGACGGTAGGCGTTGTCGATCGCGGGCTGCCCCTCAACAACCATCTGGACCAGCATGCAGATACCCTGCAAGATGTCGACCGGCTCAAATCCCGTTACCACGCCTGGAGTCTTAAACTCGTCGACCAAAAAGCCAAAGGGGGCTAAGCCCGTGATGGTGGCGACGTGGCCCGGCAGGATAAAGCCGTCGATGGTGGTCTCGGGATCGTTGGCGATGGCGCGCAACGCCGGCGGCGTGGTCTTGTGGGCGCAATAGACCGAGAAGTTCAAAAGCCCGCGCGCCTCGGCCTCCAAGATGGCGGCGGCGATGGTGGGCGTCGTAGTCTCAAAGCCCACGCCCATAAAAATGACCGGGCGATCAGGGTTTTGCTCGGCAATGTCGAGCGCGTCGAGCGGGGAGTACACAATGCGAATATCGCGCCCCGCCGCCTTTTGCGCAGCGAGCGAGGTGGATGATCCGGGCACGCGCATCATGTCGCCAAAGGTGGTGATGATGGCGCCGTCTATGTTGGCGAGCGCGATTGCGTGGTCGATGTCGCGGTTGGCGGTGACGCAGACGGGGCAGCCCGGGCCGCTCAGCAGCTCGAGCCCTGCCGGCATAATGGAGCGAAAGCCATAGCGCCCGATGCTCACGGTATGCGTGCCGCAGACTTCCATAAGGTTGATGGTGCGGTCGCCGACAAGCTCATGAATGCGCTCGATGAGCTCGCGAGCCAGCTTGGGATCGCGGAATGCCGAGAAATCGATACCGGAGCGAGCCGGCTGCTCGGGCGCCACTAGTAAGCCTCCGCCGGGTTGGTGGCCAGCTGGTCTTCTTCGACCAGCTCGGACATGGCATTAACAAGCTCGAGCGTTTCCTGTGCTTCCTGCTCGTCGACAATCTGGATGCCAAAGCCGGCGTGTACGAGAATATAGTCGCCAACCTGCGCCGTCGGCACGAGTCTCAGCGAAACAGGGCGCTCGATGCCCATCATGTCGACGGTGGCCTTGAGGTCATCGTCGCGTTTGACTACTTTACCGGGAACGGCAAGGCACATAATGTTCCTCTTTTATACGCTTTGCGCTGGATGGGCGCTGGATAATCCATCGTTTGATGGTAGCGCTCGCGGGGGCTGCGGGCAAACGCGCTACACCTGTGAGACGGCGGCTTGCGGGTTGGCCAAACAGCCTATTGCGGTGCGACTTGTGCGAGGCGAGTGCGTGCGACTGCCGCCTGACCGTAGGCGATGCAGCCGTCGTTAACGGGCACGGTTTGGGGAACCAAGACCGTAAGGCCTGCGTCTTTAAGCTCGCGGGTGAGGAGCTGAAGCAAAAGTTGGTTCATGAACACGCCGCCCGAGAGCGCGACGGTATCGATGTCTTCGCGCGCGCAGATTTCGCGTGCGATTCGTGCCGAAGAGCGCGCGACGGCGACATGGAAGTCGAGTGCGAGCCTGTCGGCGGGCGCTCCGGCTTCAATTCCTCCCAAAAGTGCCTCAAAGAGTGCTTTCTGGTCCAGAACATAGGGGCCGTCCAGCCACGATGGGCCAGATGCGAAATAGCCGGCGTTGTCGTCGGGAAAATGGGCGATTTCGTTGTCGAGCGCGCGCCAGGCGGCAGCCTCAAGCTCGATGGCGGGTTCGCCCTCGTAGGTTGCCTTGTCGCAGATGCCCAGAATTGCTGCCGCGGCATCAAAGAGACGCCCCATGCTGCTGGTACGCGGGCTGTTGATGCCGCGCTCGATCATGGTGGCTGTCACGCTGCGCGTTTGCTCGTCGAGGCTGTCCAAAAGCCGAGCGGCGCCTGGGTGCTCGAGCAGGCCGAGCTCACTGAGCAGGGCAAAGGCGTTGCGGCGGGCGTCGCGCACGGAGGCCGCCCCACCGGGGAGCGCCCAGGTGCGCAAATGCGCGGCGCGCTCAAAGCCGCCAAGGCTGGCAACAAGAAACTCGCCGCCCCAAATGGTCCCATCGGTGCCGGCGCCGGTGCCGTCAAAGGCGATGCCAAGGACGCGCGCGTCGGTTGTAAGCTGGCCCGCGGCGATGGCCTCGGCCATTACGCTCGCGATATGCGCATGATGGTGCTGCACCTCGACGAGCGGCAGATTGCATTTTCGCGCCTGCTCGCGCGCCCACTGGCCCGATAGATAGCTGGGGTGTACATCGCAGGCCAAGGCGGCGGGCGCCAAATCAAAGAGATCTTCCAAGCGCGTGCGCGCGGCGTTCCAGGCATCGAAGGTCCCGCCGTTTTCAACATCGCCGATATGTTGCGACGCAAAACAGGTTGCCTTGCCGTTCGTCCCTTCACGCGTGAGCGCAATCGTGGCCTTTTGTTGTGGCCCGCAGGCAAGCACGCAGGACGGAGCGCGGTCGAGCGCCGGCAACGGTAGCGGCTGGGGTGCATATCCGCGAGCGCGGCGCACGGGCATAACGGTGCCGTCAACCACGCGCACCACGGAATCGTCATAGCGTGAGAGGATCGCGCGGTCGTTACCGAGCAACGCGTCGGCGATGCCGGCAGCAACGAGGTGTTCCCAGGCAAGGTCGTCGTCGGTCTCGATGGGTTCTTCGCTCAGGTTTCCGCTGGTCATGACGAGCGCGTGCATACCGCAGGCTTCTGCCGCGGCGAGCAACAGATGCTGAAGCGGCGTATAGGGGAGCATGACGCCGAGCTCGGGCAAGTCGTGTGCGACAGATGGCGCGAGGGCGAGGATGTCGGGGGAGCCGCCGTTGCCCTCGCCAACAGTGCGCCGGCGCAGCAGCACGATGGGGCGGATACTGCCAGCGAGCAGATCGCGTTCAGCATCGTCGATATGACACAGGCGCTCGGTATCAGCAAGACTGCGCACCATGACGGCAAGCGGCTTGTTGCTGCGACGCTTGCGACGGCGCAGCTCGGCCACCGCCTGCTCGTTGGCAGCGTCACAGGATAGATGGAATCCGCCCAGGCCCTTGATGGCGACGATGCCACCGCTGGCCAGCAGCTCAACGCAGCGCTCGATGATAGCGTCGCTGGTCTCGTGCGTGGTGCCGACGGCCGGCGTCGCGGACGAATTCCCGCACGCATCGCCGTTTACAGCCTCGCGCCACGTAATATGCGGCCCGCAATCAAAGCAGGCATCGGGCTGCGCGTGAAAACGCCGGTCGAGTGGATCGGCATACTCTGCGGCGCAGGTGGGACACATGGGAAAACAATCCATCGACGTTGCCGCTCGATCGTAAGGCAGCGAGCGGATGATGGTAAAGCGTGGGCCGCAGTTAGTGCAGTTGATAAAGGGGTAGTGATAGCGTCGGTTGGCGGGATCGAACAATTCGCGCAAGCAATCGTCACAGGTAGCGATGTCGGGCGAGACGAGCGTCGTGTGCGCGGTCTGGTCCTGCGATGCTACGATGCGAAAGCCCTGTTCGTTGGCGGCATCCCAACCGTTGGCTGCCAAGTCCACAACCTCGACATGCTCTATGCGGGCTGCTGCAGGTGCATGCTCAGAAAGCGCGGCAACAAAAGCATCGAGCGCATCGGCCGGAGCGTGCGCCTCGATATGCACGCCGTCGCCCGCATTGAGCACCCATCCGCAAATGCCATGCGTCATGGCCTCGCGATACACAAACGGTCGCATGCCAACGCCCTGCACAATGCCCGTCACATGAATATGCGCATGCCGCATGCGACACCCCTCATCAAAACCGACCAAAAAGGGACAGGTTTATTTTGGTAGGTAAAACTTCTAAGCCTGCCAAAACAAACCTGTCCCTATTTGGCAGGTGCGCTGCGGGAAATCCCGCTACAGCCCCAGGCTCTGCTTGGTGGCGGCGCACGTGAGCTCGCCGTGCTTAACGCCGCGCAGGCCCAGCAGGCGGTCGGCTAGTTCGTAGACGCGCTCGCCGCGACCCTTGAGCGCCAGAATCTCCAAGCAGTTGTGGTGATCCAGATGCAGGTGCATGGTCGATACGATCTCGTTGGTGTAGTCGTGCTGCACCTCGTCCAGGCGGCGCGTCAGATCGCCGGTGTGATGGTCGTAGATCATGGTGAGCGACCCGATAACGTGCTCATCGGGCGTGCGCATCTGCTCTTTGGCGATCGAGGCGCGAATCAAATCGCGCACGGCCTCGGAGCGGTTGGCCACGTCGCCGCGGCGCGCGATCTGCTCGTCAAAACGGCGCAGCAGGTCGTCGGGTGCGGTAACCGAAAAACGGACCAGCTCGGAGCCGGAGCCACTACAGTGGCAGCCCGCGTCACCGTCCGCCCCGTGCGGATGCTCGTGCTCGTACTCGCAGCCGTGCTCGTGTTCGGCCACTTTACACCAGCTTCACGGAGCCGACGGAGTTGTGGTCGGCCTCGATGGCCTCTTCGTAGCCCTCGAGTGCGTCGTGGGCCTCGTGCAGCGCGGCCATGGCGGCCTCGAGCTTGGCGCCGATGCGCTCCATGTCAAAATTCTCGGTCGCATGCAGCAACTGATGGCTCCACTCATGAGCGAGCTCGATGGTGTCGTCGACCTGTTTGACGCTCATGGCAAGCTGGCTCATGTTCATTCCAACATCATGCATGGGAAATCTCCTTTTGTATGGGGCAGTTCAGTGGTTCAGATTTTACTACGCCCGCTCTGCGCGCAGCTGCATAAGAAAACGGGTACGAGTCTGTGCGACCCGCACCCGTTCACTGGGGGCTGTTTGTGACTACCATACTATCCGTGGTTGCACTCGGTGCATCCAGAAGTCCGGCGAGCGGTGCAAAAGCGCTCATGGACGGCAGGCAGACGGCAACATGTAACAAGCGTATTACAGATGCTTCTCCAGCAGCGCCTGCAGCCTCGCCTTGGGTAGAGCGCCAACCGAGCGGTCAATCTCCTCGCCGTTCTTAAACACAATCAGCGTGGGGATGCTCATGACGCCATACTTCATGGCCAGGTCCTGGTTGTCGTCGACGTTGCATTTGGCAACGGCAAGCTTACCCGCCAGCTCATCGGCAACCTCGTCAACGATGGGCGAGAGGGATCGACAGGGCCCGCACCACGGTGCCCAAAAATCGACCAGCACGGGCAGGCTGTCGTTAACGATGGAATCGAAGTTCTCGGGGGTAATCTGATTAATGTCAGCCATGGTGACCTCCATAATGCGACGCGGCTCGGCCGCGTAAAACTCAGTACGACCGTGCTTATACCCAGCCGCCCGCAAAGCAACCACTCGCGGGCGGCTCTTTTATATAATGGTGGGCACGCAAACGATTGGAGAGCGCATGTCCACGTCACAAAGCCAGAAAAAAGAAGCCATCGCCCAGGCGGCCGAGCAGGAGCTCACATCGCTTGCGGTCCGTGGCGTGCGTATCGCGGGCAACGCGTGCTCGCCGATCGTGCTGGTCAAAGGCGATTTGGACGAGGCCGAGCGTTCGGGTGGCGAGCTTGCCGCCGGCCCGGATGGCGCGGCGTTGCGCAAGGCGCTTGGGGCCATCGGCTACGCGCCCGAGGATTTTTGCGTGCTGGCAAGCGTCGCCGGCGTGGGTGATGGGACGGTCGCGGTGGGCGAGACTCTGCCGTGCGAGCTGTTCCGTGAGGCGCTTGAGGCTTTGGACCCCGAGGCGGTCTTGCTGCTGGATGATCGCGCGGCCGATACCATGCGCGAGACCTATGCCGACATGCTTGTGGCAATCGATGACTTCGACACCGCCATGCTCAAGCCCGGCCTGGTCGCCCATGTGCAGGGCCGCCGCGTGCTCGCGCTCGATGGCTTTGAGGTGGCGCTGACCGACAAAGCGGCCAAGCAGCGCATGTGGGCCTACATCAAGCAGCTGACCCCGGCGGCCGCTCCGCTGTAGCGGATTGGCGCCGGTGAGCGATTGCCTGGCGGGCAAGACACGCCGCGAGATCGGCGCCGCACTTCTACATCACAGCGCGCAGCTCAAACCGATCGCCGTTAATGCGGAACTGACAGTTGCCGTTCATGCGCTCCACGGCAAGTTTGATGCTCTTGGTGCCAAAGCCGTGGCCCGCATGCCGGGTCACGGGCATGCCGTCGACCATGCGCGGCGCGCGGTCAAACGTGTTGGAAACTAACAGCAGCAGCTGGCCGTCCTCTAATCGCAGGTCAAAGTCGACGAATCGCTTTCCCTGGGGCGCGGCGCTTGCGGCGGTGATAGCGTTTTCCAAGGCATTTGAGAGCACGCTAAACAGGTCGGCGTCACCTACGTGGACGGTTTCGGGTACGGCGGCGCGCAGGTTGGCGGTAATGCCGTTTCTATTGATATCCGAGTTAAATGACGAAAGCGCGATGTTTACGGTCTCGTTGGCGCAGAAGCGGCGTACGGCGGTGCGATCGCCGGCTTCGCAGAGTTCATCGATGCGTTTGAGTGCCTCGTCGGTGTGGCCCTCCTCAATTAAAGCGGCCAGGCCGCGTAGGAAGTGGCGCATATCGTGGCGAAGAATCGACAGCTCGCGCCCAGATTGACGCCAAGCCTCGAGCTCTTTGATGGCGGCGCTGTCGCGGGTTTCGAGCATCCAGCGCTCTCGCTCGGCGGTTTCCTTTTCTTCGTATTCGCGCAGGTAAACGGCAAGAAACATAAGATAGAAGGCACAGAGCGCAAATGCCAAAAACTCAACCGTTACCACCGAGCCCGAGTGGAACAGCGTGGTGTAGACGTTGGTGGCATAGTCAAAGACGTAATAGACGAGCGGCAGGATTAAAAGGATGCCCAGCTCGGTGGTGCTTTTAATCGCCAAGCGTGGACCGATGTCGCCGGCCCAATGCAACAGGACGGCAAAGACGGCGAGTGTGGTCGCGATGCGCGCCAGATAGTACGCGATCTGAGAATCGGTTGCGGCAAATGCGGCGATGCCCATCCAATTGCTGAACTGGCAGCTCAGATAGGCACTCGTAATGCCGAGCACGGCAAGCAGCGGGCTCAGGCGGTAGCGCGCGCACAAATAGATGACGAGCGGCAGATGCACGACGAGTGGATATACCTGGCGGGCGAAAAGCTCGCCGCCGACGGCATTGGCGAGGCCAAATGCGCATCCAGTTACGGCACCGACCAGCACCAGTTCAAGCGCATGACGCCGGTTGATCTCGATACCGCACAGCGCCGCCGAGGCAAAGA
Source organism: uncultured Collinsella sp. (assembly GCA_902496455.1). Taxonomy (GTDB): domain Bacteria; phylum Actinomycetota; class Coriobacteriia; order Coriobacteriales; family Coriobacteriaceae; genus Collinsella. The sequence continues at coordinate 33,965 of CABVAY010000013.1, forward strand.
CGCCAAAGAGCAGCGTCGTGGCGTGGTGGATTGCCCAAAGGATCATTTCGACCGAGGAGACCATCAGTGTCTCCCACCCTCAAAGCGCGCCGCAAAGTAGGCGTCTTGGAATCCCTGCTTGCAGCTGCGCGAAAGCGGGATGCACGCGCCCGAGCGCATGACGATGTCCGTGCGGTCAAAGTGATCGATATTGCGCAGGTTGACCTGGTAGCTGCGGTGGCATTTAAAGAAGACCGCGTTTTGCTCCAAGCGGTCCTCGACGCTGCGGAACGACTCGAGTGCCTCGATATCGCGTCCGTCGCGCAGGTGGAAGACCACGTGCTTGTTGCGCGCCTCGGCATATTCGATGTCGGACAGGCGCAGGGCGTGGTAGCCAAAGGAAGTTTTGATCACGAGCTCGTCGGTTGCCGGCGGGCGCATGCTCGAAAGCTCGTCGAGTAGCTGTGCCAGGCGTTCGTAAGTCACGGGCTTGAGCAGATAGTCGAAGGCGCGGACCTCGTAGGATTCCAGCGCGAACTCGGGCGACGAGGTGAGGAACACCAGGCGCACGGCGGTGTCGGCCTGGCGCAGTTCGCGTGCGGTGTCCATGCCGTTGACGAGCGGCATGATCATGTCGAGCAGAATGATGTCGGCGCGCGATGCGGCATGGCGGGCCAGCAGGTCCTCGCCGCGCGTGACGAGCGCAACATCGATCGCCGTGCCCGTCTCGGTCGACCAACGGTCGATCATCCGGTGCAGTCTATCTAGAAAAGCGACATCATCGTCGCAGGCAATAATCTTGAGCATTCGGCCCCCTTAAGTAGTTCGATTTTGCCACATCGGGTACGCGCCGCTTGCGGGGGTGCGGACCGTTTGCGCCCCACGGCGTGCAACTCGCGCCAAGCGGTATTGCGGTGGCGAAAGATGCCCCTTGCGCTATCGAAGGCCCGGCTATCCTCAGCTTGCCAGTTCGAAAATGGACCTGCCACATGATTGAATCTTTATTTCAACTTTACACCTAGGTTTACAGCTGTCTTGTCAGCTGTAAACCTAGGTGTCATACTAAAGCCCCAAGATTCGCCAAAAGAGAGGGGCCTTGATGGCACAGAGCGCGAACATGGATGCGTCGGAGCTTGCACGCGATATCGCGGCCGGCCTAGCATCGGCAACGACGGCAACGGAGCGCGCGGCACTGGTGCCCGCAGAGCTCGTCGAGGCCATTCAGCAACTAAAAACCCAACGTGACGCGGTAATCCTGGCGCACTATTACGTGGCGCCCGAGGTGCAGGCCGTGGCTGATTACGTCGGCGACAGCTTCTACCTGGCCAAGCTCGCCAAGAGTCTGCCGCAGCAGACCATCGTGCTGTGCGGCGTGGAGTTTATGGGCGAGAGCGCCAAGCTGCTCAATCCCACTAAGACCGTGCTGCTGCCCGAGCCGGGCGCGGACTGTCCCATGGCGCACATGGTCAAGCGCGAGACGGTCGACGCGGCGCGCGCCGAGTACGGCGACGACCTGGCTGTCGTCTGCTACGTCAACTCCACGGTCGAGATCAAGAGCTGGAGCGACGTGTGCGTCACCAGCTCCAACGCCGTTAAGATCGTGTCCGAGCTGCCGCAGCAGCATGTCCTGTTCATTCCCGATCAAAACCTGGGACGCTTCGTAGCCGAGCAGGTGCCGCAAAAGCACGTCATTCTCAACAACGGCTACTGCCCGCGCCATCACATCATCACCGTCGAGCAGATCGTCGACGCGACGGAGGCCCACCCCGACGCGCTCGTGCTGGCGCATCCTGAGTGCAAGGCCGACGTCCTGGCCGAGGCCGACTACATCGGCTCCACCGCCGGCATTATCAAGTACGCCGAGGAGTCCGACGCGAGCGAGTTCATTATCGTGACGGTCCGCGGCATGCTCTACGAGCTCGAGCGCCGCTGCCAGGGCACCGGCAAGAAGTTCTACTTCCCCGCGGTGCAGCCCACCTGCGTCAACATGGATCTTATCACGCTCGAAAAGCTCGTGCGCTGCCTGGAGACGGGCGAGGGCGAGGTGCAGATCGGCGTCTCGGACGAGGCAGCAGACCAGGCCAAGCTCACGCTCGACCGTATGCTCGAGTGCGCAGCACGCTAGAACAATGTTGCATGAGGGACGGTCCCTTATGCCACATTACAAGGGAGAGGATTCCTGTGGAAACCAAGCAATACCCCGATATGGAGTGCGACGTCGTCATTGCCGGCTGCGGCGTGGCGGGTCTGTACGCGGCCCTCAATCTGCCGACGAGCACGCGCGTGATCATGCTCTCCAAGGGCGCGGTCGATGAGTGCGATTCGATGCTCGCGCAGGGCGGCATCTGCGTGCTGCCCGAGGGCTCGGACTATGATGCCTTCTTTGAGGACACCATGCACGCCGGTCACTACGAGAACCGCCGCGAGAGCGTCGACATCATGATCCGCTCGAGCCGTTCGGTCATCAACGACCTGCTAGCGATGGGCGTGGATTTTGAGCGCAAGGCCGACGGCAGCCTCGACTTTACCCGCGAGGGCGCGCACAGCCGTCCGCGCATTGCCTTCCATGCCGACATTACGGGCAAGGAGATCACGACCAAACTGCTCCAGGCCGTTCGCAAGCTGGACAACGTGCAGATTTTGGAGCACGTGGCCATGACCGACATCTTGACGGGCGAGCGTGACGGCGCCACGGTGTGCACCGGTATCGTCGCCGTTCCCGTGGACGAGAACAACTCGGTTCGTCCCGCCGACGAGCTGGTAAATGCCGCCGAGGGCGCGCATGCCGGCGAGCCGTTTAAGATCCATGCCCGCCACACGCTGTGGGCAACGGGCGGCATCGGCGGCGTATACGACCATTCGACCAACTACCCGCAGCTCACGGGCGATGCCTGCTACATTGCTCAGGAGCATGGCATTAAGATGGAGCACCTGGACTACGTGCAGATTCACCCCACGGGGCTGTTCTCGCCGCAGCCGGGCCGCACCTTCCTGATCAGCGAGAGCTGCCGCGGCGAGGGCGCGATTTTGCTTAACGCCGCCGGCGAGCGCTTTACCGATGAGCTCCAGCCGCGCGATGTGGTCGCCGCCGCTATTCGCGAGCAGATGAAGCAGGACGGCACCGAGCACGAGTGGCTGAGCTTTGCCCCCGTCGAGCGCGACGTGGTGACCGGGCACTTTGCCAACATTCGCGCGCGCTGCCTGGAGGACGGCCGCGACATCTTGGACGAGCCCATTCCCGTTACGCCGACGCAGCACTACTTTATGGGCGGCGTGTGGGTCGACAAGGACGGCCGCACCTCGATGCCCGAGCTCTACGCCGCGGGCGAGACGGCCTGCAACGGCGTTCACGGCAAGAATCGCCTGGCTTCCAACAGCCTGCTCGAGGCGCTGGTCTGGGGTCGTCGCGCCGCGTGGTACATGCGCACCGGCGAGTCGCTCGCAGTGGAGCAGGCGGGCGATCCCGCGCTCGATGGCCGTCATCGCGCCCTGGGCGCCGACCCTCTGGCAATCGATGATTTGGCCCGTGCCGCCGGCACGCAGGCCGTGGAGGAGTAGACCATGAATCCCATTACCATGAAGCTCGTCGTCGATGATCTGATTCTGCAGGCCCTGCGCGAGGACATCACGTTTGAGGACGTGAGCACGGCGAGCGTGTGCCCCACGGCGCGTCCCGCCACGGTGGAGCTTATCGCCAAGGCCGACGGCATCATCGCCGGCTTGGATGTGTTTGCCCGCACCTTTGAGCTGCTGGATTCGCAGAGCTCGGTGCTGTTTGATGTATCGGATGGCGACGAGGTGCATGCCGGCGATCACGTGGGCCAGGTGCGCGGCGACGCGCGCGTGTTGCTTTCGGGCGAGCGCGTGGCGCTCAACTACCTGCAGCGCATGAGCGGCATCGCTACCTATACACACAGCATGGCCGCGGCGCTCGAGGGAACCAAGACCGTGCTCGTCGACACGCGCAAGACCACGCCGGGCATGCGCGTGTTTGAGAAGGCGGCGGTTGAGATTGGCGGCGGCAGCAACCACCGCTACAACCTGTCGACGGCCGTCATGCTCAAGGACAACCACATCGATGCCGCCGGTGGCGTGACGCGTGCGATTGAGATGGCGCGCGCCCATGCATCGTTTACCACGACGGTCGAGATCGAGTGCGAGAACCTGGACATGGTGCGCGAGGCCATGGAGGCCGGCGCCGACATCATCATGTTCGACAACATGACCCACGACGATATGGCTGCCGCGATTGAACTTATCGCCGGCCGTGCCAAGACCGAGTGTTCGGGCAACGTGGATGCCAGCAATATCCGCGCGCTTGCCGACCTGGGCGTTGACTTTATTAGCTCGGGCGCCCTGACGCACTCCGCGCCGATCCTCGACCTCTCGCTTAAGCACCTGCGTCTGCTGGACGGTAAATAATGAACGCCCGCGAGCGTCGCCGTGCCATCATGGCCGTGCTCGAGGGGGCCAAGGGGCCCGTATCGGGCAGCGCGCTTGCCCGCGAGGTGGGTGTGAGCCGCCAGATCGTGGTGCAGGACATCGCCCTGCTGCGCGCCGATGGGCACGATATCGTGGCGACCAACCGCGGCTACGTGCTGCAGGAGGCCCCCAGCAGCCCCGCCGTGCCTACGCGCTTGGTCAAGGTTCGCCACAGCGTGGAGCAGGCGGGCGACGAGCTTACGAGTATCGTCGATGCGGGTGGCGCCGTGCTCAACGTGATCGTCAACCATCGTGTGTACGGCAAGATCACGGCCGACCTGGACATCCGCAACCGCCGCGATGTCGAGCGCTATCTGCGCGATATCGAGAGCGGCAAGAGCTTTCCGCTGCTTACGGTGACGAGTGGCTATCACTTCCATCGCATTGCGGCGGAGGACGAACAGACCCTCGACGAGATCGAGGCCATGCTCAAGGAGAAGGGCTACCTTGCCGATTTAATGCCCTACGAGGATGATCTCTCGTAGCCGACGCTGCATCTATAAGTTGCGGTGAAATAGTTCCTAAAATCGGCATCCAAGACATAAAACAGGAACTATTCCACCGCAACTGCCAAGGGTCCCGCTCCAAGATTAGCTGCCCACATATGCAAAAGGAGGCCTCCGCGGCGATGCGGAAGCCTCCTTTTTTGTGCACGGTGTACTTTTGAGTGTGCAAGTGGGGGAGTTGTTACTCCTCGACGATCTCGGTGATCGCGCCAGCGGGGCAAGCGTCCTGGCAAGCGCCACAGGCGACGCAGGAGTCCTCGTCAGCGACGGTAGCGACGTCCTGGAGCTCCAGAACGCCAGCGGGGCAGGAGTCGACGCAAACGCCACAAGCGATGCACTCGTCGGCATCAATTACGGGATGAGCCATGGTAGTTTCCTCTCTGTTGACCGACGCTACAGGCGATGCGCGCCGGTTTGATTCGGGCAAAAACATACCACGGGAGCGACCGTTTGCAATACCCTCTGGCCGGCATCTTCATACCGTTCGCCGAGTATGCCACGGCTTACTAAAAAACATGCAGGTGAGGCCGATGAGCTGCGCAAATGTTAGCTAAAGGTGACTTGAAATATTGGGCGATTGAGCGTGCTTGCGGAAACCGCATCCCATTATTTTGTCGAAAAACGGGTTGCAGTTTCCGGTTAGGCCCGCTAGCGGAAAATGCGAGCCGGTATCAGCTCTCAAAACGGGATACGGTTTCCGGTTGAGCCTTCAGACGGAAACTGCGACCCGGAATCCACGCTCAAACCGGGATGAGCTTTCCGCAAGACGGCCCCCAGGCACCCCCGGACGCAAACCTCAGCCATCTCTACATAGATCTCGATAGATTTGCCGAGAACTCAAACAGGGCGTCTACCTGCGTATTTGCGAACCTAAACTCTCAGCAATAAGAAATCTTATATGAATTGACTTAGATTTTGTATATTCCGGCCCATAAGGGGATACACTACATCCTGAAAGACAAGCCGAAGCGCCGCGCGACAGATCGTCGAGGCGGCGCGAACGCAAAAGAGAGAGGGAATTTCTAATGAGTAAGATTCTTGGTATCGACCTTGGTACTACTAACTCCGCTATGGCCGTCCTCGAGGGCGGTTCTCCGACCATTATCGTGAACGCCGAGGGCGACCGCACCACCCCGTCCGTCGTGGGCTTCCGTGCCGACGGCGACCGCGTCGTTGGTAAGGCCGCTAAGAACCAGGCTGTCACCAACCCCAAGAACACCGTGTTCTCCATCAAGCGCTTCATGGGCCGCAAGTACTCCGAGTGCACCTCCGAGATCAAGACCGTGCCGTACGAGGTCAAGGAGGGCCAGGGTGGCCGTGCCGTCGTCGACATCGAGGGCAAGGATTACACCGCCGAGCAGGTGAGCGCCATGACGCTCGCCAAGATGAAGGCCGACGCCGAGAAGTATCTGGGCGAGACTGTCACCGACGCCGTCATCACCGTCCCGGCCTACTTCAACGACGCCCAGCGTCAGGCCACCAAGGACGCCGGTAAGATCGCCGGCCTCAACGTCAAGCGTATCGTCAACGAGCCGACCGCTGCTGCCCTGGCCTATGGCCTGGACAAGCAGGGCACCGACCAGCGCATCCTGGTCTTCGACCTGGGTGGCGGCACCTTTGACGTCTCCATCCTCGACCTCGCCGACGGCGTGTTTGAGGTTCTGTCCACCTCGGGCGACAACCACCTGGGCGGCGACGACTGGGATCAGCGCGTCATCGACTGGATGGCCGATAAGTTCCAGCAGGAGAACGGTGTCGACCTGCGTCAGGACCCCATGGCCCTGCAGCGTCTGAAGGAGGCCGCCGAGAACGCCAAGAAGGAGCTCTCCGCCGCCCAGCAGACCACCATCAACCTGCCGTTCATTACCATGAACCAGTCCGGCCCGCTGCACCTCAACTACACGCTGACCCGCGCCGAGTTCGAGAAGATCACCCGCGACCTGCTCGAGCGCTGCAAGCAGCCTGTCACCAACGCCCTGCGCGACGCTAAGCTCAAGCTCTCCGATTTGACCGAGGTCATCCTCGTCGGCGGCTCCACCCGTATGCCCGCTGTCCAGGAGCTCGTCAAGACCATGACCGGCAAGCAGCCCAACATGTCCGTGAACCCCGACGAGGTCGTTGCCGACGGTGCTGCCGTCCAGGGCGGCGTGCTCACCGGCGACGTCGAGGGCATCCTGCTGCTCGACGTTACCCCGCTGTCGCTGGGCGTCGAGACCATGGGCGGCATCATGACCAAGATGATCGACCGCAACACCACGATCCCGACCTCCAAGACCGAGGTCTACTCCACCGCTGCCGACAACCAGACCAGCGTCGAGATCAACGTGCTCCAGGGCGAGCGCGAGCTTGCCCGCGACAACAAGTCGCTCGGTAAGTTCCAGCTGACCGGCATCCCGGCTGCCCGCCGCGGCGTGCCGCAGATCGAGGTCACTTTCGACATCGACGCCAACGGCATCGTCAAGGTCTCCGCTAAGGACAAGGGCACCGGCAAGGAGCAGCAGATCACCATTTCCGGCTCCACCGCTCTGTCCGACGACGAAGTCGATCGTATGGTCAAGGACGCCGAGGCTCATGCCGAGGAGGACAAGAAGCAGAAGGAAGAGGTCGAGGTCCGCAACCAGACCGACAGCCTGTGCTACTCCACCGAGCAGACCCTCAACGAGCTGGGCGACAAGGTTTCCGCCGACGTGAAGTCCAAGGCCGAGGCCGCTATCGCCGACGCCAAGAAGGCGCTCGAGGGCTCTGACGTCGAGGCCATCAAGGCCTCCGGCGAGTCCCTGCAGTCCGTGGCCTACGAGCTGGCCCAGGTTGTCTACGCCGACGCTCAGCAGCAGACTGACGGTGCCGCCGGCGCCCAGCCTGCCGACGATGACGTCGTCGACGCCGACTACGAGGTTGTGGACGACGAGGACAAGTAATCATGTCCGCCCGTAAAGCTCGCACGGAGGCGGCTGCCGCTGGCGCCGCCCCCGTTGACTCTGAGGAGAAGGACGTGAAGATTCCCGTAGAGGCCGTCGACGATACCGAGGCCAACGAGGCCGAGGCCGCCGAGGCTGCCGAGAACCAGGTAGAGGATTCCAACAAGGAGGCGACGATGACCGAGGACGAGATGGTGGAAGCCGCTATCCGCGCTGGTGAGGAAGCCGCCGACAACGACTTTAAGCTCAAGTTCGAGCAGGCCCAGAAGGAGCTTGCCGACGTGCGCAATGAGCTCGATGCTGCGGCAGAGGCTCAGAAGGCCGCCGAGGACAAGGCGAAGGACGCTACCGAGCGCACCGCTCGTCTGCAGGCCGACTGGGAGAACTTCCGTCGCCGCACCGCCAACGAGCGTATCGCCGAGCGCGAGCGCGCGACCGAGAAGCTCGTCACCGCGCTGCTGCCGGTGGTCGACGATATCGAGCGTGCGATCGACCATGCCCGTAGCCAGGAGCTTTCCGACGACTTTAAGCAGTTCGTTGATGGCGTTGACGCGGTACATGCCAAGCTGCTCGATGTGTTTGCGCACGAGGGCGTTGAGCCCATCGACCCCAAGGGCGAGGCGTTCGATCCGCTCGAGCACCAGGCCGTGGGCCGCGTCGAGGACGCATCGCAGTACGACGAGACCGTCAACGACGTGTACCAGAAGGGCTACCGCATGGCGGATCGCATCCTGCGTTCCGCGATGGTGACGGTGACCTACGGTGGCGAGAAGCGCCCCGCACCGGAGCCCGAAGCGGCGCCCGAGGATGCTGCGGCCGATACGGCCGAGAGCACCGAGGAGTAATTGAGAAGGGCCCCGGGGCAACACCCGGGGCCCTTTCTGGCCTAGTGCCATATGAAAGCATGAGCCGCCGCCCGCTGGGCGACGGATGAAACAGGAGAGGAGCTACGATGGCTGCAGGCAAAACCTTCTATGACATCCTGGGCGTATCCAAGAGCGCCTCCGACAAAGAGATCAAGAGCGCGTTTCGCAAGCTCGCGCAAAAATATCACCCCGATGCCGGCGGCGACGAGGCCAAGTTCAAGGAGATCAGCGAGGCCTACGAGACGCTTTCGGACGAGAAGAAGCGCAAAGAGTACGACCAGATGCTCATGTTCGGCGGTATGCCGGGCGCAGGCGGCGCGTATGGCGGCGGCTACGGTGCCGGCGCGGGTGCCAGCGGCTGGGGCGACATCTTCGACAGCATCTTTAGCGGTAATGGCGCCTGGGGCAGCGATTGGGGCTCGGGCTTTGCCGGGGCTGCGGGTAATGCCGGAGCGGGCCGCAGCCGTGCTCGCAAGGGCGGCGACCTGTCGCTGACCGTCGATGTGACGGCCGAGGACGCGTTCCGCGGCGTGACGCACAAGGTTACCTACCGCATTCCCTCGACAGGCGAGCAGCAGACCATTACGGTCTCGGTGCCTGCGGGCGCGGTCGACGGCGGCAAGCTGCGCTACAAGCGTCGCGGCGAGTACGGCGTTGCCGGCGGCGAGCGCGGCGACCTGGTCGTGACCACGCACGTTGAGGAGCACCCGCTGTTTAAGCGCAAAGGTGCCGACGTGACCATGGAGGTACCGGTCTCGGTCTACGAGGCGGCGCTCGGCTGCACGGTGGACGTGCCCACGCCCGGCGGGGCGACGGTTCGTCTGAAGGTACCGGCGGGCACCCAGACGGGCAAAAAGTTCCGCTTTAAGGAGATGGGCGCGCCCGATGTTAAGCACCGTGGCCGCACAGGCGCGCTGCTTGTCGAGATCAAGGTGCAGGTCCCCACGAACCTGTCCGACGACGAGCGCGATGCCATGACCAAGCTGCGCGAGGCCGACACGCGCGACTACCGCGAGAAAGTCAACCGTTACAAGGCGACGTACTAGGGCGGTCGTGGCGCACGCCCGCGCCCGCGGGCTTATGATGGACGATAACGAGACGGAAAGGGGTCAGGTAGCATGGCCGAGGACAATAGGAACAAACCGCTGTACATGATCAGCGTGGCGGCCGAGCTGACCGGCATGCATCCGCAGACTCTGCGCGTCTACGAGTCCAAGGGCCTGGTGAACCCCCAGCGCTCGGGCGGCAACACGCGTCTGTATTCGCGCGCCGATATCGAGCGCCTGGAGCTCATCAACCAGTTGACCGACGAGGGCATTAACCTCGCTGGCGTGGTGCGCATCCTCGATATGAAGGAGCGTGCCGAGGAGCGTGAGCGCGAAAACGAAAAGCTCCGTGCTCGCGTGCGCCAGCTCGAGGACGAGCTGCACGAGTACAAGATGCAGAAGAAGATCACCGCCCTGGCCCCGCGCGACGGCTCGGTTAACCCCGAACAGGTCATGCGCAAGCTGCTGGGCGCGGGGACCGATTTGTAGTTACGCGGGCCGCATTCGGACAATCTGGCATTCAACTTCATGATCCCTTGGGGACGGAGGAAAACGGATCACTGGGTCAGGCCGACCCCCTCAGTGATCCGTTTTCCTCCGTCCCCAAGGGATCATTTTGCCGGCTCACACTGGGCTCGTCCTTTACTTTACCGAGATAAAGTGAATGCGCAGATTCGTAACCCACTCGCAACCGTTCTATGGCACGATATTGAACGAATGTATGCTATGCGCCCAAATCTTTTGGGCAGAGTGGGAGACAGTATGGTCAAGCTGTACGAGGACGGCATCTACCTGCGCGGTGGCAGCGAGGTTGTGCCTGCGGCCGAGGCTGCCGAGCGCGGTATTACGCAGACGCCTGAGGATGCCAAGCGCGGCACCATCGCGTATTCGATCCTCCGGGCACACAATACGTCCGGAGATCCCGAGGCGCTCAAGATTCGCTTCGATGCCATGGCGAGCCATGACATCACCTTTGTCGGCATCATCCAGACGGCGCGCGCCTCGGGCATGGAGCAGTTCCCGCTGCCTTACGTGCTCACCAACTGCCATAACTCGCTGTGCGCCGTGGGCGGCACCATCAACGAGGACGACCACGTCTTTGGCCTTTCCGCGGCCAAGAAGTACGGTGGCATCTTCGTCCCGCCGCACATCGCCGTCATCCACTCCTTTATGCGCGAGAACTTCGCCGGTTGCGGCAAGATGATCCTGGGTTCCGACTCGCACACTCGCTATGGTGCCCTGGGCACCATGGCCGTGGGCGAGGGCGGCGGCGAGCTGGCAAAGCAGCTGCTGCGCGACACCTACGACGTTGCCTATCCCGGCGTCGTCGCCATCTACCTCACGGGCGCCCCGCGCCCCGGCGTCGGCCCGCACGATGTGGCGCTCGCCATCATCCGCGCCGTCTTTGCCAAGGGCTACGTCAAGAACAAGGTCATGGAGTTTGTGGGCCCCGGCATCGCGAGCATGACGACCGACTACCGCAACGGCGTCGACGTCATGACCACCGAGACCACCTGCCTTTCCTCCATTTGGGCAACTGACGAGGACACGCACGCATTCCTGGCCATGCATGGCCGCGGCGACGACTACCGCGAGCTCAAGCCCGCCGATGTTGCCTACTACGACGGCTGCGTCGAGGTCGATCTGTCGAGCATAAAGCCCATGATCGCGCTGCCGTTCCATCCTTCCAATGGCTTTGAGATCGACGAGCTCAACGAGAACCTCGAGGACATCCTGCATGAGGTGGAGCTCGAGGCCGCCAAGATCGGCGAGGGTAAGACGCACTTTAGCCTGCTCGACAAGATCGTCGACGGCAAGCTGCACGTGCAGCAGGGCGTTATCGCCGGCTGCTCGGGCGGCAACTACGACTCCGTGGTCCAGGCTGCCCGCGTGCTCAAGGGCGCCAACACCGGCTGCGGCGAGTTTTCGCTGTCGGTCTATCCCACAAGCCAGCCTGTGGCGCTCGAGCTCACGCGCCGTGGCTACATCTACGACCTTATGGAGGCCGGTGCGATCGTGCGCACGGCGTTCTGCGGCCCGTGCTTCGGCGCCGGCGACACGCCCGCCAACAACGGCCTTTCGATCCGCCACACCACGCGCAACTTCCCCAACCGCGAGGGTTCCAAGCCGGGTAATGGCCAGCTGAGCGCCGTGGCCCTGATGGACGCCCGCTCCATTGCGGCGACGGCTGCCAACGGCGGCATCCTGACGCCGGCGACCGACCTGCCCGAGGAGACTTGGGACGAGGCCTGCGAGTATACCTTTGACGACGCGCCGTACAAAAAGCGCGTGTACTGGGGCTTTGGCAAGGCGGAGCCTGCCGACGAGCTGGTCGAAGGCCCCAACATCAAGCCATGGCCCGCGATGGAGCCCCTCGGCGACGACATCCTGCTCAAGGTGTGCTCCAAGATCTTGGACCCGGTCACCACGACCGACGAGCTCATTCCCTCGGGCGAGACGAGCTCCTTCCGCTCCAACCCGCTGGGCCTGGCCGAGTTTACGCTCAGCCGTCGCGACCCGGCCTACGTGGGTCGTTCCAAGGAAGTCGACGCCGTGGAGAAGCGCCGCGTGGCTGGCGAGTCCGCGGGTGACCTGGCGGCGCTCGATGCCGAACTTGCCGGCGTGTTTGAGGCGCTGGCTGGTGCGGGCGTCGCGGCAGATGCCAAGGCGACCGAGTACGGCTCCATGCTCTACGCCAAGAAGCCGGGCGATGGCTCTGCCCGCGAGCAGGCCGCGAGCTGCCAGCGCGTAATTGGCGGCCTGGCCAACATCGTTCACGAGTACGCCACCAAGCGCTATCGCTCCAACGTGATGAACTGGGGCATGGTGCCCTTCCAGATGGAGGCCGAGCCCAGCTTTGAGGTGGGCGACTACGTCTTTGTGCCGGGTATCCGTGCCGCGCTCGATGGCGACCTGAAGGACATCGCTGCCTACGTGGTGCGCGCCGACGGTGCGGTCGAGCAGATTGAGCTTTACATTGCCGATATGACGGCAGAGGAGCGTGCCATCGTCAAAGCCGGCTGCCTGATTAATTACAACAAGTTCAAGGCCGCTGCCGAGTAACTCTGCTGTACGCCCCTGCCACACCTTCCCCTCGTGCTCACGCGCTTCGCGAGGGTCGCGTTCGGGAAAGGGTAAGCCCCGGGCTACATTTCTGCGTTCTCGTTGGGTCTTGAGGGACGCTAATAAATAGACTTGCTTGATGCCGCCTCTGTTAATGGGGCGGCTTCTTTTTGTTGAAAACCACCACAAAGGGGACAGGCACCTTTGTGGTGGTGGGGTTGAGCTCAATGTCGGTGTGCACGTTGAGCGACATTCCAATGAGCGCTTCTACAGGATTTCATCTGGGTTGGCGGGTTTGGTTGTTTTGGGGATGCCGAGTTTGGATGACGCGAAATCGTCAACACTGCCCTTGATTCCGTCTTTGGTGTAGACGGTGATCATATAGGTGCTGTGCCCGAATTCGCTCTTGTCGCGTATTGCCCAGGCCTGCCAGTAGGCGGCCCCACTTCGCCCTTTGATTTTTCCGACACGGCGGAGTTCTGTTCGCTTTAATTGCTGGTCGCTATCGATGGTTCGACCGGCCTCCTCGGTGAGCCCGCACTGCCCAAGTAGTTTGTCGAGGACTTGGTTCATGTGGCACTCGTCGGTGTTTGGAGCATAGTCGTAGGCGAGGGTGATGGAGTCGAGGGGCTGGTCGTCGATCAAATAATTCATCGTCTGAGGTTCAAGGCTGAAATGGGGGAAGCATCCATCAATCGTTCCGAGCAGCGGTAACTTTGACCGCCAAATTCCGGTGGGAATTCCATCTTCGTAGAACACGCCGCGACAGATAAAGGAGAGCGAGGTGGCACGCGAGCCGGCGTTGACCATTCCGCATAAATCGAAGGGCGAGGCGATACCAAGGGAAAAGGGCGTGGCGACGATAAGGAAGAGTATCACGATGGGTATGGCGAGAATGGCGATGACGTTGCGGCCGGTGGAATGAGGCGGCTTCATATGCGCTCCTCGAGAGAAAGAGCAGGCAAGCTCGATGACAAATGAATAATCTCAGCTAACGATTCAATTTTAATCTCATAACGTGTGACAGCTGGACGTCGAAACCGAGAACCACCACAAAGGTGCCTGTCCCCTTTGCGGTGGTCTTCTGTTTGTCTCGATCTGTAACAGTTAGACCCTAATTTGCCGAGTAGATGTTACAGATTGAGACAAACGGTTGCCGCTGGTCATTTTCTCTCGATCTGTAACATCTAGGATCAAAAATGGCTGCTAGATGTTACAGATCGAGACGGTAGTGCGCCTGGGCAGCGGCGGGCTGACATCTCAGTACCCTATCCATCAATCACTCATAAAATCTTATATATAGAGACTTAGATTTGTGTATAAGATCGCGCAAAGCTGGCAACAATACATCTCGAACAACGTGAAGCCGCCCCGTAGGGCGGCCACCCCAAGAGAGGTGATTCCATGAGAATCGATAAGCTAGCAATGACGTCGCGCGAG
>CABVAY010000014.1 GCA_902496455.1 uncultured Collinsella sp.
GCGCAGGGGGCGCTGACGCGGCCCTCCCTCTTACACCACAAAAATTCGCGCGATCCCCTGTCGGGTTCGAATCCCGGCATATCGGTAGCAAAAAGCCCGCTACCGCGAGGGTAACGGGCTCTTCAATTCAAATGGTGCACCGTTTGCGCATCTCCTCGAACCGAGGTGTGCGCCGTCGGCACAATCGTTTTCGTTAGGATACCACGAGCGGCCTAGGAAACAACCAGGCGCATGCCGGGATAGATCAGGTTCGGGTTTGAGATGCCGTTCTTGGCGGCGAGATCCTGATAGGTCGTGCCGTACTTTGAGGCGATTCCGGAAAGGGTGTCGCCGCTCTGCACCATGTATACCTGCTCGGTTTCGGTCTGCCCGTTGATGACCGCCATAACCTCGTCGTAGCGCGGCCCCAAAACAGCCTTGCGGCGGCTGCCGTTGCCGTAATCGCCCGCCCATGTCTCAGCGGCCAGATCTTCGGCGGATACCGTGAGGATGTGGTTCACGAGCGACTGCACCTCCTGGTAGCGGTCGCCCAGCGCGTGCTTGCGGTCGTCGCCGTCTCCGAACTCGCCAGCGAGCACCTTCGCCGCGAGGTCTGCCGTTGGCGTCTCATCGATGCCGTGGATAAGCGAGTCGGGATCGCCGTTGGAGCCACCCGCCATGGCCTCCCACTCCGCGCGGGAGATATAGCACTTGTTGATGTCGAGGTTGCCCGCCCAGCCGTCCAGGCGCCCGCACGAGGAGTACTGGCGGATGGCGCAGTCGTAAGCGCCCTCGTTCCAAGGCGCGTCCTGGTAGCCCGTGGCGTTCATGTCGGCGTACTGCGCCACCCACGTCTTGGCGTCGGTGAGGTTCCACGGGAATACGCTCTTGGATGCGTAGATGCCGATGCGATCCATGCCAAAGCCCAGAAGCTCGGCCAAACGCTCTGCCATGGCCTTGAGGTAGGACGTGTCGCCCCATGCCTCGTTGCCCTGATCCTCCCAGTCGATGAAGAACGCGGCCTTGCCGACGTAGCCCTTGCAGTGCTCGTAGAAGTACTCGGCCTCCGCATCGGCATCGCCGCCGTTGACGTAGTGGTACACGCCCACAAGCTTGCCAAGGCCAATCGCCTGCTGGATCTGACGGTCGCAGTCGGGCGACACGTAGCGCGTGCCCTCGGTAGCCTTGCAGATAACGAAGTCGAACGGGACAGCCGCGAGGTTGATGCCGTTTTGCCAATTGCTGATGTCGATTCCGTTCATTCTATTCAGCGCTCCCTATCGCTATGAAATAAGCCCAATCAACTTGTTCGTACTGTTCGCGGCTCAGCCGCACCACGCCCTCGTAGGGGTCGTGAAATGTCGCCGTCTCGCCGTCCCATCCGCAGAGCAGGACGATGTGCCCGTCGTAGCTCTTGCCGCCGTCGCGTAGCTGGCCAGTCAGGCTGCAAAACACCATCCATCCGCCAGCCGCCTCGTCCAAGGCGTCGTCGGCGTTGTCGTGGATAGGCGTGTAGCCCAAAGCCTGGTCGTTCGCGTTCATCCAACGGCAGAACTTTTCCATGTCGTTCACGCCGTCCGTGAGGCACGATTCGCCAACGAATCCCAGCATCTGCGCCGGCGTGCACGTCTGGCCGTAGAGCCATTCCCACGCCATGGCCGCGCACGTGAGGCCGCAGCCGGAAGCGGCCAAGTCTTCGCCCGCATACGAAAGCCCGCCCCAGCGCTCGTCTGCTTGGAGGTAGACGGGCACCTCGGCGGGCTTGTCGAGCGGCTTGTCGTAGATGACGGGCAAAGGCTCTTCCTTCGGCACCTTCGGCACGTTAGAGGCTATAAGCGCCACGTCGGCGAAGGCGGCGAGCAAAGCAAGCAGCGAGATGGCGGCGGCGATGCGCACGAGGCGCTTGCCGCCCATTCCTAGTCGTCCTTCTTCGGAGTGCCCATGGCAAGCAGCGCGTCGAGCCACTTGTCTGTCACGCCGACCGCCTTGAAGGCTGCATATGCCACCTGCACGCCGCCTACCGCGGCGAAGATGGACGTAACCCACGCCGTGGGGTCAGTCGGCATACCCCCGGCCATGGCCGTCAATGCGCCGCACAGCGCCGATACTGCGATGGCCGTCCAGCGGGCGACATTGCCGGTCATCGCCTTCGTCTTGATAGCCTGCACGATATAGGGCACCACGAGGACGGTCAGCACCGTGAGTCCTGCCTGTATATCAGTCATCTTTATCTCCCTGTCTCCTTGTTGTACATGAGGTCGACTCGGTCGTAGATATGGTCGACCTTCTCGGCCATGCCCTGGCTACGCGCCTGGCTGTGGACCAAGTCCGCGTGGAGGACGTCATTTGACGCGACAACCGACTCCATGAGCGTTTTCATTCCTTCAATCAGGGTGTTGCTGCGCTCCATCTGGGCGGCGATGCGCCCCTCCATTTGGGACCGCTCGCGGTCGCGCTGCGCCCTCTCGTCGACTTCGGCCTGCTTGCGCTCCTCGCGCTTCAGGTCGAGCTCGCCCTTCCGCTGGTTTTGGCGTTTGTACTCCTCAAGAAATTGTCTCCCGAAGTAGAACGCAACGAGCGTCAGGAGCACGCCGCCAAGCCAAGCCGGTCCGTAAGGCGCAAAAAGCTTGAGCACTTCCATCCTGGGCGCCATCCTTCCGCCTATTCGGCCGTGTACTCCTCGCCGGTGATTTCCTTGTACTCGTCGGCGGTGATCCATTTGCACTCGACAGCCTTGTAGACGCGCGCCTTGCTCCAAAGGTCTTTGTCGTAGTACTTCTTGACCTTCGCGAAGTGCTTGGAATGCTCAACGGTTTTCTTCGTAGCCATTACTGGTCACCTCCCACGGTCATGAGCAGGTAGTCGATGTTCGCCGTGTTGGTCTCGGTCTGCGTCGGCTGGGACGCCTGCTCGCGCATCTGTTCGAGCAGCGCCGGGAGGTCGGGCACCTCGCCGTTGGCGTAGGCGGCGAGCGCGGAGGTGTAGGCGAGCTTTCGCGCCTTCCGCTCCACGTACTCGTCATCGTCGATAACGCCCGCGTCGTGCGCCGCGTCGGGGTCGCCGATCTGCGACAGCAAGTCGCGCAGGGCGTTGACCTCGGCCAGGGTGCCGTCTCGAAGCTCGTCGGGGCGCGGCATGTCTTCCTCAGTGTCCATGCGGACTCCTTCCTTATCGGGGAATGTGCCGCCATCGTATTAGCGCCGTGAGATTGCCTGGCCGTTTGGGCGGGCGCGAAGAAAGAAGGCGCGCCGCAGCACGCCTTCGCTGTCTTGGTTATTTCGTTTTCGACCCGTCTAGGCCGCCGTTTTTAGTTGCCGCCCTTCCGCTATGGCGAGGGCGTTCCGCCCGAATCGTCTCTCGGGCTTGGTTGCATTGAGCAACCCCCCCCCGCGAGATTTTCGAACAGGCTGCGGTACAGCGCGTCCATGGCCAGCACGCTGCGGTGCGCGTCCAAGTGAGCCATGCCGCCGCGCCAGCTCTGGTAGCTCTGCTGCACCTGCTCGGGCGTCATGACCCCCTCGGCCACCATGCGCGCCATCTTCTTCAGCTTGCGTCGCTCGCGCGTGATGGAGTCGCGGCACGGCTTCATGACGATGCGGCCCGTTTCGGTGTAGAAGATGCGCTTCTTCAGCCACGTGAAGCCGCGCGTCAGCTTCACCACGCGGGTCTTGCGCGGGTTCAGCGCGATGCCGAGCTTCGCGCACTCGTGCTCTATCAGCAGAAGGCACACTTGCAGGTACTCCTTGGACTCGTGGATCAGGTAGAAGTCGTCCATGTAGCGCCCGTAGGCCTCGGGGCGCAGCATCTCGGCCACGTAGTGGTCGATGCGGTTGGGGTGCGCCACCGCGCATATCTGGTTTGGCTCGCTGCCCAGGCCCAGGCCGACCTCGCCCTGCGCGTCTATCAGGCGGTGCTCAAGGGCGACCACGCGCGGGTCGAGCAGCGCGTCGGCCACCTGCCGCTTGACCGGCTCGTGGGCAATGCGCGCGAAGTAGTCGGAGAAGTCGCCCAGCAGTATGTAGCCCTCGCGCCCATGCCGCCGCCAGTGGTCGGCCAGGTGGCGCTTGAGCAGCTTAAGGGCGTAGTCGGTGCCGCGCCCCTTGATGTTGGCGGAGTTCGCGGATACGAGCGTGGGGACTATCGCGGGCACGAGGGCGTTCTGGGACAGCGACTTCTGCACCACGCGCTCGGGGAAGTGCACTGCACTGATGTGGCGCAGCTTGCCGCGCTCCCACAGGTCGAAGCGGATGAAACCCCGGCATATGTCGCGGCCCTCCAAAAGGTCTTGGCGCGATTTCACGGCGTTTCGCAGGTAGTCCTTCATGTACCGCTGCGTCGAGGCCTTCCACATGACGCCACGCGCGGCCTGCTTGGAAGCCTTGCACAGGCTGTTGAGGTCGGCCACCGTCTCAAGGGTGCACGCCTTGACGCGCTCGGCCTTGGCCCTGGCGCGCTTCTCCTCGCGGCGCTTCCGGCGTGCGGCCCGCCTTTGCTCCGAGTTCATAGAAGGCACCCCGCACGGCTTGCAATGTGGCTCTGACAGCCGCTTGAGGTATGGCCATGAAACGCGGCGAAGCCACGGAGCGCCGCGCCATGCAAGCAGCGTCCGGCCACCCTCGCGGGGTGCGTATTTACGGGCGCATGCCCGATGGTCGCGCCTTCCTTCCTCTCCGCGCTCTGCTTTCGGCCCTGGGGCCTACTCGGTCTGGCAGTAAGGGAATCCGGGGCGGGGGCGAACCCAGACGTTCGTCGCCGAATTGTAGTTGGCATTGCCGTTGTTGTTGACGTAGCACACGTTGGACGAGGAGCCACCCATGACGGAACGCAACCACCAATTGTACCGATAAACAAGGCGCGACCGCCGCCCATTATAGCGAACGCAGGCGCTCTAGCTCGGCCTCGGCCTCGGCTATGCGCTCCTCGGTGGACTTCTTGCCGGTGACGCGTACGTTCTTGCGCGCGCCCTTGAGCAGTTTGATCTCCTCCTCGACCATGCCCGCCAGCGCCTCGAAGCGGTTGGCGTTCACGGGCAGGCCGATGTCCATGAGGCACTGCATGTCGAGCATCAGCTGCTCGCAGTCGGCTATCGCCAGCGTCAGGTAACGCTTGCGCTCAAGTGCGTTGAACGAACTGTTGGGGTAGAAGCAGTCGGCGCGGTTGACGTTGTATACGATGCTGCGCGCGGTCTCCACCGTGGGGACTGCGTTCAGCAGCCTGTAGGCTTTCGGCACGACCGACGAGGAGGCCATGAGCTTGTTGACCTCCACGCGGATGGCGATGGCCTGCGTGAAGAACTTGTACTCGGACACCTCGCGGTTTCGCTGGTAGACGCCGCTCATGGCACCTCCCGGAAATAGTGGCGAAAAAAAACGGCCCGCTGCGCGGGCAGGGATGCGACCGCGCAAGGCGGTCGCATCGAAAGAGAAGTATAGAGCACTCGGCTGGCTAGCCGACGAGGAAGCCGGGGCGGGGGCGAACCCAGACGTACGTCGCCGAAGTGCAGGTGGCATTGCCGTTGGTGTTGACGTAGCACACGTAGGACGAGGAGCCACCCATGACGGAACGCAACCACCAAGTGCACCGAGTTCCGTTCAAGCGGTGCGCGGTATCGCGGAACAGGTCGAACTGGCAGTCGAAGCCCACGCTGTAGCCCTTGGTGCCCCACACTGGGCAGCCGTACACCTCCATCTCGGATGGTGACCACACCTTGCCGATGTCCTGCCAGCTCCAGCTGTTGGAGTCGCTGAGCGCGCCGCTCGCGCTGTAACGCTCCTCAAGCAGCACGCGCTGGGTGAGCAGGTACTTGGTCAGCCCCTCGGGCAGGCACGCCTCGAACAGCTTCTCCCACGCCTTGAGGTTGCTGTTCAGGTACGGGTTCTTCACGTCTGCGGTGCCCTGGTTGGTGTTCGCGGTGTTCCACATCAGGTAGCTGTCGTTGGCCACGCCGGTGACGGTCTTGGCCACGGCGACGGGCGCGGACGCGATGAACGCGATGTGGTGGCCCTTGGCGCTGTCGCCGCACTGGTAGTACGGGTCGAAGTGCGCAAGCAGGAAGCGCACGGACTGCTGGGCCGCCACGTTTGACGCGCTCACGAGCGGCACGTCGATGTAGTCGCCGACGCGCAGCCCAGCGAAGTTGCCGGCGGCGATGCGCTTGTGCAGGGCGTCGTACACCGTACCGCTGCCGATCTCCCCGGCAAGGATGGTGGCGATGTTCTGCCCGCCGTACTTGCCGATGAGGCTCTGGCGGTTGTACTCCGCGTTGTTGAGCGCCAGCTGGGCGTTCTCTCGGGCCGTGCCGTCGATGAGCGTGTAGGTTTGCCCGTCAATGCCGAAGCGCTCTGCGTTCACTGTTGCCATTTGAGTTTCCTTTCTATGCGAGCACGATGGTCGTGCCTGATACCGAGCAGGTGGAGCCGAGTGTGACGGTTCCGTTGCTTATTGACGCCTTCGCCGACGGGGCGTAGACGGTGCCGCCCATGAAGAAGAACTTGCCCGTGGCGTTCGCGAGCATCGAGGCCAGCTTCTCGTTCTGGCTGCGCAGGTCTGCGATGTTGGAATCGCCGACGCTGCCCTGGGCGATCGAGTTGGCGATCTGTAGGGCCTGGTTTGCCGCCGCGTCGGCGCGCGAGGCCGCGCCACTGGCGGCAGCTGCGGCGTTCGACGAGGCCTGTTGGTCTGCGATGTGCTCGTCATGGCGTTTCAACTCGGCCGTCTTTCTGGCTGCCTCGTTGCTTTCGCGCGTCGATTCGGCAGACTTGCGGGCGCTCTCGGCGCTTGCTCGCGAGGACTCGGCCGTTTTGCGGGCGTTCTCGCTGTTGACGCGGGCCACTTCGTTGTTGGCGCGGTTCACCTCTGCGTTGAGGCGCGAGGTCTCGTTCGAAGCCCTTGTTTTCTCGGCCGAAACCCGCTTTTCCTCGGCGGCGTTGGCGTTGTCCATGGCCGTCTTGCAGTTCGCTGCGGCCTCTTGCGCCGCTTCCGCCGAATCCATGGCGATGGTCGATGCAATGTAGTAGATCTTGCCGTCGGTCGTGCGCACCCTATCGACGTTCCCGTTGGCGTCGAGCATTAGGGCGGCGTATTGGGTCGTTTCTGCCATCAATACCTCCCTTACTTGGCTATTAGGCCCGTGACGATAGCCTGCGGGCCGATGGTCTCGACGATGCAACGGTCGCCCGCCTTGGCCGCCGAGCATGCCGTGGTCATCGGAAGCCCCGAGAGCGTCGTGCCGGATATGGCGACCGCGAGCGTCGCGCCCGAGACGGACTTCACGGTGCCGAAGCCCACGGAGTGCCCCGAGCCGCCTTGCGGCGAGAACAGGGCGGCGAGCTGTTCGCCCGCGTCGGCTATGGTGCTAGCGTTCAAATCGCCTCATCTCCAATTCCATCGGGCATCCTCCCACGAGGGTGAGAGTCTGCTTACGTATCGCGAAGTTCCCGAAGATGCCGGCGCTCGGCCAGCGAACCTCGATGGCGTCGGAAACGCCCACGGGCGCGTAGACGTGCGTCACCTTCAGGCGGTGGATCGCGGATTGCTGGGTGCGCAGGAGGGTCGCCGCCTCGGCGTTGGCGTTGGCCTGCCGTTCAGCCGCCGTGGAGCCTGCCGGAAGCTCGCTCTTCGTGTACTTGGCCGACTTGCGCCAACCGCGCGTGACGGTCGAGTACTGGCTGTTGGGGTCGGAGTCGATTGCCGTGCCCCTTATGCTTTCGTCGGATGTCGAGTAATCGACGTGCACGACGTTCGCCACGCCCGATTTGTCCAGCTCCTCGGTGCCGCCGTCCTCGAAACGCGCCCACTTGCCCTCTTCCATGACCATCGCTGGCGCGCGCTTGTCAGGCTCGACGTAGCGGCGCAGCAGCACGCGCCCCATCGGGTCGCACGACGCCGAGCTGAAGCCCGCCGCATCGAGAAGGGCGTTTACGGCCTTCAGGCGGGTGGCGTAGTTGCTCTCCCCGTTGCCGATTGCCCCGATAACCCACGTGGTCGTTAGCGTGAAGTCGGACGGGTCGGCGATAACCTCAAGGCCGACCTCGCGCAGGAGCTTCGCCGCCTCGCCGACGGCGTTGCTGCCAGCTGCAAGCGAGCGCGGGGCGTCGAACTCGTCTTCCGCAACCTCGGACAAGCGGCCTGATAGGTCTGCTTCAGACGAGTTGTAGCCAGTTGAACGCTTTGGCGTCGATACGACGAACGTACCAAGCGGCTCCGACACCGTTGTGTCGTCCGGGAACGTGGCATCGAGGTAGATGCGCAGGAGGTCACTACCGAGGTCGAGCGTTCCGAGGTAGCCGATCTTGCCCGTCTCGTAGCTGGTGTCCTGGTTTCGCTCGATGCTCCCGCCGTTTCGGATGTTGCGCAGTCGCTCGACATCGAGGCCGGTCTTTCGGTCAACGCGCATAAAACGGTACGAGGCCGCGAATCGCTTTTTCCAATCAGGCATTGCTCGGCTCCTCGAACACATCGTGCTCGACCTTCGCCGATGCGGACCAAAGCCCCGCAGATTTAAGCGACTCGTTGAACGTCATCGCGCCGAACGCACGCTCACCGGCGAGGCCGCGCCACCAGCCCTGCCACTGTGTGCGCATGATCTTGCGGAACAGGTCGTGCCCGTCTCGCTCAAGCAGGCAAGAGGCCGATGTCGCAAGGTCTGCCTCATCGAGCGCATACGACTGCGGAAGCCCACCGTTTTCCCCGCCGTCGGCGAAATGGAAGCTGTTGAAGCTTCGCGCCGCAGATGTCGAGTATTTGGCGTCAAGCTCCATCTTGAGCAGCGTCGAGGCATCCTGGCCGAAGTTGAGCGCCATGCACTCGGCGTGCAGGTTCGCCTTGGCCTCGGCGTAGGAAGACGTTCCGTTCGCCGCAGTGCCAGTTGCGCGGTACTTGAAGTCGGCGTTGAGCGGCGGCACGCGGTCGATGGTTTCCTGGGCATCGAGCAGGCTCGACGTGAGAAGGTGGTCACCCTCGTCCAGCACGCGCTCGACCACGAAGCCGACGCATTTCGACGCGTCGCCAAGCACCAGTTCGTCGCCGTCGCACGTGATCGTGCCGAGCATGGGTATCTCGCCCGTGTCCTCGTCGTAGGCCATCGGGCCTATGATCGTCGTCTCCTCGACGTTGTAGGCGGAAACGCCGTTCTCCACCTTCACGTGGCACGTGAGGTCATCGCCGTACGTCACGGTGATTACGGGGGTTGCCGGCTCCGCCCAGTGCGTCTTGAACCGGCGCGTGGCCGTTTTCGACAGGCCCGAGCCGCCCGTCACCGTCAAGGTGAGCAGGTAGTCGATTCCGTTCTTGATGGTCGTGTAGCTGCCAAGCTCAACGGGCTTCATGCTCGTCACGTCGGCCGTGGCTATCGTCGCTCCGCCGACCTCGGAAAGCGTCAGCGTGGCATTGGCTATCCCTGTCTCGTCGGAGGCCGATACCTGAACGGTCATCGGCACGGAGTCGATGAGCACGCCGTCGGTCGCAGGCGAGGCAACCCAGCACGACGGGTAATCGGCGACCACGAAC
Source organism: uncultured Collinsella sp. (assembly GCA_902496455.1). Lineage (GTDB taxonomy): Bacteria > Actinomycetota > Coriobacteriia > Coriobacteriales > Coriobacteriaceae > Collinsella. Next base: position 9,487 of record CABVAY010000014.1, read on the forward strand.
GGCACGTAGTCAGACCACGCGCCCCAATCGGCGTGCAGGCCCTTGGTGCGAACGCGCACCCTCCAGCTGCCCTTGGCGAGCGACTTCTTAATGCTCTTCGCCGTGGTGACGCTTTCGGTGATCGCGCTCGGGCCGCTGAACTCGACCTGCGCGGCGGTCTGCTGCGAGCCGTCCGGATGGTTCGGAACCCACGACACCGCCGCCTGGCTTCCGGTGGCCACCACGGTCGGCGCGGTGACCTTCGGGGCGAGCGGCGGCGTGATGGTGGTTACCGAGTTCGACTTCACCCACGCCGAGGCGAGCGAGCCGCGCTTCGCCTGAACGCGGTAGACGACCGTTCCGGCTGGCGCGGCCTTGTCGTGCAGGTCGAGCCATGCGGGGTCTTCGCCCTCGGTGGTCGTCGTTATGTCCGCCCACGTCGAGCCGCCGTCGACAGATCGCTGGACGCCCCACGCGTTTGCGTACGCCGCGGCGCCGTACACGCGCAGGGTCACCTCGGTAGCGCCGGCCTTCACGGCCTCAACGCGCGACGGCGCGTTGGGCGTGGTGTAGGTCGTGCCAACCGACGCGTGAACGGAGTTGCCGCCGGGGCCGTGCGCGCACAGGCGGTACTCGTACTTGTGCCCGGCCTTGGTCGAGTTGTCCGTGTAGTTCTGGACGTCCCACGAAACGTCGGCGATGTTCACCCATGAGCCATCGTCGGTGCGGCGGTCAACGTAGACGCCCGCCCACGGGTAGGCACCGTCCATTCCCGTGTAATCGACATCCCAGGTTATCTTCTGCGACGTGTCGGACACGCGCTGCAGCTTGCAGTTCTTGGGCGGATGCGGCTGCGAGTAGCCGCGCTGCGGCACCCATGCGTACACGGTAGCCCACGCGTCGCCGCCGGCAGAGCCGTAGTAGTTGTTGTACGTCTTGCCGTAGACGTGCACCTGCACCGGGCAGTTCCAGCCGCTCGCGCCGCGCGGCACGTCCACGTCAAATGTAACCGCGTCGCGCGTCGCCCAGTTGCCGTAGTTGTTCAGCACGACGTCGCGCGAGCTGCGCACCGAGCCGTTCACCACGACGTCGTAGTGCGTTCCGTACTCGGCGGCGTACTTGTCGTCGATCGCTGCGGTGACTCGCAGGCGAGTCGTGGTGTCGTTGACGTTCCACTGGCTGTCAACGGAGATGTAGCCGCGATACCAGCGGTTGCGGCCCGCGATCTGTATCTCCCTTGTGTGCTCTCCCACGGGCTACCTCCTCGCTGTGGATGAGCGGCGGGCTGCGGCAACCAAGGTGTCGATGGCGTCGGCCACCGCCACGTCTGCGTTCGCCGTAGCTCCGTCGATTGACAGGTAATAGGTGTCGCCACCGGAGACCGAGCCGACGGCTTCCGCCGCCCCGGTCTCGTAGGTGACGCTGTTTCCGCCGAACGACATGCTCAGGTCGTCGGCGAAGCCCGATACGGTTGCCTTCACGCCCTCGAAGCGCTTCTTCAGGCCCGTTTCGAGGGATTGCATGATCCAGCCGCCGTTCGGGATGAGCAGGCGCAAGTCCTTGCGCTTCGGGCCTTTGAGGCTGGCGATCTTGCCCGCGATGCCGGAAACGAAGTCGTACACGCCGCCGATGCTCGACTTGATGCCGTTGAGCAGGCCGCTGACGATGGAGCTGCCGGCGCTGTAGAGCAGGGAGCCGAGGTTCCCCAGCGCGCTCACGATTCGCCCGGGAATCGACGACACGAAGCTCACCACGGAGTTGATGCCGTTCGACACGCCGTTGCGGATGTTGCTCCACGCGTTGTTCAGGATGTTGCCGACCGCGTTCCATGCTGACGACCAGATGGATTGCACCGTGGACAGGCCGCCCGATATGAACGACTTCACGTTGTTGATGCCGCCTTGCACGGCAGTCTTGATGCTGTTCCACGTGCTGGTCACCCAGTTGCCGATAGCGCCCCAAATCGAGTCCCACACGCTCTGGATGAGCGCGAGGCCGTTCTGTATGACCGCCTGGATGAGCGCAACGCCGCCGCTGATGACGTTCTGGATGATGCTCCACACGTTCGCTGCCAGTGATTGGATGGCGCTCCAAACGGAACCCCAGTCGCCGTTGATGACGCCCAAGACAATCGTGATGATGTCCTGGATCGCCTGCATGGCGGACGTCACGATGGCCGAGATGTACGGCCAAACGGCGTCGATAACGCCCTGAATAGCGATCATCGTCGATGTGATTATCTCGACCAAAACGGGAAGCACCGTGGAGACGACCGTCTGGATAAGCGTGCATGCGTCAGATATGACCTGCTGGATCAGCGGCATGTTGGCCGTTATGAGGTCGGTCACCTGCCGGATGATTGGGCAAACCGTCGTCGTGATGGCTAGCGCCACCTGGCCTACCGCGTCGATGATCGTTCCGATTACGGGAACGAGGCCCGATACGATCGAGGCGATGACCGGCGCGATTGCCGCAACCAACCCGCCGATGGCGAGTGAGAAGCTGTTCACGACGATTACGGCGGCGGCGAAAAGCCCCTGAAGGGGTTCGGCCAAAGCCGTGAGGCTCTGGAACGCCGGGGCGAGCGATGACGCGATGCTCGAAGCGATGCTGACCATGGAGTTGCGAAACGCCTCGTTGGTTGCCATGCTGTAGGCGAAGATCGCCGCGAAGGCGGTGATTGCCGCGACAGCGACCGCAGCAGGCGCGGAAAGCGCCAGGAACCCAGTGGCAACGCCCTTCAGAGCCGGAACGATGCCGCCCGTAAGCGAGTTGGCAAGCGCGCCGAGCACGGGAATCTGCCCGATGAGGCCGCCAAGCGACACGGCGGCTAGGCCGGCCAAAGCGGTGGCGGCCACCTTGCCGCCCGTTCCGAGCTGCGAGAGGTCTACGCCCTGGATCTTCTCGGCCAGGCTGTCGAGGAACGCGCACACCTTCTCGACCGCGCCGCCTGTGCGCGTCAGGTTGCCCTGCGCGTCGTATGTGACGCCCAGGAACTCGCCGAAGGCCACGGTGAGCGGCTTCAGCGCTGCACGGCACGAGTTCAGTACGCCTCGTATGGAGTTGAACACGGGGATGGCGGAGTCCTTGAGCGGAGTCATCCAATCCTGGCCAATTTTCGAGAGCGCGGCCTTCATGTTCGCCATGGAGCCGGTGAAGGTCTCGTTCGCCGCCTTTGCCGAATCGCCGAACGCGGAATACATGGCGTCGGAGAAGGTTTGGAAGTCGATCTTGCCAGCCGTGACCATCTTGGAAATCTCGTCGGAAGACTTGCCCAAGTAGGTCGATAGCGTTGATATTGCGTTGATACCTCGGTCGGTGAACTGCGCGACCTGCTCGCCTGAGAGTTTGCCGTTCGCGGCCACCTTGGCCCAAATCGAGGAGAGGTCGCCCAAGTCCTGGCCGAACGTAGCGGCTGTGCCCACGCAGCCGTTCAGAGCCTTTTCCATGTCGTTGCCGGCGGCGACGCCAGATGCGGCGAGCTGGGCGCACGCCTGCGCGGCGGTGTCGAAGCCGAACGCCGTTCCGTCAACTGATTGCTGGATTGTGCTGTAGAAGTCGCTCCACTCGAGCTTCATGCCCTTGAACATCGTCTGGGCCTTCTCGATGTTCAAGGCGCGGCTCATGCCGCCGGTGGCGGCGAGCGTGGTAACGCCTGCGGTAACCGTTCCGATGGCGTTGCCAATTGACTTCGCAACGCTGCCGAAGCTGTTCGCGAAGTATCCCGCCACCCGCGAGCCGACGCCCTTGGCCGTCTCGGTGAGGCCCTTGAGCTTCGATGCGGAGCCATCGACGCCCGAGTCGAAGTTCGAGCCGTCGTAGGTTCCCTTGGCGGAGAGAACGTAATCAGCCATTCAGCTTGCCTCCTCCCCAAGGCGTCCATGGCGGGTTCTTTCGGTGCTGCTCCTTCAGCGCGTCGATCTCCTCGTAGGTGAAGGAGTCCTCGCGGAAGGAGCCGTTGCGCTTTTTCCAGAGCTTGTGGCGCTTCTTGGACAGGCAGTTGGCAACCGCCACCTGTACGGCGTCCTTGAAGAGGTTCGATTGGTCGACGGTCACGGTCTCAAGCTCTTTGCGCACGAACGCGAGCTGCACGGGCGTGTGCTGCGCGTACTGCTCGTAATCCCAACCGAGCCTGGCGGCGAAGAACGCGAAGTCGGCCTCCCTGCGGAACAGGGCGGCGTCTTGCGCGGCTTCGCCGCTTTTCGGCTTGGCGGTGAAGTAGTCGAAGCCGGTGAGGCGCGTTAGGGCTAGTTCCCTGCGCCCTTGAATAAAAAAGCGCAGTCGCGCTGAAGCGCCATCATCACGGCCTGGAACACGACGGGGTAGCCGTTCGTGTCGATGAGCTTGTTCACGATTTCCTCGGCCTTCTGCGGCAGGAAGTAGCCGCCGCCCTGTACCTTCAGGCCGTAGCCCGCGATGGCCGCAAGCTCCTTGAAGGTGAACATGCCGTCGTTCTTGTAGAACGAGGCGATGATCGGCGTGTGGCGCTCCTCGTAGAGGTCGATGCGCTTGCGCGAGAATTGGATCTCGCAGACGTGGCCGCGCACGGTGAAGGTCTGCGGCTCCATGCTCTCGGGGTCTTGCTCAAGCTCGTTCACGATGTCTTCGGCTTCCGTGGCGTCTGCGGCGGAATCCTCAAGGAATGCGTCGAGTTCGATGTCTTCTGCCATTGGTCAGGCTCCTTAGCTGTTGGAAACGGTGATGGTGGCTGCGGTGATCTGCTCCTCGGATGCGGTCTCGTAGAGCCACGGCTTGCCCGTGCCCTGGAACTCCATGGAGTAGGTGGCGTTGTCGTCGTTCGGCGCCTCGAAGCTGTCGGAGGACACGAGCGCGAGGCCCATGCGCAGCGGAACGTACTTGGTGTTCGCGCTCGTGCGGATGCGCTTGCAGACCTTCAGGCACAGGTACTCGCCCTCGGCAAGCGCCTTGGCGACGGTCTTCGTGGCGGAGTCGTCGGGCGAGTACAGGCCGTCGATGGATGCGTCCCAGCTCTTGGAGCTGGCGAACTTGAGCGTCCAGCCGCCGATGGCGTCGTCCTTGGTCGCGGCCTCTGTGTTGTCCTGGCTCATGTTGAATTTGAGTCCCTGCTGGCCGCTCACGGCGAGCAGATCGGTGCCGGTCTTGTCGGTAACGAGGGCAACGATGTCGTTGCCGCTGAGGGCCTTGGCGGTTGCTGCGTCGAAGTCGCAGCCGATGAGGTTGGTGTCCTGCTGAGCAGTAGACATCTCGGTTCCTTTCTAGTTCTTGACGCGGAGGCCGTAGCAAACGCGGAAGGTAAACTCCGCGATGGCGTGGCCCTCGTCGGTCTCGTCTTTCTTTACGGTCTGCACGCCGTTGCAGGTCGTGCGGTAGAGGCTGAACGGCGCTGGAAGCTCGAAGCCGTCAGCAAGCGCCTGTTCGAGCCGCTGCACCATGCCGAGCACCTTGGCGTTGCTGTATGGGCGCACTGGCTCGCTGATGCAGTGCACCCAAACGGTGATGGCGTCGATGTACATGGTTTTGGTGTTCTCAGGCTGCGTCGATTGCAGCTCGACGCTGTAAAGCGGCGAATCACGATTCTCTGGGCTGTCGTAGCAGCTGGTGCCGGTACCCGCCTCGATGGCCTCTATGAGGCAACCGAGGAACACCGCGAGGCTTAATCGTTGGATCATCGCGCCCTCCCTAGAGCTTCCGTAGCTGGTCGATTAGGTCTTGTCTGAATATCGGCTCTTGCGCCTTGACGTTGCGTTGCAGGAATCGCTGCCCCTCCACGTATCCGCCGTTCACCGTGCGGTGGCCGTACTCGACGTGAGGCGCGTAGTCCTTCGCGTATCCGACGGTGTCGCCGGACTGCCCCAACGACATGCGCAGCTCGCCGTGTGGCCCACCAGGCCTGGTCTTCTCGGTAGATACGGGCGTTCCGCCGTCCGCTTTGCCACGGTTGTAGATTTGGGCCATGTTCTTCATGATCACAGCCTCGAACCTTACGTGCGAAAGGCGGTTGAGCTTTCCGGCAAGACCGTTCACGTCGCGTATCACGAGGCCCATGGCTTGCACCTCTTGACGCTCACGACGGTTGCGTCGCCGTCGGCCATGACGTTCTCGACCTCGTAGGAAGCCCCTTTGATCTCGACGCCGCAGATGCCGGCGAAGTCGCTTGCCGGGCGCTTGGTGAGCAGGGCGCGGGAAACGCTGTCGAAGGCGTTTCCCGCCTCGGCGCTGCGAACCTTGTGGCTCGGGCCGGAGCGCACGAAGAAGTCGAACGCCTCGACGGTCGAGCAAATGGGGTTGTGCAGCTCGTCGATGCCCGTCTGCTCGCGTCTATAGGCCTTTGCCTTACACCACTTCATCGGCGCGCTCCCATGAACTTGATGCCTTTGGGGCGACACGCCTCGCGCAGGGCCTCGATGTCGTCGGAATAGGCGGACAGCACGTCGTCGATGAACGAGTTCGACATGCTGCCGCCGTCGGACGCCGATTCGGAGGTGCTGCCCTCGTAGCCGCGCAGGCGCAGGGCCTTCACCGCCGCATCGACGGCGATTGACTCGGCCAGGCGCGGAAGTCTCTCGACCTTGAGGCGGATGAGCAGACGGTCGGTGACCGTCTGGATCATCTCCTCGATTGCCGAGTCGTCCGGCACGGCCTCGTCGGGCAGGTATCGCGCCTTAACGCGGTCTACGAGCGCGGCCATGGCTAGCCCTCCACGTGGTTGGACTCGTCTTCGAGCGCCTGGGTTGAGGTGGTGTCGATGGTCGCGATGATGTGTCCGTAGACGTTGGGCAGCACGGGGATGAACACGCCGGAGGCCTTCGTCCACGTGGCAACGGGGTCGGGGGTGTCCCAACGGGTGCAGGTGACGAACTGCATCTGGCGCTTCTCGTCGAAGGCGCCGCCCTGCTCAAGCTCTTCGGGGGTGACGCCCCAAAGGCCCGTGCCAACGGAGCCGTCGTAGCCGACGGAGCACATGACGAACTTGCCCTCGGGGAAGAAGCGGCCCTGCGAAACGCTGCCGCCCTCCGCGCCGATGATGCCGTAGCGCTCCTCGTCGATGGACATGGTGAGGCCGTTGAACTGTTGCGCGAGCAGGTTGTTGACCTGCCCCAGGCTGGGCAGGATGCCCGCGCCGTTCACGCCGAAGATGGCCTTCTGCACGGCGGCGTTGCGCTGGATGAGGGAGAACACCTTCTTGGAGGTGACGGCCACGGTCGGGGTCTGGCCCTTGCCCTGCGCGATGGTCACCCAATTGTCGATGTCACCCAGGATGTCGGCGTCGGCCACGGCCCACTTGGCGGTGACCTTCTGGTCCTCGGGCACGCCGAAGTCGATTTCCATGGAGACGTTGTTCTCGGCGATGACCATCTTGCCCGTGGTCAGAGCCTCGATCTTGGCCTTCTCGGCGCGCGTGACGACGGACTCTGCGGTGCGGGCCACGTCGTCGAAGACGTAGCGGCGCACGGAGTCCATCTGCATGTCGAGGCCGCGCGTGATGCGTCGCAGGCGCTCGGAGAGGTTGATCTTCTCCTTGATGAGCAGGGACTCGGTGGTCACGCGCTCGAACGGCACGCGGGAGCCGATGTGGGCCTCTGTGTCGAAGCCGTGGATCATTGCCACGGTGGGCAGGTTGCCGTTTTCGGAAAGGCGCGTGTACTCGGCCTCGATGTACTGCGTCTTGCGGTCGGGGAACAGGCGGGAGCCTGTGTAGCTGCGCTGGACGTTGAAGCCCTGCGAGAAGTCGAGCATGTCGCGCTCGGTGATGAGTTCAGAGATGAGACGCATGTTGCGCTGCTCCTTTCGTTAAACCAGGTAGAGGCCTGCTGCGGCGAGGTCTGCCTTCTTCGCCTTGGCCTCGGCGGATACCTTGTCGGCCTTGAGTCGGCCCTGGAAGATGACCGCAGCCGGGCACTTGTCGGTGTCGGTCATGTCGTAGTCCTCAAGGAACACGCCGAACTCGGACGTGCCCGTGAAGAGTGCGCCCGCCTTGATGAGCTTGCGGCCATCGACCTCCTTGGCCATGGCCTGCGTGGCGGTGCGGGTCTTCGCGACGATGCCCACCTCGGAATCGAGGATGCTTTGGGACTCGCCGTAGGTGAACGCCTTATTGAGCGCCATCTTTCTTTCCTCCGTTCATTCGGTTGCTGTAATCGGATGCGAACTTCGACGCGAACGACTGGCTGGGCTTGGCGCCCGCGCCGTCTTTCGGGGGCTGGCGCTTCAGCGCCTCCTGCACGGCGGCGTTTACCGCCTTGGGGAACAGCTCCTTGATCTTGGAGATCGCGGCGTTGGTGTCGTCGGCCTTCTCCGTGACGAACATGGACAGCAGCTCGTCGCCGAGGTCGATGCCTGCGGCCTTCAGCTCGGAGCGCGCGACGCCCATCTGCTCGGCCAGGTTGATGCGGCGCTCAAGCTCGGCCTTCTCGCCCTGGGTCTTCTTCAGCTCGTACTGCGCGCGCTGCAGGTCGTTCATGCCCGCCAGCTTCTCGGCCTCGGAGCGCTTGTCGTCTGCCTGCTGCGCAAGCTCCTCGCGGATGCGCTTTTCGAGCTTCTTGCCCTCGCGCGCGAGCTTCTGCTGCACGATGGCGTTCACCTCGTCGTCGGTGTAGGTCTTACCTGCTGGCTTCGGCTCTGGGTCGGTGCCGTCGCCGCTTGGCTCGGGGTCGGGGTCGTTGCCCTCGTTGCCTTCTGCGCCATCGCCTGCAGGGTCGGCGCTGCCGCCCTGCGGAGGCGTGAGGTTGCCGCCCGCTACGCCCGCGAACTTCTGTCGGTTTCCGTCTTTCGCCATGTTTTGCACCCTCCATAAGGTTTCTCGTGGCTCATGCCTGCACGTTTCGCCGTAGCTTTTAGCGGGTTCCACGCCTGCCCGATGCCGTGGCTTTTAGCGACTTCAACGCTCGGTCGGTCTTTGACCAAGCCAGTGTCCCGCGTGCGTGAGATTCGCCCGCTACGAGGGGTCTAGGATGTCTTCAAGGCGTTCTAGTGTCGGCAGATCGGCAAGACGCATGACCTCCGCGCCTTCGTCGGTTATCACCACCATGGGGATGCGCGTTATGCGCTCGGAGTTGTTCAGCCGCTCCATAAGGCCGTCCCATGCCCAGTGCTCGCGCACCTGGTCTGGGTATTCGGCTGCAAGCGGCTCTATGACCGCCTTCCTGTAGGCTTCGCACGCGGGGCAGCCCCGGCGTGTGATGTACTCGGCCCTGATCACGTCTCCTCCAATCGGCAAAAGAAAAGCCCCCATGTCGGGGGCTTCGTTCTACCGTGGAGGTGAGAAGGGTGTTCGGTTTTAGCGGTGGAGTTCCTTGTTGCGCTTGCGGATGATAGCCTCGGCCTGCTCTTGGCTTATCTCGTCAAGCCAAAGATCGCCTACCAGCACGGCCCACAGGTCGTTGTCGTCGCGCCATCTTCCTAGCGTGAAGTTGTAGGTCTCTGCGGTACCCGCCTCAAGGTCGATGCGCGAAACGCGCTTCACGGAATCGTCGGTGTAGTAGTTCATTTGCGCACCTCCTCGATGTTTGGCGGGGTTGAAAGCCCGTCGGACAGCTCTATCATGCGGCGCACAAGCTCGGCGCGCCGTTTCGGGTCGGTCTCGGGAAGCCGCTGCTCCTCGTAGAGCTTGTGAAGCTCGTTCTCCTTCAGGGCAAGCGACTCGGGCGTGTGGAACTGCAGCTCGAACTTGAAGCCGTCGGGCGTCTCGAACTGGCAGTTGACGCCGCGGTACGTTACGCCCGTGCTCTGCAGCGTGTTCTTGACCTTGACCAAAGTATAGCCCGCCTTCTCAAGCCCGACGCGGATGCGGGCGAACTCGTCGGCGAAGCTGGCCGTTTGAAGCTGATAGGTATACCGCAGCACGTCGTGGATGGAATCGGCTGCTTCCTGCTCGCTCATGGTCTTGTCGTGCGAGTCGGTGCGAATCTTGCGCGCGAGCGACTGCTGGCCCTTGAGTCTGAAATCAAGCCCCGCGAGCGTCGAGCCTACGCGCTGAAGCGATTGCAGGAACGACGTGGTTTCAGGCTCGCGCACCATGGCGTCGGAGCGCAAACGCGTTGCTTGGGTGCCCGAATCGCCTCCGCGCTTCTGCACGTACTCGTCTATCCACTTGTCCCAGTCGGCCACCTCAAGGGTATACGAGCAGCGGCACCACGGGTGCATGGGCGGAAAGTTCGTTCCCGGCATGCGCTCCGACAGCTTGGCTGGATGCTGCTTCTGGTAGGCCTCAAGCTCGCGGCAGACCTCGCAGGCTTTGCCGTCGTGTATGCAGCTGATGGCGTAGCTCTCGAACTCTGACTCGTGGACGCGTGCCTGCGCCTCGTTGAAGAGGTATGTGCCCTCGGTATACACGAGGCGCATGGCCGTGCGGGTGCCGCTGTGGTTCAGCCTAGCCCGAAGCTCGCGCGAGATCTCATCGTATGAGACGCCGCGCGCTATGAGCTTCGAGAAGTCGTCGTTTAGGTAGCTTGCCAGCTTCTTGCGGTTTGCCCAAATGCGGGCGGAGAAATCCTCGCCAGCCGCCCAAGCGGCCCCGACGGTAGCCTTGACCACCTCGGAATCGTAGCGGTAGAAGTTCTTTCCGAAGCCCAGCTCCTCTGCGGCCATGTTGGCCGCGCGGCGCGCCTGCTCGGAGAAGTGGCGCTCAAGCTCTGCCTGCTCGATGGCCCCGATCTCGTATTGCTGGATGCGTATCTGCATCTGTATGGCCTCAAGCTCGTTGAGCCGGTATATCGACTCGCGAACGGGCATGAGGTCGGCATATTGCGGGTACTTGCGCGCGAACTCGTCCATGCGCTCCATGAGCAGGGTTCGGTCCTCGGCGCTGATGGATTGCAGCAGCCGGCGGTACTCGATCACCTTGTCCTCGCCGTACTGGGCGTAGTAGGCGGCTATGAGGCGGTCGAGCTTGGCCGCCTCGCTGGCGTACACCTTCTCAAGGCGCTTGCGCAAGGCGGACTCGTCCTTCTCAAGCTGCGCAAGGAACTCGTCTCGGCGCTCGCGCCAGTACTCGTCGCTAGGCTTACTCATCGCTGCCCATAAGAAGCTCGATGATCTGCGCCTTGGTGGCGTTCTTCGGAAGGGCCACGCCGCTTCCCTTGGCAAGCTCGCGCAGCTCGTTGATCTTCATGGCCATCAGGCCGGCGTTGTCGTCCGCCTCGGGCTGCTCTTCGGCAGGCTCGGGTTCGGCCTCTTGCGCAGGCGCTTCCTGCTGCTGTTCCGCCTCGGGCTGCGGTGCACCGCTCGGCTGCTCCTTGATTGCGTACGTTGTCGTATCAACCAGGGAGCCGACCGTCACGAGGTCTTCGCGGATGTAGCCGCCCATGGTCAGCTCAAGCCAGCCGGGTGCGGCATCCTCGACGTGCGCGGCGCAACCGCTGCCCATCGTTCCGATAATTGGCGCCTCTGCGCTCGGCTGCTCGCGGATGGCAAGGCGCTTGCCTCGGCTATAGATCGCTACCTTCATCGTTGGTTCCTTCCTCTTCGGTGTCATCGGCCTGAGCCGTCCTATTGGTGGGCATGCCGCCGCTTATGGCGTCGGCCTTCTCTTCCTGCTCGTCGCGCTTGCGCTGCATCTCTGCCTTCGGGTCGCTCACGCACGAGAGCACGGAAAGCTGGGTCTCCTCGGACACGATGCCAGAGAGCTGCCCGGCCACGCTTGCCTCGGATTGCAGGTCGTCGGGCATGTTGCGGTGCATGGTCACTTCCACGGCCTGCCAGTCGTCGCCCGCGAAATCGGCGTTGGGGTAGGCGGCCAGAAGGCGCATGCGCTCCTGCACGCCGCGCCTGAACTTCAGCTCCTTGTTTCGCGCCAGGTTGCTCATGGGCATCATGCGCATCTTGAGCGCTATGCCGGAGGCCGTGGCGAAGTTGTCGTCGGTGATGTCGGGCACCATGGCAGTCTTGTAGATGAGCGTTTCCAGGCGGTTGATGAGGTTTTCCTGCACGCCGTCGGCGTTCGGCTTCACGAGGAACATCACGTCGAGGCCCTCGGTCGATTCGCCGAACAGGTTGATGATCTTGTTCTCGCGGATATTCTCTATCTCGGACTCGTCAAGCTCCTTGCCCTTGACCACCATGTAGCAATCGCTGAAGTACTCGACGTCGTTGGCCTTCTCGGACAGCACGGCGTTGTACTGCTCGATGAGCGACAGCACGCCCTCGTAGAGGCCGCGCCCCTCGGTATTCTGGCGGAAATCGACCGCGGGCACGCTTCCGAACGCATGCGCGCTAGGCTCGCCGAAGGCGAAGCCATCGTTTGTGCGGGCGAAATCGACCACCTGCGCGGCATCCGACCAGCTGCCCTTGATGGCCCCGTCGTCGCCGTAGAACCAGCGCACGAAGAACAGCGGGCGCTTCAGCACGGAGTCGTCGTACACCATGAATGCGGTCAGCGGCGCTACCGCGATTGAGCGCGGCATGCCGTCCTCGTCTTGGTAAAGCATCTCGTAGGCATGGCCGAACTTCGAGGCCATCTTCGAAAGCTCTGCGTCCACGTCCTCCTGAAGGTTTCTCGCCGTGAACTCGGCGATGAACGCCTCCACGGCGCTTTTCCGCGAATCGGGCATCCCCTCGGCGTTTCGCACGGAAAGCGTCATGGGCACGCCGATGAAGTAGCCCTCGAAGGTCTGCGTGATGGTGTATGCGAAGTCCGCCGCCATGCGGTTGTCGGGCTTGTAGTCGGGCTTCCTGCGCCAGGCGCGGTCGAAGATGGCGTAATGGCCCCTGTAGGCCGCGTCCAGGTACTCGTAGCGCGGCTTGTGGGACTGCTCGAACTCGTCGATTAGCCGCTGCAGCAGCTCGGGCGTCATCTCGGTGCCCGCGGGCACGCGGAAGTCCTCCGTCTCCGGCTCGCGCTGAATCTGGTCGTAGTAGAAGGAATGGAACTCGTGCGCCACTTATATGCCTCCCTTGAAGAACTTCACGCCTGGCTTGCTCTGCCACTGCCTTATCGCGCTTGCGAGCGAATCAGGCATGTCGTCGTGCGCTGCGTTCTCGCTGTAGTCGAGCACCTGGTTCAATGCGTCCGCGTCGAGCGGGTACTGCTCGCAGTCGAGGAACCTCACGTTGGCCCACTGGCTGCGCAGGTGCGTGCTTATCTTGATGTACTTGTTCTCCGCCTCCTGGTAGGAGCAGCACGGGTGCCCCCTGCGGATGATGGACTTGCGCAGGTAGCCCTTGTCGGCGTTCGACTCGCAGAAGACGGTGCCGATGCGCAGGGCCTTGCACTCCTTCAGTATCTCGTCGAGGCAGTCGTCCACGTGCTTGTGCCACATGCGGATGTGCGCGTACCAGGTGCCTCCCTTCTCCCTGACGCATGTGAAGGCCGTGTAGTCCGCGCCGCCGTAGCTCGCGTCTATGTGGCCTATGCCGTCTGCCAACAGCTGCGGCTCCTTGAAGAACTGCGCGTTGGTGAACATGGCGTCCTCGTCGGCGATGTGCTTCAGCTCGTAGTTCGCCGCGAACAGGGACGGCGACATGCTGGCCCTCACGCGCTCTATGTCCTCGCGGCTCATGAGGCCCGTCTCGAAGCAGCTCCACCGGCGGATGTTGGGCATCAGCTGGAAGGCGTCGTCCTTATGCCAGGGCGTGCCCGTGTTGAAGATGCGCCCGCCTCGGTTGCGGATGTTCTGCAGCTCCATGTACAGCAGCTTGATACGCTCGCGCTCGGCTGCCGACACGCGGTCCTTCACGTTCACGATGTCGTCGGTAAACACCTTGTCGGCGTGCTTGCCGGTGAGCGAGCCGCCGCAGCCCAGCCCCAACAGCTGGGGTGCGCCGGACACGCCCTGCTTGAGATTCGTCGACACCGACGACTGCGTGGCCTTGGTTATCACGAGGTCGGTGCCGTATAGCATGCGCCCGAGGGCCTGGAACCACTCCGATTGAAGAACGTTGGCCGTGGCCGTCATGACCTCCGCCACGTCGTCGTCGGTCTTGCGCAGGAATATGACGCGCTCGCCGGGGAACAGCACGAGGATGAATGCGAACGAGATGTGCAGGCACGTCGTCTTGAAGGAGCCTCGGTGCGCCTGGATGGTCTCGTCCTCGGTGCCGAACACCATGTCCTTGATCCACTTGTTGTGCAGGTCGGTGAGCTTGTCGTATCCGAGCTTCACGGCGATGTCGGCGGGGCAGTCGTACACCAGGTCGATGAGGTCAGCCCTTGTCGGCATGGCGCTTCGCCTCTATCAGCTTGCCGATCTCCTCGGCCGCATGCGACACGTCCGCTGCCACCTCGACCTTCTCGACGGGCTTCTCGCCTGCGGTGTCGCGAAGGAACTGAAGTGCGGCTATGTCGCCCTTCATGGCCTTCCTGGCGACCTTGATCACGCTTATCTCGGAAACCGTGAGCTTGCGGTCGGGGTAGTCCTCGAAGGACATCCCCTCCAGCTCGTCCAGCTCGGCGTCGGTGCCCTCGAACGGCATGTGCAGCACGGTCTTGGCGATCTCCTGCAGCTGCTTCTTCTCGCGGCGCTTCTTGGCGGCGGCCTTGCCGGCCTTCGAGGCAGCGGCCCGGCGCTGCTCGGGCGTCTGGTCGCGCTTCGGCTTGATGAGGTTCTGGTCGTTCATGGCTAGTCCTCGAACGTGAGGCCCATGAAGCGCAGGCGCTTGTCAAGCTCGGCGAGCGCGCCGAAGTCGTTGGAGCCGTACACGAGGGCGTGGACGATGGCGGTGTCCATGACGTACTGCCACTGGCGCTCGTCCCAGCGGTCGCTGCAACGGTCGTCGCGCCACGCGTTGAACCATGTGACGGTCTCGGCGGGCCAGTCTGTGTCGGTGGGAAGTGTGGGCTTCTCTCGCTTGGCTGCCATGCGTTCACTCCTCTCTGTTTTGCTTTGACGATGGAAAGGGCCAGCGCCTTATGATCGCGCTGGCCCTGGGTTCCCCCTTAGTAGGAGGAGCGGCCGGAAGAGCTGCCGCGACCGCGATTGAACGCGGAGCGCACTCGGTTGGCGATGTTTCCCGCTGCGCGGCGAATACGACCGAACATGCCTGCCTCCTCTCGTTTTCGGGAACAAAAAAGGCGTCCCGAAGGACGCCTTGATTTTCCTATGCGCGTGAGATTGGCCTTAGGCCTCAAGGGCCTCAAGGATCTTCGACCCGTCCATGTACAGGTCGCCGTACTTCGCCAGGGCATACTCCCTGATGAAGCTTTCGAGGTCGTCGGAGTCGCGGAACACGCACACGACGTAGTAGGCGCTGCTCCAAACGTTGTCGTAGTAGGGCTTAACCTCAAGCGACTCGAACGCCTTGAGTATGGCATCGGCCTCGGCGAAGCTGTCGCCTTCGAGGCTGTCGGTGGTCTCGACCGAATCGAGCGGGTTCGGCATCGGCGTACCCTTCTGCTCCTTCGGCTTGAACTGCCGCTTGTTCTGAAGGCCTATGCGCTCCTCGAACACGGGGCGGATTACGTCGCCGAACGTCCAGCCCTCGGCATCGGCCTTGACCAGATCGGCGAAGTGCCTGCGCTCCTCGGCGTCATGGAAGCAGAAGCAGATCCAGAAGCCGGAATCGACGGCCATCTGAAAGCGCTTCTCCTCGCGCTTCTCGCGGTCTCGGTAGCTTTTCTGGTGGTCGGTCAGCTGCGCTTCCTCGGCCGCCTTAGCCTCTTTACGCGCCTTCTGCGGCTTCTCAAACTTAAAGCCCATAGTGCTCCCACCTCTTCTCGTCTGCCTCGATGAACGGGTACCACTTCTTGACCACGGCGAAATCGTCGGGGCGCTTCTCGCGCAGGGGCTTCATGAAGCGCATGTCCAGGCCGTCGAAGCTGCGCCCGAACAGCTCGTAGTCCGGAGGCAGGCCGATGCCCCTGCGGGCGATCGCATCCATGACCTCTGCCTTCGTCCAGTCCGCAACCACCGAGGCCTTGTGCGTGGTCTGCTTCATGAGGCCGTGCTTGGTGAGGCTGGCTCGACGGTACGGGTTGTCGCAGGCGCGCACGCCGTCGCAGAACCACGTGTCATCGGGCAGGCCGAGGTCTTCGAGGATGTAGGGGCGCATGTCGTCGTAGCTGTAGACCGGCATGTTCGCGGCCTCGATCACGTCGCAGTGCGCCGGGCTTTGGAACACGCAGTTGTTGAGCGTCCTCGACCATCTGGGGTGCGGGTACTGGTGTATCTTCACGCCGAACACTTTCTCGATGGTTCGCACGTTCTGCTCGACCATCGGAAGGCCCGGGATAGACCAGTAGTAGATCGGCACGACCTCTATACCCTCATCCTCAAGCGCCACCCAGGCGGCCAGCGAGTCCTTGCCCAGCGAGCAGGAAAGCACCACAGGGCGTCCTTCCGCCTTGAGCCGCTTGCGAATCTCGGCGCTAGTCGGCTGGCCCTTGATTATCGTCGGCATCTTCGCTCCTCTCCGTTATCTCGATGGGTTCGCCCATTCCGTTCAACGTCAGCTTAAAGCCCATGTGAGAAGCCATGAGCGCGAGGTTTCCCGCGCCTAGGTCGGAACCTTGTTTGATCGTATTCTGAACGTAGTTCCTGCTCTTGCCCATGGCCTTTGAAAGCGCGTACATGCTCATGCCGGAACGGTCGAGCATTTCTTTAAGCGCCTCAGTCGGTGTCATGCAACCTCCCTTCATGCCTTAATCTGATCCCCTGATGATACAGCAATAGCAATAGGGATACAACAATAGCAATTGTGCAGGTATTGTGTAGAACAATAGCTATTGTGCATTGTGTCTATAGCACACTAATTATTGTGCAATAATTCAGTTGTCAGCAATGAGGGCCACAAAGCCCACAGAGCTAGCAAGCAGCTTTAGAACCGAATAAGGAGGCTACAGAGATGGCAGAGCAGCAGAGTTTAGATCTGGTGGTAAGTGGTCAGCTGGTGAGCAACCACACAATCCTAGCCATAGTTGAGGGTATGCGAGCACGAGGCTACTTCAGAAAAGGCCCCCAGGGCCGAAAGGATGGCCTAGAGCTTGCAACAGCCTTGAAGCTTGTAAACGAGTACATGGCTTTTCCAGAGCTTGGCAGGTACACAGTAGAGGCCACGAAGCACAGGCCAATTAACGAGATTCCCCGAGCCGATTACGAGCAAGTGGAGATCATGAGGGCTTGCGATAACTACCTTGCACAGGTAACCGAGGCATTCAAGGTCAACAGCGACGAAGAAGCCATTATTTACATGGTGAAAGACCTTCGAAAGCAGGTCATAGCCGATGGCATCGAGTCCGGGGCCTTGAAGGTTCGAAAGTACTTCGGCAAGCATGGCTTTTACTACATGGACGATCAGGGCAAGTGGCAGAACGCCAAGGCCATTGATTGGAACATCGGCGAAACGAACCCCATCAGACCAGCAGAGCAAGCAGCCTAAAGCAAGCAGGAGGCCCCGAGAAGGGGCCTCCCACAACAACACACAGGAGATCATACCATGCAGAAGCTACTCACGAAAGAGCTTCAGAAGAAGCTCCCGCCGCTCTATTCGCAAGACGGCAAGAAGGCCGAGACCGTGGTTTACGGCCACTGGTTCAGCTGCTTCAACGGCTGGGACTTCTACGCCACCGAGTACGACGAGGAGACCGGCGACATGTTCGGATTCGTCTTCGGGGCAGTCCCCGAGATGGGCTACTTCAACCTGGCAGAGCTTGAGGAGATCAACCGCAAATACGGCCTGAATTTCTTCGAGCGCGAAACCAATTTCACGCCCAAAAAGGTAACCGAGGTTCCCAGGATAGCCGAGGCGTTCGGCTACCTCTGGGAAAAGTAACAGATCACTACAGGGAGGGGCCTAGCCCCTCCCGTAAAGGAGGTTTCAACCATGGAACGAGAAAAGATCATCGAGAAGATCAAGAAGCTTCGCGAGCACAGCGTGGAGAACGGCTGCAACGAGGCCGAGGCCATCCAGTTCGCACTCAAGGCCCAGAAGCTCATCGCGGACAACGACGTGGAGGAATGGGAGTTTGCCGACGAGGTGAAGCAGGTGACCGAGACCACCACCGGGTGGACGGCCAAAGCCTGGGCGCCGAGCTTGGCGCAAGCCATCGCCGACAACTTCAGGTGCAAGGTGTACCAACGCAGGGTGACGGCCCGCAAGTACGAGTTCGTGTTCGTTGGCTACAAGGCGGACAGCGAGGCGGCGGAGATCGTCTACGCGAACCTGCTCGAAACCTGCCACAGGCTGGCGAATGACTATCAGGACTTCGCGTACACCGACCCCGACGCCTACTCGAACTTCGTCATCGGCTTCATCGCCGGGGTGCGCGCCGAGCTTGAGAAGCAGTGCTTCGAGCTGATGATCGTCTGCCCCAAGGAGGTTGAGGACTACTTCGAGGGCCTGGGGCTTGGGCAATCCCATATGCGAGGCCTCAAGGCATCCAACAACGACAGCATAAGCCGAGGCATGCAACAGGGGCGCGACGCGGTGCGCAGCCGGCGCGTGGAGGCCCCGAGGGGCAACCTCCTCCCGGCATAGCAGGAACAGCACAGGGGCAGGGCTTCAGGCCTTGCCCCGATCTTTAGAAAGGGACAAACCATGCAGGTAAAGCCGGGCGACATTTTCGAATGCGAGGGAAGTTTCTACCAGGCCATCAAGGCCACAGCGAAAACAGCAACGATCAGGCCCATAGAAAGCACCTTCGAGGGCTACGCAGACCGCTACGGGTGGGAACGCAAGTACATGCCCCTGCCGAACTGCTTCACCTATGACCCGATCATTGGCAGGGAGGCGAGCGACAGTGGAAAGCGCCTCAAGGTCAGGGATTACAGCAGGGCCAAGAACAGCCCCGAACTCGAATTGAGCGGGTACCGGCTCACCTTGTGGGACGGCGCCCCGAGCATCTGCGACACCTACAACTAGGGAGAAACCATGCGACGAAACTATACATGCATCATACGGCACGGCGGCGGTTTCGGCGGGGGCTACGGCGGCACCTACGAAAGGGAGCACAGCTACCAATCGACCCACAGGGCGGCAGCAAGACTAACGAGGAAGACGCCCGCACGACATGGCACAGGCTGCACGGCAATGCAGGCTGGTGCGAGGTCGTTCCGGGAAGCGTGAGGCTTGAGAGCGAGGACTAGCCATGAAAGACCGAGAGCCGAAGCAGTGGCACGAGCTTTTGCAGATCATCAGCGAGGCCAAACGAGATCTAGAGAAGGTCATAGCAGCCGAGAAGGCCACAGGGCAGCGCAGATAACAGCAGGCATGATAAAGCCCCCTAGAATCGAATCTAGGGGGCTTTATCATGCCCTCAGGGGCTACACAAGCCCCCATATACCGGCAACCCAGCGAGCTAGCAACGAGCAAATGCCAATCATTGCGAGCGACACAGCCACGAGGCTACCGGCATACACCACGGCTGCTATGACCTTCTGCGCGCGGTTCACTTCAGGCCCCCGATCTTGGCCTTGAGCTTGCCCAGAACCCCATAGGGGCGAGGAAGCGGCACGAACACGAAGCGCTTGCAGCCCTCGCGCCCGCAGGCATCGGGATATGGCTTCAAGCCGGTTATGCGCCCGCGCTTACGGTTTCTGTCCTCGCAGTCCATGAGGTGCAGGCGCATGTCGTCGCAGCCGCAGGCCTTCACGAGATTGGCAGTCGCCTGCACGACGTCGGCGCACTCCTCCATGAGGGACTGGCGGCATTCGGCCTTGGCCTCGGCGTCGCGGCACTCGTCCCACACCTGCCAGGCGTTGTACACCTCGGAAGCCTCCTCAAGCACCTTCAAGGCCTGAGCCTTGTCGATCTTTACGTCGTCGAACGTGGCGACGCTTCCCATAATCACGCAATCTTGCATATCAAACTCCAATCATCCAGCGCGCGAGCGATGAAGCCGCCCACACGGCAAAAGCATCAATAATCAGGGCCACGGCGAGGAACGCCAGGCAGCCCCAGTTCACGTTTCTCAAGCGTTTCCCCTAACCGCAGGCGAACAGGGCGAGCAGGATCAGACCTGCCGCGAGCATCCGAACAACCCAGGCCTCAAGCGCCAGGATTCCGAGCAGCAGCGCCACACCGGAGGCGGCTAGCCATCGCATCGTTCGCACGTGTCCTCCTGCATGTCCTTGTAATGCTCGACGATCCAGTCACGCGCCCAGCAGGCGGCCTCCCATGCCGGAAGCGGGCGCTTGCCCGCCTCCTCGTCGAACGCCTCCTCGAACTCGAACTCGCAGATGCCGTAGTCGCAGCAGCCTTCCAGCAGATGCGAGCAGTCCCCGCAGGTTTTCGGCTCCTCACGGTTCCACGGCGCGTTCGGGTCTCCCTCGAAGCACCCCGGCGGGAGGTTCCAGCCACTAGGCGGCTCGTAGCCAACCATCTCACCACACCCTCTCGAACCGGTTCTGGTCGAGCCACCAGCTCGGACAGGGCTTCAGGCCTTGCCAAAAGCGGTAGTACGTCCAATCCTTCTGGCGGTCGGCGTGGGCGCAGCCGTAGAACTTTCCGTAAAGGCACGTCGAGCAGTTTTCCGGCACCTCCTGCGTCGCGATCACCCTCGCCATCGTCAGTCACCATCCCAAACGCCGTCTGGGCGCATGCGGGCCATCGCCGCCAGCTGCAACAGCGGGCGCTTGGCGTTGCCCTCGGTGGCCTCCCAGTAGTTGTCCGAAACCTCGTCGGACAGCTTGGCCGCTGCCGCTTCGAGCACGGGGATGGACTCCGCGCCCGTCATGCCGTAGATGGTGCGGATGCCCTTGTCGCCGAGCACGCGGTAGTAGTGCTTGCCGTAGTTGTAGGTGACGTTCAGCCAGAGGCCGGTAGTGCCGCCCATGGCGTAGGTGCCGCCACGCATGTCGTGAGGCACGTCGGTTTGCAGCGCCTCGTGCGTCACGGGGTCGCACAGGCGTATGTCGTAGCTCATCGCGCCTCCTCCCAGTAGTCGCAGTGGTTGTTGTCGCCCGTCACGAAGTGCTTGCCGTCATGGTTGCAGTAGCAGCGCGTGCCGGTCGTGCTGCCCGCCTCGTTGCCGTCTACGTCGAAGCGGACGATTGGCACAACGTCGTGCTCGTGGTGGGCGCAGTTCTCGCAGCGGTGCGCGGGCGGCTTCCACTCGTCGTGTATGTCGGGGTTGAACACGTATTGATCGGTCATTTATCCTCCTCGTCGGCTCGTTTCCAGTAATGACCTCCGGCCTTGCATCCCGTTCTGACGGCCCTCACGATGTTCGAGCTGCCGCAATACCCGTATGTCGCGAGCGCCGCCGCGCCAGCCGACTCGAATCGCACGCCATCGTCGCGGACAACGGCGCCCACCGGGCCAGCCATCTGGGCAACGGGGATCTTCTGACGCTCTTTGGCAATCAATGAAGCTCGCTTCATTCGCTGCCTTGGAATCTTGATCCCTGCCTTCTTGGCACAGCCCGCGTGATAGCCGGTTTTCGAGAGTGTGTACCCGCCACACAGAGGGCAGACGGTCGCATAGCCGCAGCGGGCGCGGGATTCCCACCATTGGCGGTTTCGCCTCTCGCGCAGCTCGCTTTCGGTAAACCGCTTCGTCCTGCCTCTAGCCATTCTTGGCGACCTTCGCGCCGCAATCTGGGCAATACGTCGCGCTGCTCATGCATAGGTAGTCGCATCCGCATTTTGCGCAACACGTGCGGCCGTCTTCATCGAGGACAAGGTGCGTGGTCGCGCGGTCGATAAGGCCGGTCAGCTTGCCTATGCGCTCAATAGCTTGCTCTGGCGTGTGGCCGTCCCACTCTGGCGCTCGGTCAAGCTCCTTGCAGCGGAACATACCCCAGTACGGATCGATGTCGTAGTGATATGTGGCCTGGCCGTCTGGCGTGTCGATGCCGACGATGAACATGCCGCCATACATGGTGCCGTCGCTGTGCGCCTTCGCTTTCCATGCCTTGTCGGGAAACGCCGAAACGACGACGGAAAATAGCACGGCTCGGTGGTGGTATAGCTCGTCAAAGGTGTGATAGCCGTCGGACGTGCTTCCGTTGATGGGGTTCGGCCTGATGAGTCCCGCCAGGCGCGTGAACAAGGAGCGCGGATCGGGGAAATCTTCATAGTTGCATGCCACAGACTGAAGGCGTGCCCACCATTCGGATAGAGACGAGCCGTCGAGGTAGACTGCATCGTGTTCAAGCTGGTCGGCAACGCTGTTGCGCGTCGCGTCGTCAATCATCATCGGCACCTTCCTATGCTTTTCAGGTACAGGTTGTTGCGGCGCGATCGCGCTAGCGCGCGGCGATAGCGGCGCTGCCACCTCGGGTCGAGCCGCTTCGCCAGCTTGCGTATCGCCTTCGCCGCTTGGCGGAACGCCCGCGCGAAGCACTCGGCCAACGCCTTCACGGCATCCACCGTCATGCGGGCTGCCTCGGCGAAGAACTCGCTACTCCTCATAAAGCACCTCCAACCCGTATACGGTGGCGGCGTCGTGTTCGATCTTGCAGCCTCGGGCGTCTTCCCAGCCCTTGCAGAAGTAGGCCGCATGGCAAAGGCTCATGTTCTCAAGCGACTTCGCGAGGAAGCACAGTGGAACCTGCACCACGCCGCGCTCCTTCATGGCCTCGTCGCTGTACCACTCGTCGGTGAATAGGGTGTTCACGACCTCGTAGCCCATCTGGCGCAGCTTCGCCACGGCGAGGTCGCGCGTGGCCACGATTTCCTCGTCTGTCTTGCCGGCCATCGGCTGCGAGATCATGGCCTTCTTCACGGTTGCAGCTTCCTTGGCGGTCTCGGTTTTCTTCTCGTCGGTCATCAGATTTCCTTTCCTATCAGCTTCCACAGGTCGAGGAGCGTTCTCCTGCACCTGCGTATGTCGTTCTGTATCTGGGTCTTGCCCTGCCCGTCTTCCAGGCCGTAGCCGAGGCTGCCGTAGGTGTGCAGGCACGACTCGCTAGCCTCTCGGGTCTCGATGTTGTCGCACAACTCGTCAACCATCAGGCGCAGCAGTTGCGCTTTCCGCAACACCTTGGCGTTAGCCATCGCTGCGGCCCTCGCAGGCGATGATGATTCCCGCCGTGATGGACTGCACCATGTAGGCCAGCTCCTCGGCGGCGGGCGTGTCCTCCCCAATGCTGGCAAGCATGTCGCACGCCGCATGCGTCGCCTCGTGGGCGGCGAGCGCGTACAGGTCCGGGGCCTTCACCTTGCGGCTGATCCAGATCACGCACCCCTTGCCCGGGATGCAGCTGGTGAGGCCGTCCTTGCCCTTGGTGTCTCCCGGCTCTTCGCCCATCCTGCGCACGGCCTCGCGGTACTCTCGCTTGATGGTGGTGACCCAAAGCGGGTCGAACGGCATAATCAGTGGCTCAATCTCGGTTGCCATCGCGTTCCTCCTCACAGCCCAACTCCACGCAACCGGGGAACCGGCCCCGCAGGTCGAGCACGGTTCCGTCTTCCAGCAGTGCGAAGCACTGGTAGCTGTCGTCGGTCAGGGCCTCGACGATGGAAAGCGCCTCTTCCTCGGTGCCCGTGGTGGCGATTTCGATGCCCTGCCGGTATGCGCTTGCGTAGCTCTGGCAGAGCGAGCGCTCATAGATACGTATCATTCGCGCGCCTCGGCAGCCTGCTTGTCGTACTCCGCGCGAAGCTCAGGTTCGAACTCCTTGATGAACGCAAGCACGCTGATGCCCTCGGGCAGGTAGTACTTGCGCACATTCTCAAGGCACCAGTCCTCGAACGTCTCGCCGTCGGTCACCTCGCACGCGTATCCCGTGCAGTGGCTCATGAGCGCATCGCGCCCGGCCTTGCGGATGGCCTGCTGCATCGCGGAGCCGTGCGCCGCCTCGATGGCATCAATCTGCCCGGTCAGCTCGTCGATGCGCTCGTCGCGGTACTTCAGCTCGCGGTTGAGCATGTCGTTCTCGTCCTGCTGGTCGAACAGCTGTGCGAGCACGTACTGCTCGCAAGTCTTGATCTCCATGGTCATTTCCCTTCTCGGATCATTTCGTTTCCGTGTTCGTCGGTTATCGCCCAATAGCCGTACTCGTACAGCCCCGGGTGGTGCGGCTCGTAGACTTCCAGCAGTTGGCCCGTCCACCAGGCCTCCTCGTACACCTTGGAGCGCCAGCGCCACTCGGCCCTGAGGCCCGCGCCGCCGTGGAACTGGTTGTGGCACCCGGTCGTGCCGCTGCCGCACAGGGCGAACAGCGGGCTTCGCAGGCTCCACGTGCCGTTCGGCGTGACAAGCTCGAACTCAAGCCCCCAGCTTCGGTGCGCCACGTGGTGGCAGCTCTGTGCGCGCCTGCCGCAGACGCAGCAGCGGTCTTGCAGAAGCTCGTACGACCGCTTGCCCGTGTAGCGCGCCCCGAGGTGTGGCTTTCCGTAAAGCTCGGCGCGCTCCTTCGGCCAGCCGCGCAGCTGGCTTGCTTGCAGGATCATGCGAGCCTCCCGTCCGGGCCGTCGAACTCGACCACCCTTGCCCCGTGGCGCAGCCGCGACACGATGGCCTTGGCCGTGTCGGCGTCGCCCTGCTCGGCGAGCCTGCGCACGAGGTCGCTGGGCCTGTACTGCGTGGTGACAAGCGTGGGGCGCATCGCCGAGTAGCGCTGGTCGATGAGCTGGAACAGGCTGTCGAGCACGAAGCCCGTGGGCCTGCGCTTGCCCAAGTCGTCGATGAGCAGGTAGCCCGCTTCGGCATAGCGCTTCAAGGGGTCGCCGCCGTCGTGGAAGCTGCGCTGAATCTCGTCGAGCACGCGGTACATCGGCACCATGAGCGGCGACTTGCCCCGGTCGTACAAGCGCATGGCCACGGCTGCGGCGCAGGTCGTCTTGCGGGTGCCGACGTCGCCCCACAGGTAAAGCCATTGGCCGCCCTCCATGGCAAGCGCAAGCTCGTCGGCCATGGGGTGGTCAAGCCCCAGGTAGCGCTCGGGCACGCCGCAGCGCACAAGCGAGCGCCTGCGCTTCTCGGCGACGGCCTTCTCGGCCTCAGCCTGCTCTTGCGCCGCTATGGCAGCGCGCTCGGCGACGGCCCCTTCGCAGCCGCACGACTCGTAGCCACAGAACAGGCGCTTGAGGCCCAGCTGGGCGTACCGCGCGTTGAGTACGGCCCCGCAATGCGGGCACTCAGTCGTACTGGGAAAAGTCGTCACCTTCGCTCACCTCCTGCTTCGTCTCGCGTATCGGCTTCGAGGTGCGCACCCAGTTGCGCACGGAGGCCTTCCAATCCTTCATTCGCGATTTGCCGACCATCCAGCCCTTCTGGGCGTAGAAGTCAACGAACCGCTCTGGGTCGAAGTCGGTCGAGGCAAGGTCGATGCCCTTGGACGCCGCATAGGCGGCTGCGTACTCGGCTACCTCTTCGGGAGAGGGGGCGCGGAAACGCGCCGCACTCGCTTTTCCCTCTTCCTTAATTCCTCTTCCTACTTCCTCTTCCTCTTCGCTTGGCCGTTTGCTTTCGGCTTTGCTTGCCAGCTCGCTTGACGTTTTGCTTCCGCTTTTGCTTTGCGGTTTGCTTCCCGTTTTGCTTGGCCGTTTGCTTTCGGCTTTGCTTGCGTCGTTGCTTGACGATTTGCCGCCGTTGCCTCCCGCCACGATGCGCGAGCGGGAGGTTTCCATGACGGGCCGTATGGCCGTTAGCACCGCTTCCTGGGTGTCGGTGCGCGGCTCGGGTTCCTCGCCCGTGCGCAGGTACCGGACGATCATGCCTATAAGCTCGTCGCCCTCCCTGCGGTTGCGAAGCCTAAGCGGCCCGTCGATGAGCGAGTCCAGGACTTGCACGCCGCCGTCACCCCTAAAAGGGAATGTCGTCGTCGTACACGTCCATCGACTGCTGCACGGGCTGCTGGGGCGCTTGCTGCGGGGCCTGCGGTGTCTGCTGGGGCGCGTAATGCGGCACGGGTGCTGGTGCTTGCTGGCACGGCTGCGGGGCGGCAGGCGGGTTCTGGTAGGCCTGCTGAGCGTTCCACTGGGGTGCCTGCTGCTGCGGCGCTTGCTGCGGCTGGTACGCCTGCTGCGGTGCCTGCTGGGGCGCGTAGGCCTGCGGTTGGTAGCCCTGCGGCGCGTACTGCTGCGGCTGGCCCTGCTGGGCGTTGGGGTTCTGGCTCAGAAGCTCCACCTCGTCGGGGATGACTTCGAGCTTCGAGCGCCTGCCGCCGCCGTTCTTGTCCTCCCACGAGCTGTAGCGCAGCTTGCCCTCGATGGCCACCTTCATGCCCTTGCGCAGGATGCGGCTCAGGGCCTCGGCGCGGTTGCCGAACATCGTGCAGTCGACGAAGTTCGGGTAATCCTCCCACTGGCCCGTCTGCTGGTTCTTTCGGCGGTCGTTGACCGCAACGCCGAAACCGAGAACCGCCATGCCGCCCGCCGTGCTGCGAAGCTCGGGGTCTCGCGTCAGGTTGCCCGTAATGTTCACTCGGTTGATGCTCACAAAAAGCTCCCTTCTCCGGTGCCGCCGCTCGTCCACGTCCTCTGGATGTCGGCGTCAACGGTCTTGATCCTCAACTTGATTGCCATGATTGCCTCGCTCGAGGCCTTGTAGAGCGCTTCGGCGCAGTCGCGCAGCTGCTTCTTCTCGGCTATGTCGGGGCGTCCCCGGCACAGGTCGCTTATCACGGTGACCGGCGTGCCCTTGGAACGCTCCTCCAAGATGGCTATGCGCAGCGCCTTGCGGTACTCGGCCTCGTTCTCGGCGTACTGCTGGCCAGTCCTGCGCAGGGCCTCAAGCTCTTGCATGAGCTGGTCGAAAAGCTGCTCGCGCTCTCCGTACAGGTCTTGCATGGCCTACAAGACCGTCCACGTCGGGGTCGCGCAGCAACCGGGGTTCTGGATGAACTGCTCGTACTGCTCACGGCTGTTGAAGCGGTAGGCGGTGCCGCAGGCCTTGCACTTGGCGTCGAACGGCCCCTGCACGGGCGGCTCCTTCTTGGGCTTTTCCACGCCGTTCAGGGAGTCCGGGTCGCTCGTGCCGTCGATGTCGAACATGCCGCAGAGCGCGTACTTGCGCGCGTAGCTCGACGCCGAGCCGGTGAGCTGCGTCTCGCTCATGCCCTTCTGGGCGAGCGGCTCGCGGGCGTAGGCGCAAATGACGATCTCGCCGGGCGTGCCGTCCTCGAACTTCACGAGGCAGGTGGCCTTCACATAAAAGCGGTCGCCCACCTGCTCGATGGAGTCGTTGAGGGTGAAGAACACGCCCGCGTCACGGCAAGGCTCCTTGAGCGCGGCAACGATGTCCTCCATCGAGCGGTAGTAGTAGTTGCCGTGCGCGTTGTACCGCGCCTTCGGCACGACCACGGAGCGCTGAACCTGCGCCACCGCCTGGTCGATTGTCATGTGCTTGTCGTCTGCCATTCGATGCTCCTAACGAATCGTGCGCTCGTAGACCTGCTGCAG
Organism: uncultured Collinsella sp.; assembly: GCA_902496455.1. Taxonomy (GTDB): domain Bacteria; phylum Actinomycetota; class Coriobacteriia; order Coriobacteriales; family Coriobacteriaceae; genus Collinsella. Next base: position 36,666 of record CABVAY010000014.1, read on the forward strand.
GGTGCCGCGCTTGAACACGCCGCTCACGCCGATGCTCCCGCAGAAGCGCCCGATGGCCTGCATCTGGTCGGTCGTGGCGGAGTCGATGAGCATCACGCAGGGGGTTGCGGGGCCACTCGACACGGGCGCCGGCGAGGCAACTGGTGCGGGCGCGGGCGCCGGTGCGGCAATGGGTGCGGGGCCGATAGGCTCGTCGCCGATCTCCTGCATGGGGCTTCCGCCCGGATACCAGTTGCCGGCGGGTTCGGGCGCGGCCTTCGGCTCTGGTTCAGGTTCCATGGCGGCTTTCAGCTCGGCAATGCGCGCGGCCTCTTCTGCCGCCTTGCGGGCCGCTGTGAGCGCTGCGCCCAGGTCGAGGGTCGCGAACAGCTCGCGCTCGGCCTCGGCATAGAAAGGCTCGCCCTCGAACTGTGACTTGAGCGTTTCCCAGTCGCCCGCCAGCTTGGAGACCTTCGCCTCAAGCGCCTCGCAAGCCTTGATCTCGCCGAAGGTCTTGTTGAGCCACTGCGGCTCGTGGAAGCGCTCATAGGGCACGACGGGGGCCAGAAGCCCGGCGAACTCCTCGTAGTGCTCCTGCAGCTTGGCGTAGGCGCGGGCCTTGCGCTCTTCCTCGGCCTGGTCGAGCTGCGCCTTGATATTGTCGGCGGCTTCGTCGATGATGGCCGTGATCTGCTTGCAGCGCTTCTCGAAGGCGTCGAGCGGCTTGCTGTACTCGCGCTTCACGGCCTTGCGGCGCTCGTCGATCTCCTTCTTGAGGCCGTTGAGGTAGCTGCGGTCGTGCTTGGCCTCTGCGATGTTCCCCTTCTTGGTGAGGTCGTAGGTCGCACCGTCGTAGGCCTCCACGGTCTTGCGCACGTGAGCTTCGAGGGCGTCGAAGTTGGCTTCGATGACGGACGGCTTGTAGGCCACGGTCAGGCTCGATGCGTCCTGCTCCTCGATGACCTCGGCCACAACGTTCTCGGCTTCGCTAGTCATCCCAGACCTCCCCGGTCTCGTCGTCGAAGTCCATGGCCTGCTGGGTGTCCTCGGCGGTCAGGATCACGTACTTGCCGTTCTTCCTCATCATGGGGAAGGCGTTCGCGTCCTCCATAAGTACCTCGAACTGCAAGGTGGCCGTGCCGCCCTTGATGGTGGCCTGCTTGAAGAAGGCGCGGATGCTCACTGCGGATGCCACGGCTAGTCCTCCTTCTTCACGCCGAAGATGATGCTCATGACGTGCTTGGCGGCCTGCTCGGCCTCTTTGCGGCGCGCCTGCTCCACAAGCTCCCGGTTGGTGTTCTCGTTGACGACCTGGTAGCCCTTGGCGCGCACGTCATCGGGGTAGCTTTCAAGCGCGGCCTCGGCCAGGGCGATCATGGCCCACCAAGCGCCCGCGTCCTTCTCGTCGGCCTCGGCCTCGCCGCCCGCCACCATGAGGGCGTTCACGGCGATGCAGCTGGTGAGGTCGATAAGCGTCTCGATGCTGTCGGTGCGGCTCATGCCGTCGTTCACGTTGTTCTCGAAGTGCTTCATTTCTTCTCCTTCACGTACTCCTCGACGAAGTACTCGATGTGGATGCTGATAAACGGTTGCGTCCCGTGGCAGGGCCTCGGGCGCTTGTCCACGGTGCAGGTGATCACCTGCTGGTCGTCCTTGAAGGCAAGGCCGTTGAGCGAGTCGCAGACGAGCTTGCCCACGTTGTCCCAGTCGGGCTTTCCCATGTCGGAGCGCCCTTCCCAATACTTGGGGTTGCTCTTAGCGAGCGGTCGGTAGGTGGATATGCGCATCCTCACGGGGCCGTCGTGCCCGGCGAAGGTCTCGCCGTATTCGGCCCGCCACGCGTCGCGCACCTCCTTCTCGGCCTTCAGGGTCTTGGTGGGGGTGTAGGTGCGGTGGTTGCGGTAATCGGTGCGGGGGCGCTGCTTGCCCACGACCTCGCGAACCGGAACCACGACCCGCGCAGTCGCCGCCAGCGTTTGAACCCAGCTCATTCGCTGAAACCGTCCGACTGGCTGCGGTGCTTGTTGAAAGCGCCCTTCAGCTGCGGGTAGCGGGCCTCCATGATGCGGGCCAGGCTCGGGGCGATGCCGTTCTTGCAGGCCACGTGCAGCTCGTTGCGCACCATGTTCACCAGGTAGTTGACCGACACGTAGCCCTTGCGGTTGAGCCTCACGGCATTCTCCACCATGAAGTTCCAAGCGCCTGGGTTGTCCTCGATCCACTTGCGGGCCTCTTGGAAGTCCTGCTCGCCTGCGGAGCCGAGGCCGAATATCTCAAGCTGGTTGCTCTGCGGCTTGGGGCTGTAGCGCTCGTCGTTACGCATGGACGACACCCGCCGTGGTCTCGTATGCCTGCTGGGCCGTTGCCACAGCGCCGTCCATCGTGGGGATTACCCACGCCCACAGGACGATGAGGAAGATGATTGTGGCGGCTAGGAAGCCGACCAAAACGCCAGCCTTGAACTGGGAGGCGTCCTGCATCTCCTTCGCGGTGGGACGGGGCTTGCGCTCGAATGGTATGATGGTCGAAGCATCGTTCTCGATGCGGTTCATGCGGGCGCTCGGAGTGTGGTAGCTGGGGGCGCTCGCTTTCTTTTTGCTTTGCATTTCGTGCTCCTTTCTGATGTTTCCGCAGGTCATAGCACGTGTGGCTTTTGGTGTGCCTATTTTTGCTTTTTCTTGGCGCGGCTCTTTGCGCTGTAGTAGCGCTGTCGCTCCTGGTTGTTCCTCTTCTCCCTAACCGTCTCCTCTCGCATGGCGTTGGCCTGCTCGGCTAGGTCGGACATGTGAAGTTCCTTCGTGCACTCGATGCACCAGCCGTTGATCCGGTTCAGGGGACGGAATGTCCATCTGCCGCAGTTTGGGCACTGGCTCCGCTTGCGGAGTGAGAGTCCGCAGTGTTGCGCTTGCCACTTAACCGAGTCTTCCGAACGTCCCAGCGCCTTGGCTATCGCTTTAGCGCCTTCGCCCGCGTGCTCTTCGAGGTACTTGAGTTCACGTGTCGACCACTGCCTCATCGCGCCTGCTTCTCGCCTTTCTGCTCGCTTTCCCGGTACGCCTTGACCAGCACGTCGCACATGTGGTCGAATGCCAGCTCGCGCGGCGTTTTGGGCTTTTCTGCCTGCTGCTTGGTGGGCGTCTGCTGTTCGGCCATTTAGGCCCCCGTCCTGTTCTCCGTAAGTCCAAGCAGGTAGTCTGCGGAGCAATGGAAAATCTTCGTCATGGCTACGAGCTTCGAGCCGGGGATTTCACCGCCACTTTCGTAGCTAGCAACAGTGGCGCGGCTTTTGAGTCCGAGCTTCGTTGCCAAATCTTCTTGGCTAAGACCGATTCGAACTCGCTCGCTTGCGATCGGGTTCATATGCACCTCCATTTCACTATTTGTGAACTTCACAATTAGTGAATATAGAAGAACTTCTGACCTTTTGCAAGTAAGGAATTCACTATTTGTAAATTTTTTTGTACAATGTGCCTATAGAAGCAAGGAGGGCACAGTGGGCACGCAATTCCGTCTCAAGGAAACAAGACTCAAGTATGGGAAGAAGCAGCCCGAAGTGGCCGCTGTTCTCGGTATAGGTGTTCCCGCTTACTCGATGATGGAAAGCGGGCAACGCGAAATCAATGGATCAAAGCTCATAAAGCTTGCAAGGTATTACGAATGCTCCGTTGACGAACTATTGGGTACGGGGCCTTGGGATACTGGCGAACGGAAGGAATAACACATGGGAATGTTCAACAAAAGCGCCGCTAAGAAGATGGCTAGCGATGCGGACGAGTTCATCGTGAGCGACGGGAAGGTTCACGCCCTCGTGTTCCAGGTCGCGGGCAAGGCCATGTATTCGACCGCCACGCAGCTTGAGGACAAGGTTACCGAGCGCATCGACGGAACGCTGTCGCGCATCCAGGACAAAGGTTGTCAAGTCGTCGATGTCAAGATGGCCGTCAGCGCCAACACGCGCGACAGCGACATGATGCTGTACTCGTTTACCGTCTTATATAGGTAAAGAAAAAAAGCCCCACGGGGTCACAGCGTTGCAGCGCTACCCGTGGGGCTTTCCACAGAACCTCTGAAAGGAGGCCGTTTCATATTATGCCAAAAACAGCGGTGATATACGCCCGCTTTTCATGCAACAAGCAGCGCGAGGCCTCGATAGACGACCAGCTGCGCGTGTGCCGCGACTGGTGCAAACGCGAGGGCTATGCCATCGCCGCCGAGTACTGCGACTACGCCATATCGGGCCGCACCGACGACCGCCCCGAGTTCCAGCGCATGATAGCCAACGCGGGCGAATCCGACATAGTACTTGTGTACATGATGGATCGCTTCTCCCGTGGGGAGTACGACGCGCCCATATACAAGCGCGAGCTTGCCCAGCACGGCGTGAAGCTCGTCTCGGCGCTTGAACAGATACCAGATTCGCCCGAGGGCATCATTTACGAGAAGCTGCTTGAGGGCCTTGCGGCATGCGAGTCGAAGAAGACCGCGATCCGCACGAGGCGCGGCATGGAGGGCAACGCGCTCAAGTGCAAGACCAACGGCGTGCGCGTGTTCGGCTACGCCAGCAACGAGGCCGACGAGTACGTGATCGACGAGGACGAGGCCGCTTTCGTGCGCGAGGCGTTCAAGCGGCGCATAGCAAAGGAGACCACCAACTCGATAGCACGCGACTTCGCGGCACGTGGGGTCAAGACCTCGCAGGGAAACCCGTGCGGCTACTCGATGGTCGAGCGGATGGTGAAGAACCGGAAGTACACGGGGCGCTACGAGTGGGGCGGCGTTGTCAAAGAGGGCGGCATGCCCGCGATCATCGACGAGGTGACGTTCATGGAGGCACAGGGCATACGCGCGGCCAAGGAGCGCAGCGCGGAGAGCTGGGGCGACTTCGCCCTTTCTGGCAAGGCGATCTGCGCGGGCTGCGGGCGCAACCTGCAAGGCGTGAGCGGGCGCGGGCGCGGCAACCGCAAGTACGAGTACTACCGCTGCCACGACGGATGCGTTAAGCCCGTCAGGCGCGAGGAGCTTGAGGGCGAGATCGTCAAGGCGCTGCGGGCTCTTCTGCAAGACCGCGAGGAGGCCTTGAGGATAGCCCGCATGGTGGCGGAAAGCTCGGACGGGGCAGAGGTGGCGGCGAGGCGCAAGCAGGCCGCCCAATCGCTCTCGGCCGCCGAGCGCGGCCTGAAGAACATCCTGAACGCCATCGAACAGGGCATAATCGCCCCGGGCGCGAAGGAGCGCATAGCGGAGCTTGAGCATCAGCGCGACCGCGCCAAGCTCGACCTTGAGGCGATCAGGGACGATCAGATAGACCCCGAGCGGCTGGCCGACTTCCTGCAATGCGGCTCCGCCCTGGACGACGCGACTCTATTGAAGGCGTTCGTATACCAGGCGAGCGTGAGCGACGAAGAGTGCATAGTGACGCTGAACTACGACGTGGAAAACAACGAACCCGCCAGACTTGACATCCAGCGGGTTCGTACAAAATGCAAATGGTGCCCCCAGCGGGATTCGAACCCGCGATATCCACCTTGAAAGGGTGGCGTCCTTGGCCGCTAGACGATGGGGACAGCGGGAAAGAGTATAGCAGACTTTTTTAGCCGTTCACATATCGTTGGCAAACTGAAAAACCACCACAAAGGTGCCTGTCCCCTTTGTGGTGGTGAGGTGCTAGGGGAGGAGCTTCATGGCGGCGTCGTGGGCGGCGTGCTCGTAGGTGTCGTCGAGGGGCTTGAGCGGCAGCAGGGCGGCGGCCTGTGCATCGCCACGGCGCTCGAGGGCATGGGCGATCAACCAGTCGGTGAGCTCGGGGTTCTTGGGCAGCGCCGGGCCATGCAGGTACGTGCCGATGACGCCCTTGTAGATCAGGCCCTCAAAGCCATCGTCGCCGTTGTTGCCGGTGCCCGTGACGACGGACGTTCCGAGCGGCGTGGCATCGGCGTCCAAAAGCGTGCGGCCGCCATGGTTCTCGAATCCCACAAAGGGCTCAGGTGCCAGGTCGGTTTTGACGGCTACGTTGCCGATCAGGCGGTCGGAGCCGCGTACGGTTTCGGCGGCAATGACCCCCAGACCCTCAATGCGATCCTCGCCCATATAGTACGAACGGCCGAGCAGCTGATAGCTGCCACAGATGGCGAGCAGCGAGCCGCCATCCTCAACATAGGATGCGACCTTGTCTTTTTGGGCGAGCAGCTCGTGTGCCACGGCTAGCTGGTCGCGGTCGGAGCCGCCACCCATCATGACGATATCGGCATCGGTGAGATCGAGTGACTCGCCCATACGGACCTCGTCCACGCGAACGGGGATGCCGCGCCAGGCGCAGCGACGCTCGAGGGCGATAACGTTGCCGCCGTCGCCGTAGAGGTTGAGGGCATCGGGGTACAGGTAGACGATGCGCAGCGGGCGCGAAAGCTCGACTGGCGCGATGCCGACGGGGACGGCACTGCCATCGGCACACGTTGCAGCGCGGGCAGCAACCGTGGCTGCATCGGCACCCTTCAGCCCATCGAGTTCTTTGACCAGCGGCGGGAAGGCCGTGTAGTTGGCGACGGCATAGAAAGTGTCGCCTGCGGCTTCATCCGCAACGGCGCCAATTGCCTGCGCGACGTCCGAGATAATCGCGGCATCGATGCCGGCGTACTTGAGGCGTACCTGCATGTCGTGCGCACGCGTGCCTCCGGCAAAGGCGACAAGACCCGGTGTGTCGGCGATGCGCTCGAAGTCGACGTCGTAGATCCACGAGACATCGTGGCCGTCGGCGTCGTTGTCGTTCAGGAAGAAGGCGCAGAGCCTGCCGCCTGCCGTTTTAATGGACTGGATCTGGCGATCGAAGCCCACGGGATTCTTAGCCAGGTTTGCCTCGACGGTACGGCCGGCGATCTCCCAGCGGCCCATACGTCCGCCGGCGGGGACGTAGGCATCGAGCGTAGGCTGTAGAAACGCCGTGTCCACGCCCAACTCGCGTGCGGCAAAGAAGGCGGCGGCAACGTTATAGACCATGTACAGACCGTTGTAGCGTGTGGCGATGTGTACGGCAGCCGCGTCGGGCGCAGATCCAAAGACCAGGTCGAAGCCGTAGCCGTCGCAGCCGAGCTTCACGCCCGTCACACGGCGGACCAGTGCGGGGCGTGCCCAACCGCACGAGGGGCAATGGTATGCGCCAAGCTGGCCGTATTGCACGTAGTCATACTCCAGCGGCGCGTTACACTGTGAGCAAAAGCGCGAGTCGCTAATACGGTCGGACTCGGTGTTGGTGGCGCCGTCGATGCCAAAGGCGATGCTTGCATTGGGAACGCGTGCGGCGATCGCGGCACACAGCGGGTCGTCTGCGTTGTAGATGAGCGTTGTTGCCGGCGAAAGCTCCAACGCATGGGCGATGACCTCCTGGGTGTGATCGATCTCGCCATAGCGATCTAGCTGGTCGCGGAACAGGTTGAGCAGCACGAAGTACGTCGGCTTGAGCTTGGGCAGAACGCGTACGGTGTAAAGCTCATCGCACTCAAAAACGCCCACGCGCTTGCCACCGGCTCGCTTGAGGCCGCTGCGCGCCTCGAGCAGTGCGCCCACCACGCCCGGCTCCATGTTGTTGCCGGCGCGGTTGCATACCACGGTGGCGCCGCTGGCGGCAACGGCGTCGGCGATGAGGTTGGAGGTGGTGGTCTTGCCGTTGGTGCCGGTGATCACCACGCTGCGGTCGACAAGGGCAGCGAGGTCGCTCAGCAACTCGGGGTCGATCTTCATGGCGATGCGGCCGGGAAGCACGCCACCCTGGCGCTTAAGGACGGAGCGCAGCCCCCAGCGAGCGATATCGCTCGAGGTGCAGGCAAGAGATGAGCGGAGGTTCATGAAACCGTTCCTAACGTAAACGACATGGTCGGGTCGAGTGCGTCACTAAAAACCGTAGCGGCGCGCAAATTCCTGGGCAAGCTGCGACACGTCTTCGCAGGCATTGGCCCAGGGGGCAAAGTCGGGAGTGTCCGAGATAATACCGTCCGCTTCCCAAACGGCCTGGTGCGAAAGATCCCAGGGATCGTGTGGCTCGGGCCGGCAGGGAAGGTACGGTGTCTGGTACATGGGGTTCAGTAAGAAGAACGCACCGCCCTCGCAACGGTTGGCAAACTCACGCAGCGCGCGTGTCGCCGGGCGCATCTTGTTTGTTTTGAACAGCAGAATCGTGCGGGCGAGCAGATACCAAGGAGAGTTCTCGAGCGCGTCAGCCCCGATCTCTTCCTCGAGCTGGTGGGCCAGGGCAAAAAAGCCGTCCTGGTCTTCCAGGCGAGCGAGGGCGAGCAACACGGTGCCTGCGGCTCGGGTGGGGTAGCCTTCCGCCTTAAGAACACGGCGGGCGTAGTTGGCGGCAGCACGGTAGCGAGCGCTCGCCATGCACAGCTGCGAGATGGCCTCGAGTGTGTGAAGCCACCCGATAAGAGCCGGCTCGCTCACGGTGAGCTCTGCCGCCGTCACACCGTCCGTCAAAACCTTATTGGCCCAGTAGTGCGGGGCTTCCATGTCGAACCCGGGCACGCTTTGCTGCAGGTAATCGGTTGTGGTCGCCTCGAGCTTCATCAGGTCGCCCAGGCAGGCGTCAACGGGCGTGTCAGCCAGGATGATGGCGAGCAGCTGGGCATCGAGGACATACGCATCGACGCGGACAATCTTGAGCAGCTCATCGCGCATGTCGTCGAACAGACGATTGCGCGTCTGCTCGAATTCCTCGTCGCTGCCCATGTCCTCGATGCGATGGAGCTCGTCGAGCAGGTGGCGATGAACACCGGCATAGGACAGCAGCGCCTGGGCATGCTCGGACTGCGCGTACTTTTGGGGATTCGCGCTAATGTCGTTATGGACAAGCTCGCGTGCTGCATCGGTGAGCTCGGGGTGCGACGCAACGTAGGCGCGCTCCAGGTAGGCGGGGATGTAGACGCTCGGATCCATTAGAGGTCTCCTCCCTTAAACGGCAAACCCTGCTCGGCCGCCCGCAGTATGCGCTCATCGATTTGGGAACGCACGATATCGTTGGTGGCGACCCAGGCGGCAAAGCTGGCGTTGTCGGGGGCGCCCAGGCCCTCCTGCAGTACCGGCGTCGCCTCGGATAGCGCAAGGACAAGCTCGTCGGTGGAGCCCGCACCCACGTTGACGCGGGCATAGACGCCATCGGGAAACTCGGTTTGGAAGTAGAGCGCCTCGGCCGCGTGCGGACACGAGCGTGCAAGGATACGCAGGTAGTGCTCGGCGCCCTCGTAGTCCAGCTCGCGCCAGGCTGCGCTCATCAGTGCGATGAGCGTCCACGGGTCCAAGTCGCGCTCCGCATCTTTGGGGCGGCGGCGCAGCGGGGTATTCGCGAGGTACGGCACGGAGTGGATAGAGCGAAAGCGCTTGAGCTCCTCGGCGGGGTATTCGAGCTTTGCCATGGCGAGCATCGCGGTGTGGCGGACACCAGCGGGGTCGTTGGGTGCAAAGTCCAGGCTGCGGTTTGCGGCTTCGAGCGACATGCGGTAGCGTCCGCTAATGAGGGCGCGCGATGCCAAGGCGGCAAGCCAGCGCAGATAGGGGCGGCGCGTAAGGTCGCCTGCGGCCTCGCGCTCGTAGGGGTCCTGCGCCGAAGCGATCTTGAGCGCCAGATCGTGCTCCACCTCGTCGCACTTGGACACCAGGTACTGCACGTATTCCTCGTTGGATTCGGCGGTGAGTGCCGTCAGCATGCGCTGGGCATCCCAGTTGGCCGGATCGAGTGCGGCCGCCTCGCGGAGCATGTTCTCGGCAGCTGCCTCTTCCTGCTCTGCCTGGGCATCGTCGGGGATAAAGGGAATGCGGTAGTCGACGGCCTCGACCACCTTGGCAATGAGGTGTCCGGCGCGGTCGCGGTCGTGCACGATGAGCGGTGCGGGGTCGCGGGTGAATTGTTCCATCAGACGCTCTACGGCGGCAGCGTCGGTGAGCGGGATATTGTCGCGGCGCAAGGCCTCAAGAACGAGGCGATGGCAATCCTCTTGAATGGGATCGAATGCCATGGGGCCTCCTTTGCTGCGGTTAGGGTTCAGATGTTTCTATATAAGGTTCTAGTTTACCCGCATGTGGCACACCGGGGGTGCCGCACTTGGACTTGCACCTTTGCACCACGAAGACGGATGTCGCACAAATGTCGGCACCATGGACGGCCGAGTGGTATCACGGTGCCGCAAACGGTCGATTTTTGGCGGCGAACGGTGCATATTTTGGAGGGGCACTGTCCTGCCCGGGATATGTAGTCAACCTTGATAAAACGTTTGCCCAGCTTGGGAGTATGAATGCCGCACAAGGGTCTTCAGGGATAGAAAAAACGTTTCATCATTGGCGGCTTTAGGTGAATAACTGACCAACCAGAACGGTAAAATAGTGTTTGTCTGAGCGTTGAGACGTTTAGACATCGCGCATTGTCATCGCCGGCAACGCGCAAACCGGTCCTAACGGAGCCAATTGGGTGCTCCGTTATATACGCAAGTCTAAGAGGGGCTTGTTTAGGAGGCACAGTATGGGACGTTTTACCAATCCTCGCGATCTGTACTTTGGTGAGGGCGCTCGCCACGAGGTGAAGAACCTCAAGGGCAAGAAGGCCATCATCGTTTCTGGCGGCAGCTCTATGCGCCGCGGCGGGTTCCTGCAGGACGTCGAGAACGACCTTAAGGAAGGCGGTTTCGAGGTCAAGCTGTTCGAGGGCGTCGAGTCCGACCCGTCCATCGAGACGGTCATGAAGGGCGCCGAGGCCATGCGCGAGTTCGAGCCCGACTGGATTATCGCCATCGGTGGCGGCTCGCCTATCGATGCCGCTAAGGCCATGTGGGTCTTCTACGAGTATCCCGAGGAGTCCTTCGATAACATCATCCAGCCGTTCAGCTTCCCTGAGCTGCGTCAGAAGGCTCATTTCTGCGCCATCTCCTCTACCTCCGGCACCGCTACCGAGGTCACCGCGTTCTCCGTCATTACCGACTACGCCAAGGGCATCAAGTACCCGCTGGCCGACTTCAACATCACCCCTGATGTCGCCATCGTCGACCCCGAGCTCACCTACACCATGCCCGCCAAGCTGTGCGC
>CABVAY010000015.1 GCA_902496455.1 uncultured Collinsella sp.
TCCGCACATGTGCGGATGAATGTGGGAGGTGTTCGGATAAAGTCGATAATCAAGGTGCCAGTTGTGCCTGGCTTTTGGAGCGGCATTGCTGATTGTTCAAAATGTCATTCGTGGGTAGAATAGTGTCGACGGCAGCCCAAGTTCTGGAAAGCTGGGCAGCGCCGTTGTTTGCATTAGGGGGTCAACGCCTTAGCGGCGGCGACCCCTTCTGTTGCGCTTCGAACGCTGCTTGAGTGCCTCGGAAAGGCCGACGAGCGCCGTGAAGAACGAGACCAAAGCGGTCAGAAGTCTCACGAAATCAATCAAATCGGTCATGGGCATCACCTCCCATCAGGTGGAGGGCGCTGCCCGGCACATGGAACTGCCGCCAACGATACCGATTCTATCAAAGCGTAGTTGTATATGCGAATATATGTTCGTATTCCAAGAACACAGACCCCTGTGACAAAGGGGCTGCCCCTTTGTCACATTATTCGATGACGGTGCGAGAGTTTTGCTTGTGCATGGTGGCGAGCATGTGTTTGGGGACGGCGTGGACCATGCAACTGCCGATAGTTGCGCTCGCGGCGGCTTTAGCCGCATCGCTAGCGTTTTTGGTCGCATAGCTGTGGCGGAAACGCTTGAGCATGGCGATATCGTTGCCGCCGTCGCCATAGACCGCGACCTCGTCCTCGGCAATGCCGTAGTAGCCCGCCAGCCAGGCCACACTCTCGCCCTTGTTGCACGCCACGTCCGTGATCTCGAACATCACCGGATCAAACGGCGCGTTGACCACACGGTCCGAGCGCTCGGCCAAATACGCCTTAAGGTCGCGCTCCAGCTCGGGCGAGGTCACGCGACAGTTGATCTTGCACACATCGTGGCGCAGGATGTCACCGATCGACTGGTCGAAATACTGTTCCTCGTGGTACCCGCCACGCGCACGCATGCCGCGCATCACGATGCGCTTGATAGGGCTGTCCTTCTTAAAACCCGCCTGGTGCATCTCGAACGAACCGCTCGAGAACATGCCGTCGGGCGTGGAGCAGTCGAAGCAAATGTCCGGGAACGCCTTGAGCAGCTCCTCGGTAACCTGCGGATCGATGGTCCAGGTTTTGAGCACCTCGCCATGACTGTCGCGCACGATGGAGCCGTTAGAGCAGCAGGCATCGAGCGCCAGGCCCGTAAAGCCATGCTCGCCGACCGGCAGCGTCGAGCGTCCGGTCGCGGGAACCACATGCAGGCCGGCCTCGGTCAGCTCGCGAATGGCACGGCGGATGGTTCCATCTGCCTCGTGCAGGGCGTTCAGCAGCGTTCCGTCTAAGTCACTCGCAAACATCTTGATCATGGGCATGCCTCTCCTTCGTCTGCACGATATTGTAGACGAGAACGGGCGCGCCCCAAGAGAGGCACGCCCGTCAGTCGAAAGATTGTCCTACACCGCAGAAGGGCCGTGTTCGCCAGTACGGATGCGGATAACTTCTTCGACCGGCTCGACCCAGATTTTGCCATCGCCGACGGCTCCGGTGCGGGCGGCGTTGCAGATAATTTCGACAATGCTGTCGACGTGCTCATCGGCGCAGATAAGGGTGAACTGCACCTTAGGGATCGTGTTGACAAGCAACTCGTTGCCGCGCACGTATTCCTTCCAGCCATGCTGTGAGCCGCAGCCCTGTACCTGGTTGATAGTCATGCCACGAACATCAGCAGCAAACAGCGCGTCTTTAAGAACCTCAAGCTTCTCAGCACGAACGATCGCCGTAATCTTCTTCATAGTGAATTCCTCTCTTTAATAAAGAAATGAATTGCCATTCAATGACGCGGGTTTCCCAGGTGCCGCAGATTGGGTTGAAAGAGGAGCGCCGCGTACTTTTGTACGCAAGCGACGGTTTGAAACCCAAGGTGCGGTGCCTGGGGAAGCCGCGCGACGGTTTGAAGGGCAAGGTGCGGTGCTTGGGGAAGCTGTTAATCGAGTCCCGAGAAGGAGGGATACGCGCTCTCGCCGTGCTGACTCGCATCCAGGCCCAGCGCCTCGTCGGCCTCGTCCACGCGCAGGCTGCCGTGGAACAGCGCCTTGACCACCGTGGCGATCACCAAGTCGAGCACCAGCACAATAGCAACCGTCACCACAATGCCCAAGATCTGCGAGACGAGCAGCGACACGTCGCCCGTGTAGAACAGGCCGCCCTTACCGGTCCACGAAAGCTCCGGCACGCAGAACAGGCCCGTGAGCACGCCGCCCAAGATGCCGCCGATACCGTGGCAGCCAAACGCATCGAGCGCATCGTCGTAGCCAAACTTGGTCTTAAGATGGCTGATGGCCAGGTAGCAGACGGGCGATACGATCAGGCCCATGACCAGCGCCGCCCACGACTCGACAAAGCCTGCGCCGGGCGTGACCACCACAAGGCCCGCAACCAGACCGGTGCTGGCGCCCACCAGCGTGGGACGACCGGTGTGCACGCGCTCGACGGCAAGCCACGAGACCATGCCCGCCGCGCTGGCCGTCACGGTGTTGAGGATGGCAAGCGCCGCCACGGCGTTGGCCTTGAACTCGCTACCGCCGTTAAAGCCAAACCAGCCAAACCAAAGCAGGCCGGCGCCCAGCGCCACAAACGGCACGTTATGCGGACGATAGCTCACCATGCCAAAGCCGCGACGGCGGCCGAGCATTAAGCAGAGAATCAGGCCCGTCAGACCGGACGAAATGTGTACCACGTCGCCGCCGGCAAAGTCGAGCGCGCCGATGATGTCGCCGATAAAGGAGCCATCGCCGCCCCAGACCATGTGGGCGAGCGGCGCATAGACCACGAGCAGCCAAATGCCCAGGAAGGCCGTCATGGCACCAAACTTAACGCGGCCGGCCAGGCTGCCCGTGACGATAGCCGCCGTGATCATGGCAAACGCCATCTGGAAGGCGATGTTGATAATCTCCGGGTAGACGGCACCGTCCGCGGCATTGCCCTCGGCCGCCTGCAGCACCTGGTTGAGCACCGGCAGGCACAGCAGCTGGTCAAGGCCTCCAATAAACGGACTCGAACCGTCGCCGCCATAGGCCAGAGACCAGCCGGCAACAATCCACAGCACACCAACCAGACCAATGGCGCCAAAGCACATGAGCATGGTGTTGATGACATTTTTGCGCCTGGACAGGCCGCCATAGAAAAACGCCAGACCCGGTGTCATTAAAAACACGAGCATGGTGCAGATGAGCATAAACGTTGTCGATCCCGTATCGTACATTCGCTCCCCCTTGATCGCATGAACGTTGTCGGCGCCCATAATGCGGCCGAGGGGCAACTGGTGTAGACCAGATACGGCGTTGTTAAACGCTGCGTTGTCGAATGGAAACGGTGCCGCAATCTTGGAAACGGCGCGGCAACGGGCGCGAAACCAACGGGAAATACGCGAGCAAGGAAGCCGCGAGCGCGCCCGTCCCGACTAGCGCCGGAACAGCTCGCGGGCTCGGTCGCGGAGGTCGGTAGCTCGGATGACGCCCTCGTAGCGGTTGATACGCAAGCGCGGGAAGGCATTGAAGAAGCGCAGGTCGCGGCGGCTGAGTGACACGCTCGGCACCGGACGGCTTATGCCCTTGCCGGCAAGGCGACGACTGAGCGACGGACGCGGCATGCTCGGTGCGGCATCGGCCACGCGGCGGGCGGCAAGCGCCAGGCCGCGAGCACCATCCGAGATAAACGTCGGCATCGAAGCCTTCTCGCGCAGGGCATCGAGCGCCGCGTCGCCCAGCTCGACCAGCCACGCGTTAACGGCACGGCCGTGGATGTGCGTCTGCGCCACCGAGTCGATCGCCGAATCGGGAATACGTTCGAGCATGGAGTCGGACGCATCGGCAAGCGACTCATTGATGCGGTCGGCAAGGTCGGCCCGGACGCGCTCCAGCTGATCGGACAGACGCCGCCAGCTCGCCAACGAGCACAACGCGTCGACCATCATCGCGACCGCGACGATAAAGGCGGACAGCCGCACAATCAGCACCGGCAGATGGCCAAGCAGCCCCAGCAATGCCGGCTCCACTAAACGGCAGATGCACAACGCACCCAAGCCAAACGCGCATGCCCAGTACAGACAGATGCGTCCGTGCAGGTTAAACGGCAGGTGCGAATAGTCCCAAAAGCGAGCGCCCGTTGTTTTTTCCAACAGCACGCCTACGCTGTACTCAATCACGCTGCATACGAGCGCTGCAGCGACAAACTGGCTCGAGGCATCCGGAATCCCGCGCAGCAAAAGCCAGCAGGCTATTCCGCCCACACCATAGATAGGACAACACGGTCCCAACAAAAAGCCACTGTTGGCAAATCGTCCGTGATTGAGCATGGCGCAGACCGTCGACTCCCACGCCCAGCCGCAAAAACCGTAGAAGGCAAACGAGAGCACCAGTGCCGAGAGCGGGCAGGCGGCAAGCGTCGCGCCGCTAAACGCCATGTCGATCGCGGTTTCCACCGTCTACCCTCTCCTCTTTTCGCTCGATTCGCTACTCACGCTATCGACCGTCACGTCTTTGCGCCGCAGACGACCGGCGACCGTCTCGCGCAGAGCACACCATTTATCCGCCAGGCACACAATCCATGCCTCACGACACGTCGGCGGCACCGGCACCAGCGGAAACATATGCCGCACGATAATATTCCGCTCGCGAGACGTCAGCTCAAAATCTTCCTCCGCACGCGCCAGGGCAAAAAACGGATGCCGAAAGCCATGCAGCCGATGGCTTGGGTCGGGATCGTGCCAGTCATAGAGAAAGTAATCGTGCAGCAGGGCCCCGCGCAGCAACGAGGCGCGGTCGACCGAGACACCGACGCGGCCCAGGCGCTCGGCAAAGGACAGGCTCGCCCGCGCCACCGAGGTCACATGCGTATACACCGTCACATCGCCATGCTGGATAAACTCGCGCGTCAGGCCCAAGCGGCCCGCTTGGGCCAGCTGGCGGGCGGCATAGTCGACCTCGTGCGCGATCTTCTCGGCACGAACGGCATCGGACATGCTGCCTCCTTCCAGCGGCCCACGGCGACAAGCCACGGCCTGTGCACAATCGATAAAAACATCATGGAACACATTAGTATGGCATCGGACAAAACGTTTTGCCCCACCAGTTGTCGAATTACCGCGCCGCCGTCACATATCAAACGCCAAAATGTGCGAGACTGTCTTGTGCAATTGTGTCGGCCGAGGGAGCGCCGGCGCTCGATTCGCATGGAGTAACCCACAACGATGCTGCTTACGCAAACGACAACGCCCGAGGACGTCAAGGCTCTCGACCGCGCCGAGCTTCCGCTGCTCTGCGGCGAGATTCGCCACGCCATCCTCGAAAGCTCCGCCGCTGTCGGCGGACACGTTGCCCCCAACCTAGGCGTCGTTGAGCTCACGGTCGCGCTCCATCGCGTGTTTAACTCCCCCATCGACAAGATTGTCTTTGACGTTTCGCACCAGACCTACGCCCACAAGGCGCTGACCGGGCGCGCGTATACCTATATCGATCCGGAACGTTTTGGCGAGGCTTCTGGCTTTGCCAATCCCGACGAGTCCGAGCACGACCTGTTCGCCATGGGCCACACCTCCACATCGGTGAGCCTGGGCTGCGGCTTGGCACACGCCCGCGATCTGGCGGGCGACAGCTACAACGTCATCACCATCATTGGCGACGGCTCGCTTTCGGGCGGCTTGGCGTTTGAGGGCTTCAACAATGCCGCCGAACTTGACAGCAACCTGATCATCATCGTCAACGATAACGACCAGTCCATCGCCGAGAACCACGGTGGCCTCTATCGCAATCTGGCCGAGCTGCGCACCAGCAACGGCACCTGTGAGCGCAACGTTTTCCGCGCGATGGGACTCGACTACCGTTATTTGGACGCCGGCAACGACGTGTTGGCCCTGGTCGACGCGCTGCAGGAACTGCGCAATATCGATCATCCCATCGTGCTGCACGTCTCCACCGCCAAGGGCAAGGGCTTTGAGCCAGCCCAAAACGACCCCGAGCGCTGGCACCACGTGGGTCCGTTTGACATGGCGACCGGGCGCAAGCTCTGCCCGGGCCATCCGAGCGAGCCTGCGCCGCGCACCTACGCCGACATTACGGGCGAGGCGCTCAGCGCCGCCATCGAGCGCGATCCGCAGGTCGTGGGCATCACGGCCGCCACACCCTACATCATGGGCTTTACACCCGAGTTTCGCGCTGCCGCCGGCAAACAGTTCGTCGATGTGGGCATTGCCGAGGAGCACGCCGTGACCTTTGCCACCGCGCTTGCGCGCTCGGGCGCTAAGCCAGTCTTTGGTGTGTACGGCACGTTTTTGCAGCGCGCCTACGACGAGTTGTGGCACGACCTGTGCCTCAACGATGCCCCCGCAACCATCTTGGTGTTTGGCGCGTCGATCTTTGGCACCACATCCGAGACGCACCTCTCGTTCTTTGATATTTCCATGCTGGGCGCTCTTCCCAACATGCACTACTTGGCGCCGGCCTGTATGGAGGAATACCTGTCCATGCTGAGCTGGTCGCTCGACCACCGCGAGCATCCCGTGGCGATTCGTGTACCGGGCATCGGCCTGGTGAGCCGCCCCGATTTGGCACCTGCCGAGGACACCGACTACAGCGCCGTTCGCTACAACGTGGTGCGCCAGGGTCGCGACGTTGCCGTGCTCGCGCTCGGCGATTTCTTTGAGCTAGGCGAGCGTGTGGCAAACCGCTTGGCCGCCGAGTACGGTATCGAAGCCACGCTCGTCAACCCGCGCTTCGCAACCGAGCTCGACCGCGAGTTCCTCGACAGCCTTGCCGCCGAGCATCGCGTCGTCGTCACCCTCGAGGACGGCATCTTGGACGGCGGCTGGGGCGAGCGCGTGGCGTGCTACCTGGCCTGCACGCCCGTGCGTACCCGCACCTTCGGCATCGCCAAGGGCTTCCCCGACCGCTACGACCCCAACGAATTGCTCGCACAGAACGGCATGACGGTCGAGAACATGGCCGCCGAAACCGTAAGGCTACTCAACGAGTAAGAAAACCTCCGCAAGGGAAGCACCCCTGCGGAGGTTTTTATTTTCGCGACGCGATTATCTCAATCTGTAACATCTAGAGCCCGAATTCCCGTCTAACTGTTACAAATCGAGACATTCAAATCCCCCTAAGGAGAAAATCTCAATCTGTAACAGTTACTCGGCAAAAACGGCTGCAGATGTTACAGATTGAGACAAAACAGCAAGGTAGTTAGCGGTAGCTTCGCTTAAGGATTTCGACGACGTCGGGGTCGGTCAGCGTCACGGGGTCGTGGCTAAACAGAACGGCGTTGGTCGTCAGAGCGTTGTGCGCGATGGCCGGCAGCTCTTCGACCGTAATCCCCCACTCGCTCATGGCAAGGTCTGCCACATGGCAAGCCTCCATCAGGCGCGTGAGCTCAATCACAAAATCGTGCGGATCATCCGCGGCGGCATTGCCCATCAGGCGCGCCATGTCGATATAGCGCTCGGGTGCGGCACCGTGATCGATCATCCACGTGTGATAAGCACGGGCGATCATAATGAGGCCCGCGCCGTGCGGCAGGTCATGATGATGCGCGCTCATGCCATGTTCAAGACCATGCGAGCCCGTGGTGCCCGAGGCATCCATGGCGTAACCGCCGAGCGTGTTGACAAACGCAAGGCTCGAGCGCGCCTCCAGGTCATCGCCATTATTGACGCACGTAGGCAGTGCCGCGGCGGCACGGCGGATGCCCTCGCGGCAAACCATGTCACCCATGGGCGTGTTGGTATTTGAGATGTAGCACTCAACGCAATGGAACAGGGCGTCGAATCCCTGATAGGCGGTCAGACGTGCCGGAACGCTCACCATGAGTTCGGGATCAACAATCGAAAGCACCGGAAACAGGCGCGGATCGCCCAGGCGAAGCTTCTCGTCATTGTCCTCGCAAGACAGAACACCGCCCGCATCGACCTCGGAGCCGGTGCCCGCCGTGGTGGTCACGCAAACAAGCGGTAGCGGATCGTTGGGGATGGACAGGCCGAGCGCAGTGCCACCATTCACAAAGTCCCAAATGTCACCGGGGCACTCGTTGCCCTCGGCGTCCGTATGCGGGTTGGCCGCCACCGCGCAGATGCCCTTGCTACCGTCCATGACCGAGCCGCCGCCGAGCGCCAGGACAAAGTCGCAGCCATGGGTACGCGCCATCCAGCCACCTGCGTTGACGGTCTCGCGCAGGGGGTTGGGCTCAATGTGATCGAACAGCTCGTGCGCCACGCCGGCGCGGTCGAGCTCCGCCTCCACGCGCTGCAGGTATCCAAAGCGCTTGACCGAGTTGCCGCCGGTCGTAACGATGAGCGCTTTGGTGCCGGGTAGCTTCTGCGCGCCCAGCTCGCCCAATTTGCCCGCGCCAAACAACACCTTGGTCGGTGCGAAAAACGAATAACCGTTCATACGCGATCTCCTTACTCATATATGTGTCGCGTTGCCGCCATTATAGCGACCGCCGCGAGCAACCACGCCGTCCGCAAAACGCTACCTCAGCTGTAATAATCAACGTTTGCCCAGATAAAACCTGCCAAAATAAACCTGTCCCTTTTTGGTAGGTAGAATTACCCATAAGGTAAGTATGTTTCTGAGTTATTTCGTGTTGACCCATTTGAGCGCGATAGGGTATAACTCTACTCAACCGCTAGGGATTTTATTGAGAAAGGTGTTCTACCATGAGCAAGAACCTCTCCCAGCAGGTCGTTCTCGACCGTCGCGGCTTCGTTGCCGCCACTTTCGCAACCGTCGCCGGCCTTGGTCTTGCCGGCTGCTCCGACACCAGCGCCGAGGCCGACAAGGGTTCCGCCGCCGGCTCTTCCAAGAGCCCCAATGATACCGAGGCTTCCACCACGCTCGACGCCAAGGCATTCGACAAGCTCGTCGACAACGGCCCCAAGGCCGATGACGACGCCATCGCCGCCAGCACCTGGGCCACGGCCGTCAAGGACGCCGGCGTCTTTAATATCGGTGGCGTTCAGACCTCCACGCTCTTCTCCCTCCTCAACGAGAAAGACGGTCAGACCCGCGGCTTCGACGCCGGTATCGCACAGCTCCTGTCCAACTACATTCTGGGCGAAAACAAGGTCGAGATCACCCAGGTGACCTCGGACACGCGCGAGTCCGTCCTGCAGAACGGCCAGGTCGACGCCGTCTTTGCCACCTACACCATCACTGACGAGCGCAAGAAGCTCGTCTCCTTTGCCGGCCCCTACTACTACACCCAGCAGGCCATCCTGGTACTCGCCGATAACGACGACATCAAGAGCGTCGACGACCTGGCCGAGAAGAACGTCGCCGTCCAGTCCGGCTCCAACGGCCCTGCCATCCTGGAGGAGCTCGCACCCAAGGCCAGCCAGCAGGAGTTCAAGACCGACGAGGAGGCCCGCCAGGCACTCCAGCAGGGTCGCGTTGACGCCTACGTCATCGATAACAATATGCAGCAGAGCGCCCTGGTCCGCGAGCCCGGTAAGTACAAGATTGCCGGCAAGCCCTTCGGCAGCAAGGAGCCCTATGGTATCGGCCTGCCGCTCGATTCCGACGGCGTCGCCTTTGTCAACGACTTCCTTAAGAGGATTGAGGACGACGGTACCTGGACCGAGCTGTGGCAGATCTGCATCGGCGACCGTACGGGCGACACCAATGTTCCCGAGCTGCCCGAGATCGGCGCCTAGGCAGCGAGCCTGGTAACGGCCGCAACGAAACCATACGGAAACGCATGATGCGCTTTATTGCGGTAAACTGTTTCCTCACTGAGTTGTCGGGGCTTCCGTACACACGGGAGCCCCTTTCCTTACCGGCGGGAGGTCCGCATGAGTCTCTCCGAACTCTGGTCGCTCTATGGCCAGAACTATACCGACGCGCTGCTCGCAACCTGGGGCATGACGCTTGAGTCGTTTGTCATCGCCATGGTGCTGGCCATCGCCGTCACCGTGATGCGCGTGTCGCCGCTCAAGCCGCTGCGCGTCTTTGGCGACCTGTATGTCCAGGTCTTCCGTAACATCCCTGGCATCGCGCTGCTTATCATCGTCGTCTACGCGCTGCCGCCGCTCAAGGTCGTCCTGCCCTACCGCGCCTGCGTTATCGTCGCCACGGTCCTTTTGGGCTCGGCCTTTGGCTCCGAAAACTTTATGAGCGGCATCAACACCGTCGGCGTCGGCCAGGTGGAAGCCGCACGCTCGCTGGGCATGAACTTTAGCCGCATCCTCGCCAAAATCGTGATTCCGCAGGCGCTGCGCTCGAGCGTGCTGCCCATGACTAACCTCTTTATCGCCGTCATGCTCACCACCGCACTCGGCAGCCAGGTGCCGCTTAAACCGCAGGAGCTCACCGGCGTGGTGAGCTACATCAACACGCGCTCACTCGGCGGCGTCGCCGCGTTCTTTATCTCGGCGCTCGGCTACCTGGGCACGGCCTTTGTGGTGAGCCACATTGGCAACTACATCGATAAGAAGGTGAGGATCCTCCGATGAGCAAGCACTCCACCTCCGCGCTCACCATGCGCGATGCGCTCTACGAGGCTCCCGGCCCCAAGATGCGCGCCAAGATTCGCATCGGCACCGTCATCTCACTTGTTGCCGTCGCCGCGCTCGCTGTCCTGGTACTGCAGCGCTTTTATGTGACCGGCCAGCTTTCGGTCCACTATTGGTATTTCTTTACGCACCTCACCACCTGGAAGTTCCTGCTTGCCGGCTTTGAGGGCACCGTTAAAGTCGCACTCACCGCTGGCGCCATCGCGCTGGTGCTGGGCTTAGCCCTTATGCTCGGCCGTACCAGCGACATTAAGCCGCTGCAGCTGGTCTGCCGTGTGCTCACCGATTTCTTCCGCGGCGTACCGAGCCTGCTGTTCATCTACTTCTTCTTTTTGGTGCTGCCCCAGTACAAGATCGCGCTGCCGTCGTTTTGGATGCTCACGCTTCCCGTCGCGCTCGCTGCCGCCGGCGTACTCGCCGAGATCTTCCGCGCCGGCGTCAACGCCGTGCCGCGCGGCCAGGTCGAGGCCGCCCAGGCACTCGGTCTCTCCAAGGCTAAAATCACCTTTAAAATCGTGTTGCCGCAGGCTATTCGGTTTATCATTCCGTCCTTGATTTCGCAGCTTGTGGTCGTAGTCAAAGACACCACCGTCGCCTATGTGGTGAGCTACCCCGACCTCATGCAAAACGCCCGCGTGCTCATTACCAACTACGACGCCCTCGTGTCGGTCTACCTGGTAATCGCGGTCATCTACATCCTCATCAACGTCGCAATTAACAAGGCCGCCGTCTACGTTTCGCACAAGACCGGTGCGACCATCATCCGCTAACGCTTTACCATTTCTAGTCATAAGGAGCCGAGCACCATGGCACAGAGTACCTCTTCCACCGGCAATCAGCCGCTGATCGAGCTCAGGCACGTCGATAAGCACTATGGCAATCTACACGTCCTCAACGACATCAATCTCTCGGTCGACCGCGGCGAGGTCGTCGTTGTGATCGGTCCCTCGGGCTCGGGCAAGTCGACCATGTGCCGCACCATCAACCGCCTGGAAACCATCGACTCGGGCGAGATCCTCATCGAGGGCGAGCCCCTGCCGCAAGAAGGCAAGGATCTTGCCCGCATGCGCGCCGAGCTGGGCATGGTGTTTCAGCAGTTCAACCTGTTCGCACATATGACCGTACTGCAGAACGTCATGCTGGGACCGGTCGATGTGCTGGGCGTCTCCAAGGACGAAGCCCGCGAGCGCGCCATGGACCTGCTGGGCCGCGTGGGCGTTGCCGAGCAGGCCGATAAGGTGCCCGCACAGCTCTCAGGCGGCCAGCAACAGCGTGTAGCCATCGCCCGCTCGCTTGCCATGCAACCCAAGGCCATGCTTTTTGACGAGCCCACGAGCGCCCTTGACCCCGAGATGATCAACGAGGTGCTCGAGGTCATGGTCCGTCTGGCCCAGCAGGGCATGACGATGATCGTCATTACGCACGAGATGAACTTTGCCCGCCGCGTGGCCGATCGCGTCGTGTTTATGGCCGATGGCCAGATCGTAGAAACCGGCACGCCCGACGAGTTCTTCGACCACCCCCAGACCAAGCGCGCCCAGGACTTCCTCAACTCCATCAAGGGCCACTAGCCAGCCACCCCGTGGGACAAATCCATCGGAAGCGTTGTCCCACGTCTCCCATGCGCCCTGTCACCTTCAGATTCGAAAGCAACACCTATGATCGGAACTCGTACTTCATCGTCCTATACCCCACACGTCGACGTCGATCCCGCCGACCGCCCGCTTATCCTGGTAGCACCACGCTGGGAAGAAGCGAAGCCCTATTTGAGCGAGACACTCTCCCCCAACGAGGAAATCGCAAGTGTCTTTGTCGACGCCATTCTTGCCG
This sequence comes from uncultured Collinsella sp., assembly GCA_902496455.1. Lineage (GTDB taxonomy): Bacteria > Actinomycetota > Coriobacteriia > Coriobacteriales > Coriobacteriaceae > Collinsella. The sequence goes on from CABVAY010000015.1 coordinate 12,355, forward strand.
CCGGCGGCCTGCCGTTGCAGATGTCCATTACCGAAGACGTTGATGTTATTCGTCATTACGTGGAAATCGCCGACGGCATCGCTATTCCCGGCGGCCCGGACGTCAACCCCAAGCGCTGGGGCGACGAGCGTCCTTACGACCCCACACTGTGCTGCGAGATTCGCGACCGTTTTGAGTTTAAGCTGGTTAACGAGGTGCTTCGTGCCAAGAAGCCGCTCTTTACCACCTGCCGCGGCACGCAGCTGCTCAACGTCGCCACCGGCGGCACCCTGTGCATGGACGTGCCGAGCCTGGGCGCTCGCGAGGGCCGCACGCAGTGGCGCCACACCCACGTGCTCAACGACCCCGTGCATCCCGTCGAGGTCGTGCCGGGCTCGCTGCTGGAGCGCGCGGTTGGCGGGCACAGGCTGATCCAGACCAACTCGGCACATCACTGCTGCGTCGATCGTCTGGGTAAAAGCACGCGCTTGGTCGCCAAGGCAACCGACGGCGTTCCCGAGTGCATCGAAGTCGAAGGCCAGCCTTTCTGCCTGGGTGTGCAATGGCACCCCGAGTACACGTGGAAGACGCTCGAGACCGACTTTAACCTGTGGAAGTCGTTTGTCGAGGCAGCGGCCAAGGTAAAGCAGGCCCGCTAGCTCGCGAACCGCACAGGCTTAAACCTTCCATGCCAGGGGGGGCGGACACCAGCAACGGTGCCCGCCCCCCCCTGTATTTGGTATGCTCGGTATGATTATCCCTCACAAGCAATCAAAGAAATCTCGACCGCAATCGGTCGACGGTAAAGCAAATGGCAAAAACGCTTGCTACGTTTATTAGGCAGTCAATTAGAATCGAAATGCATTGACTATTCCCCAACGGGGTCACGCCACAAATCCACATGAGCATCGAGGCTGGAAGCGGAAGCATGGAATTGGCCCCGATCTGTATGTAGATCGCTACAACGTTGACAAGCAACTGCATGCCAATCGGACCGAAGCCGGACCCAAAATAGGAAACAGCGATCACGCAAGAGACCACGTATGCAAGGCAGGCAGCGGCAGCAAGAACAAGTCGATAGCAAAATACATGCAGGTTGAAATACTGCTGAGCATCCAAAACGATTACGCAGTTAAGACAGTACAAAACGACACTCGACAGGATAAACGCGCCCAAAAGGGCAAAAGAAGACAGCACCACTCGCGCAACGATAGCGCACACACGCTTCCCTCCCCGAGCCTCCGACAACCCCCACGGTTCCTCAATAAAGCCCGAACTGACAAAGCGCGGCACAATGCAAGCCGCGATGAACGGAAAGAACAATGCATGAGCCAACGGGGCTACGTTGAACAGCAGACCGCGAAAAACCTCTGAATTACCAAATAGAAGGACATCCTCTGCCGATAGCCGAAGCGTCGGGTCTGGGAAAAAGCCCAAGAAACTGTTCTCACGGAGGCTACAGAACCACATCGGGAAAGAATTAAGCTGCAATGCCACCATGCACGCATAAATTACCAGGATTAAGGCGTACGTCCATTTGCTCACATGCTTCAATTCTGAATGAAGGAATCTTCTAGTCTGACGAGCCATTGACACACCCCCAGCACGAAAGCTCACCAGAGCGTAAATCAATACCGATAGGCAGCTGGCTGCCGCGCCATACCCCAGAAGCGTCAGCTGCCCCATATCGCTATACCCAAGGGCACATCCGACTCCAAGGTACGGCCCCGGAAGAAAGAAGATCCATCGCAAGGACGGTATGGGCGTCTGAAGGTAAGTTCCGTAGAGCGTCAAGCTCATGACAAATCCAATAATTATCGCAGCCCCGCTCAATACAGCGCTGCCTGTAATCCGATAGATGGTCGTCGTCTCCAACGCAACCGATATCACCAATACGGCGTTGACTATCAATGCGGGCAAAAATACAGTTAGCATGTCGTGCGAGTAGTTATGCCCTCCACGTATTATGGCTATTGCAAAAAGAAGAAGGCAAAGCGCACTATATGCTGCGCCAATTATTAAAGCAGACGAAAATGCATGGGCTAGAGCCCCATAAAAGCGGCTGAGACCTCTTGCCAAAGAAATTCGGCAGCCCTCTTCATAGCCACGCTCCTGTAGAATTACCAGGCAAACGATGAGCGGCACAAGCAGAGCTGTGCCGGCAAAGGCGCTACGCACAAGGGACTCTTCGGGTGCAGAAGGATCGATTACATTCCAGCAGAAGCCAATATCCTCCCCAAAAACGCTATTGCCAAAGGCGAGCAACGTTGTTCCATTTTTTAGAAAGATACCGAAGAGAAGGCCGAACGCCAGCATAAGCGCAAGACCAAACTTCGCCGGAAATATCCTGTGCAAACGCATCATATCTGCCTTTATGGGATGGATCGCCCGCTTCATAGCGAGACCGCCTTCATCAAGCGCCTGTAATACTCTTTTAGGGATGACGCCTCATCCCTTATGACGTCCATCGATTCCTTTTTTTGCAGTTCGCCGTCATGAATAAACAGGCAGCTTGTTGCAACCGATGCCAACTCATCCAAATCATGACTAGAGATGAGCATGGTCTTACCCTGCTCTCGATTCAATCGACCGATAAGGGCCCATATACTCTCGATGCCCAACGGATCCAATCCATTCGCCGGCTCATCGAAAATTAGTACGTCGGTGTCGCCCAATAAAGCCGTAGCTATATCCAGTCGCCGTTTCATTCCCAGAGAAAAACTGCTCACGCTCTTTTTCTCATCGACGTCCAGCCCGACTAGGCCCAAGACGCGAGGAACCTCACGTTTCTCATCGAGCCCCCATTCCGCACATCGGATCCGAAGATTCTCAGCCGCACTGAGGGATTGGTATGCTCCGCAGGAATCTGGCACATAGCCGACACGCGTCCGCATCAGGCTCAGCTCTTTTTTCGACTTGCCTCCAAAGAGCTCCACGCTCCCCGACGACGGCTCGCAGAGGCCCAAGACGATTTTAATTAGCGTGCTTTTGCCCGCACCGTTTGCACCAACAAGGGCAAGGAGCTCGGACTGATGCACCTCGAAGGAAACGTCATGCAAAACGCGCCGTCTCCCGTAGCGCTTTGACACCTTTGATAGCTTTATCGCTGATGCGTTCATCGGCCTCCCGTTCTGCTTGATAGCAAAACCGCTCATATCGTTCCTTCTTTCCTTTATCGTTTTTCATAGTTGTTATTGTTTTTCGATAACTCATATTTGTCAAGGTAATCTAAAAGAAAGAACCCGTGTTAGACACGGGCCCCTTTACGCTGATATTTCGTTATAGTTGTTCGCTTTATGCTACTCGTCGCTCAAATCTACAGCAAAGACTGATGTCGGAAGCAACGCCTCATTGCCTCCGCCGTCCCGCATCTGCCTCACGACATTTTTTGCACGCTCAACAATAAGCTCCTCAAGCTCTTTCTCACTCACCCGCCGAATAATATCTCCCGGTTGACAGTCAAGTTCATCGCAAATATCGAGAAGCGTCTTAAGGCGAATAGCTTTAATTTTTCCGTTTCTTAGCTTAGAAATATTAGCCGGAGTATGCCCCGTGGCACGAATCAGATCAGCACTGGTCTTTCCGGTCTTAAGTAGCTGCGTCTCAAGCTCGATGATGAGATAGCTCATGCTTCCTCCTACACAAGCTCGTCAGACTGCTCTTGGAGCAGCGAGGCATAACTCCAGATCACCGAGATACACAGACAGACAGCCGCGCCGATAAGCGACCCCGCATCAAAGGCAACGCCTTGGCAAATCTCAATAACGAAGGAATGAGGCACGACGTAAAGCTCCAGCCCACCAATGGTAAGATTGACCGATCCGTAGGCACCAATAAGCGAAACCGCGGCGTTAACAGCAAAGGCAAGCGCAAGAACACGGATAAGCCGCACATGCGTCTTGGTAAAGGGCGAGACGCCTCGCGAGATGTTACGGCTGATCCCACACAGAACGACAAGCGAAATACCCACGACGAGTGCCAGGCACAGTCCGCTTGGGATAACGATGCACCCGCCATCGAGAAGCGTCACGACGCCGAAAGAATCGACAGAGGCAACGTTTGCAACCGCATACCAGATCACGTAAACAACCAACGCGGCAAAAGCGACGAGCATCCCTGCAAAAACGGCTGCCATGCAAAAGCCAAGCTTCCTGATATTATCGCCCGCTTTGGCCATACGCTGAACGCTGTTAGACATACACTCACCCTCATCGACTCTATCGTTATTCGAACAGTTTATCGAACAACGATATTGATTGCATGCGGAAAGCCCCGCCAGTGCGCATAGGCCATTTACTAACCCGGAGGGGTGAGCGTGGATTTTTGGACACATATCGAACGAGAGTGGATAATCTCCCACTTTGGGGCCGCCACCGGGCCTAAAACGGGAGATTATCCACTCTCATAGTCATCAAGGCCCGCAAGCTCTTACTCTGCCGCCTCGCGCAGGGCCGACATCGTAGCCGCATATTGCTGCTGCAACGCATGCATTCCCTCGCGAGCGCCGTCAACGGCATCGGCGCCGCGCAGCGCTTCGGTTACCACGACCGCCGGCTCGTACAGATTATCGAATCCCAGGTTCTGGCTCACGCCCTTGAGCGTGTGCGCTGCCATAAACGCACCTTCGGCGTCTCCCGCCGCCATGGCGGCCTCCAGCTTGTCCATGCTCTCGTCATCCAAAAACTTGAGGGCAAAGCGGGCAAGCATTTCCTCGCCCATCAGCCGAGCGCATGCGTCATCATAATTGGCGCCGATCTTCTCATACGCCTCACGCATGGAAATCATGGATTAAAACTCCTTTGGTCAAACTAAATCGTGGGAAACGCGACGACGTCGGCGGGGCGTGCCAATGTCTCGGCAATACGGTCTTGCACCTCGAGCAGGCAGTCGAGCAACAGCGGGTTAAACTCACCGCACTTACCGTCCAAGATCATCTGGATAGCCTCCTTGTGCGGGATAGCGTCCTTGTACACGCGCACGCTCGTCAGAGCATCGTACACGTCGGCCACCGAGACCACCTGCGCGGCGATGGGGATATCGTCGCCCTTAAGGCCATCGGGATAACCCTTGCCGTCCCAGCGCTCGTGATGCCAACGCGCAATCTGGTACGCATATTCCATAAGCGCATTGCCGACGTGATGGCGGCCCAGCTCAAGCAACATGTCGGCGCCCATCGTGGCATGCGTCTTCATAATCTCGAACTCCTCGGGCGTAAGGCGCCCGGGTTTGTTGAGAATCGCATCGTCAATCGACATCTTGCCGATATCGTGCAGCGCCGAAGCCAGGGCAATCGTAGAGCGTTCCTCATTGTCAAGGGAGATGGTGTCGCTACGCTGAACCAGACAGCCAAGCAGCAGCTCGGTCAGCTTCTCGATGTTCGTAACGTGCCTGCCGCTCTCGCCGTTGCGAAGCTCCATGACGCCGGCCATGATGTCGATGAGCATGCGACTGTTCTTGACGCGCTCGTTGTACTGCTGGGACAGCAAACTCGTCAGGCGGCGCTGTTTGGCGTATAGGCGGATGGTGTTGCTTACACGCCGGCGCACGACACGGGAGTCAAACGGGCGGTTGATATAGTCCGAGGCGCCCAGCTCGTACGCGCGCAGAACCATATCATCGGAATCTTCGCTCGAAATCATGATGAAAGGCAGATTGTCGATACCCGATCGGCGCGACAGATCGGCCAGCACCTCAAAGCCGCTTATGCCCGGCATGACAATATCCAGCAGCACGAGCGACAACTCATCGCCATAGCGGTCGACCATGTCGAGCGCCGTACGACCGTTGTCGGCCTCGAGGATGCAATACTCGTCCTTGAGCATCTCGTTGAGAATGACTCGGTTCATCTCGGAGTCATCGACAATAAGCACCAAAGGCTTTTCGCTTTGGAAGGCTTCGATGGAGTCGGCATCGGTCACGACCGTACCGGCTTTTGCCTTAGCGCGGCTCAATAACTGGACAGCGCGGCCAACGCCCTCATCGACCGTCTCGCCATGGATGCGAACGCCACCGACACATGCCGTCAAGCTCACGTACTCATGGCCCGGAACAATCGTGGCATGAACGGCATCGGACACCTGGTGCAGGCGACGGGTGAAGTCATCGGAGGGAATATTGGGCATAACGACCACAAACTTGTCGCAGCCATAGCGTACAAGCTCGTCAGTCGAACGAATTCCGCTGCGTATGGCTGTCGCCACAGCACCGAGCGCAAGGTCGCCGGCATGACGGCCACACGTATCGTTGAAGACCCTAAAATCATCAAGGTCAATCACCGCAACGCCGGCATTCATGCGGGCGCTACGGAGCTTTTCCTCGTAATATCGGCGATTGCGCACACCCGTCAGCACGTCGGTGTAGACGAGGTCCTCTTCTGCAGCCTCTTGCTCATCGATCGGACGCACCATCAGCAGGACGTGAGGCTCGCCCTCGACCTTCAGAGGGCGCAGGCGAGCGCGGTACTCGGTACCATCATTGAGCAGCTGCTCCGATACATCATCGGAACCTGCCAAGGCCTCAAGACTTGACTGGCGCAGACAAGGGCACCGATTGCCGGCGAGCAGGCAGTTAGGCTCGCTCTTAATCTGATCGGCCGACAGCAAACGCACCACGGGGTAGGTCTTCGCGACGCGGGCGACCTCGGCGGCAGCCTCCTCGTCGGTTAGATTGACCTCGTGATTATTGAGCATATGGGGCCCTTTCTATCGTTATGCACGGCAACGGTGCATATCAATTGGTACAAGGGTAACATCTAACAGCTGAAGGCAAACGCGCGATTATCGTTACATTTTTATGACCTGGCAAGCGGCGGTAATGGAGCCGCGGGCGCGCGGTTATGGACGCATTCGTCAACAATGACGAAACGCTAACAACCCCTCTCCCCGCAGGTCATCGAGCGTGCTAACGCTCCAAGACATCGCGAACGGCATTTGCCGCCGTAACGGGGCGATCGCGCAGACCGTTATGCGCGCCCGGGATCGTCACAAGGGGGCAATCGAGATATTCGGCAGCCGCTCGCGTGCCAGCCTCGCGGGGTGTATCGACCGAAAGCTCGCCCAAGAACACGGCCGACACCGCCTTTGACGCGCGGGCGCGCTCCCAGTCGGGAGCATATGTCATATTTGTTCCGTATTCATTGGCCATGAAGCAACGACCATTGCGCAGGGCATGTTTGACTTCCGCTTCGGTCGTCCCGGGAGCCTCGGGGTCCAAGTCGCCGAGGGCTCCCAAGAAAAGCCGGAGCGCCCTTGAAACCTTTCCAGCCGCAATCATATCGAGCAAAACCGGAGCTGCGCCCATGCCGACGCCTTCGGCCGACACAGCCGGCTCATGCAGAATCGCACGGGCGACGAGATGGGGTTCGGTGCGAAGAAGCTCCAGCGCCACCAACGTACCGGCGCTATGCGCAAGCACATTTGCCGGAGCGCCAACGTGTTCGATCACGGCTTGCAGGTCGGCGGCCTGAGCGGCAAGATCATAGCTGCCGTCTGCCGCATCGCTGCTGCCACCGCAGCCGCGGCGGTCGTAGGCAATTACGCGGTAGTTGCGGCTGAGCTCACAAGCGATGCCGTCGAAAAATGTGCCGTCGACACAAGCACCGTGCACGCACACCAAGGCAGGAGCATCAGGCGACACATCTGGGCCGGCATATTCGCGACAGGCAATCGTGGTGCCCGCATTCTCGACCGTAAAATCCATGTTGTGCCCCCATCATCAACGCCCATCCAGTTGCACGTCAGTGCGGTTGGATGGACCCGCATTGCCTTACGCCTTGTTAACAGATTAACTGTACCCGACCCGAGGCTTTTCATGGCACGGCATAATGAGCGACGTGAAAAAACGAAACTTGTAAAGCAAGAGCCCGCACCTTGCTTTGGAGCCGATGCTATGCTTAGGCACAATTGTCTTGAGGAGCATATGCCTATGTCTACGTTTTTGAATGCCAGCCCCATCTTTGGGCCCGTTCGCAGCCGTCGCCTTGGTCTCTCGCTCGGCGTCAACATGATGCCGGCCAGCGGCAAAATCTGCACGTTCGACTGCATTTACTGCGAAAACGGCCTCAACGCCGAGCGCCCCTGTCATGAGCCGTACAACACAGCTGCCGTGGTACTCGACGCGCTCGAGGCAAAGCTGCGCGAGATGGCAGCCGAGGGCGAGCTCCCCGATGTGATCACCTTCGCAGGCAACGGCGAGCCCACTGCCGCACCGGAGTTTCCGCAGGCCATCGCCGGCGCCGTCGCGTTGCGCGACGAGCTTGCCCCAAACTCCAAGATCGCCGTGCTCTCCAACGGCACGCGCGCCGACCGTCCCCAGGTACACGATGCGCTCATGATGGTCGACGACAACATCCTCAAGCTCGATACGGTCGACCCGGCATTTATCCAGCTGCTCGACCAGCCCGTTGGCCCCTACGATGTGGAGCACCAGATTGAGACGTTCGCAAGCTTTAACGGCCACGTCATTATCCAGACGATCTTTTTGACCGGCGAGTATCAGGGCAAGCTCATCGACAACACCGGCGAGGAGTACGTCGCCCCCTGGCTCGCGGCACTTGAGCGCATTCGCCCACAAGAAGCGACCATCTACACGGTGGCTCGCGAGACGCCGGTCGCCGGCCTTGCCAAAGCAGCGCCCGAGGCCCTCGACGCCATCGCCGCGCGCGTGCGCGCCCTCGGCATTCCCTGCCAGGTGAGCTACTAGCGCGCAGCCGCCCTGTGAGTGGGCTATACTAGCTGCGAATGAAAGGAAGTTAGCCATGTTTGACAATGGACCCGTGCCCGGCCGCAACGACGTCTGCTGGTGCGGCAGCGGCAAAAAATATAAGAAATGCCATAGCGCCTTTGATGAGCGCCTCGAGCGCTTGTGGGAAGAGGGCTGGGAGGTTCTGCCCCGCACGCTCTACAAGACGCCCGCCGATATCGAGGGCATCAAGCGCTCGGCCGCCATCAACGTGGGTGTGCTCGATTACGTAGGCGAACACATCGCCGCGGGCATGACCACCAACCAGATCGACCAGATGATCTACGACTACACCGTCGAGCACGGCGGCACGCCGGCCGATCTTAACTACGAGGGCTATCCCAAGAGCGTGTGCACCTCGATCAACGACGTCGTCTGCCACGGTATCCCCTGCGATGCGGATGTGCTGCACGAGGGCGACATCATCAACGTGGACTGCTCCACGATCCTGGACGGTTACTTTAGTGATTCGAGCCGTATGTTCTGCATCGGCGAGGTCTCGGCCGAGCGCCAGCGCCTGGTCGACGTCACCCGCGCCAGCGTGGAGGCGGGTCTGGCGGCCGTCAAGCCGTGGCTACCGCTGTCCGTGATGGCCGAGGCCGTGCAAAAGACGGTCGAGGACGCCGGCTTTAGCGTGGTGCGCGAGTACGGCGGACACGGCATCGGTAAGGAGTTCCACGAGGACCCGTTTGTGGGCTTTACCACCGAGGCACCCGATGTGGACACCATCATGGCTCCGGGCATGGTCTTTACCATCGAGCCCATGGTCAACGCCGGAGTGCCCGACATCAAGATCAGCAAGGGTGACGGCTGGTGCGTGCGCACCAAGGACGGCAGCGATTCGGCCCAGTGCGAGGTACAGCTCGTGGTGACCGAGGATGGTTACGAACTGCTGAGCTGGTAGCCGTGGATGCGCCGGGCTTCGCGATGGATATGTTAACCATCGCGAAGCCCGGCGTTTTATTTGAACGTTTTGCCTGATAAAACCTGCCAAAATAAACCTGTCCCTTTTTGGCAGGTCGAGCGGAGAGGACTGCTTGTGAACATTCTGGTTTTGTTGCCCGTCAACGACCGTCATCGCGCAATTCTTGAGTCGAGCGCTCCGGGCGAGGACTTTATCTACACGAGCGCCGACGCCGCCACGCACGAGCAGGTCGCCGATGCCGACGTGATCCTGGGCAACATCGACCCTGACATGCTCACGGCATGCGAGCGTCTCCAGCTGTTGCAATTGCAAACCGCCGGCTATGACGACTACCTTGCCGCCGGCACTGTGCCGGTCGACGCCAAACTGTCTTGCTCGGTGGGCGCCTACGGCCAGGCCGTGAGCGAGCACATGTTTGCCATGGTCCTTTCCATGATGAAGCGCCTGCCCGGCTATCACGACTTGCAGCGCGAGCATCGCTGGGAGGATTTGGGGCCGGTCACCTCGCTCAAAAACGCCAATGTGCTGGTGCTGGGCGCGGGCGATATCGGCGGCCACTTCGCCACGCTCTGCCGCAACATGGGCGCGCACGTCCGCGGCATCAAGCGCCATCCACTCGTCTACCCCATTGTGTTTGAGGACATGGACGGCATGGATGCCCTGCCCGAGCGCCTGGCGGAGGCCGACATCGTCGCATCCTTTATGCCCAGCACACCCGAGACCCGCGGCCTGGCGAACGCCGAATTCTTCGCCGCGATGAAACCGGGCGCCTTCTTTGCTAACGGCGGCCGCGGTGACCTCGTGGTTGCCGACGACCTGGTCGCCGCCCTGGAGTCGGGACACCTTGCCGGCGCCGCGGTCGACGTCACCGACCCCGAGCCGCTGCCCGCCACAAGCCCGCTGTGGGATGCACCCAACATGCTTATCACACCACACGTCTCCGGCTGGTTCCACCTGGCCGCCACGCTCAACAACGTCGTCGACATCGCCGCGGAGAACCTGCGCCACCTGCAGGCCGGCGAGACGCTCCGCTGCTGGATCGAACATTAGGGTTCCGCCGTTCTAACGAACGGCGGACCGGTCGACGCTGCGCGCCGCCCAGAGCGACAATTTGTCATTCAAAAGGCGAGGCATGACCAGAAGGTCAATGCCTCGCCTTTTTCATGCCAACTTGTTCGTTCTGGACGTCGCTCGCTGACGTTTGCTCAACCCGCGGTGTCTTAACAATTCCGTCCAGCTGTTGGCATTGCAGCATTTTCCCAGATAAAACCTGCCAAAATTAACATCCCTTTTTGGCAGGTTTTAGAGCTCCACGCTTTCGGCGCCGTTGATGGTTAGGTTGCGCTCGTAGAAGGCGGTGAGGGCGCGGATGGCGTACATCACGTCGCGCACGCCGCCGGTCTCGTAGCTCGAGTGCATGGCCAGCTGCGGCAGGCCCACGTCCACGGCATGCATGCTCGCCTGCATATTAGACAGGTTGCCGAGGGTGGAACCGCCCGCCATATCGCTCTTATTGGCGAAGGCCTGCGTGGGCACGTCGGCGTCATCGCAAATAGCCTGGAACACTGCGCGGCTAAAGGCATCGGTGCAGTAGTGCTGGTTGGCAGCTTCCTTGATAACGATGCCGCCGTTGAGCACAACCTGGTTGCGCGCATCGCACTTCTCGGCATGGTTGGGGTGCACGGCATGTGCATTGTCGCAACTCACGAGCATCGAGGCGGCAAGTGCGCGATGGTACGACTCGTCGTCAAAGCCCAGCGATCCGTTGATGCGGCGCAGTGCGTCGGCCAAGAAGGTCGACATGGCGCCCTGCTTGGTCTCGGAGCCAACCTCCTCGTTATCAAAGCAGCAGAAGACCGAAATGTCGTGCGCGTTCTCGGCACCCAAAAATGCCTGTAGCGAGGTATAGGCGCAGGCCAGGTCGTCAAGCTTGGGCGTCGAGATAAACTCGTCGGCCCAGCCCCAGATGCGTGCATCCTGGCGATTGACCAGGAACAGATCGCGGCCCAGGATCTGCTCGGGCTCAACGTCCAGTTCGTCAGCGACCAGGGCGTCAAAATCTCCCTGTTTAAGGTCACCGGCGCTGATGAGCGGGCACAGGTCGACGGCTCGGTTGGGAGCAAAGCCCTCGTTAACGCCGCGGTTCATGTGGATGGCAAGGCTCGGGATAATAGCGACCTCGCGCTCGGTGGCAAGCAGGCGGCTCTCAATACGGTCGCCCTCGCGCACCAGCACACGGCCCGCGAGCGCCAGCGGACGGTCGAACCAGGTGTAGTCGATCATGCCGCCGTAGGCCTCGGTGTTCAGGCGCAGCGTCTCGCCTGCGCCGTCGAGCTCGGGCACGGCCTTGACCTTAAACGTCGGCGAATCGCTGTGCGACGCCGTGAGCTGAAAATGATAGTCACCGGCAACGCCGTCCTCGCCCCACGTCGCGGCCAGGTCCTCGCCCACCTTAAAGGCAACAACGCTCGAGGTGTTGCGCTGCGTGTAATAACGCCCGCCCGGCTCGATGTCCCACGCCGCGTTCTCGGGCAGGTAGGTAAAGCCCGCCTCGTCGAGCTCGGCCATAATGGTCGCCGCCGTATGGAACATGCTGGGGCATGCCTCGATAAAGTCGATAAGGTCGTTGGCGGCCTCGATATCGTCGGCCGTCACATGCGCGCGCTCGGGCGTTTCCTGATCCGTCATGCTCTCCCCTTTCGCTGGGCTGATGGTCCCCTCCAGCATACCCCGACGTGCCAGTGCCGCGCTCTTCATTCCATGTTTAATCCCGCGCCGCTCACCAAGTTGAGCCATCATGCCCGCGCTCCTTTTGCGACAATTGCGCTAACAGGACGAGAGGAGTCGTCATGAAGCCACGTAACATTGCCATCGCCTGCGGTGTCGCGGGAGTCGCCGTCGGCCTTGCCGCTGCCACCGGTATCGTTTATCACAAGCGAATCAAGTCCGCCGCGTCGCTCAAACGCTTGACCGGCTACGCGGATGGCTATGATCTGTACGCAATCGACATCGCCTACGACTACGATCTTGATCGCATCATCGCCGCTGGCGTGCGCGACGACCAAGCCTACATCGATGCCGTGGTGGCGCAGGTGCTGCCCGGTGTGCCGGCACATGTCCAGGCGCCCCAGTTTGCCTGCAGCGCTTTTGTCGCCGTAGATGCCGAAGGTCGCGTGCGCACCGGTCGCAATTACGACTTTAAGGACGACACCTCGGCGCTGCTGGTGCGCAATCACCCACGCGGCGGCTATGCCTCCATCGGGTTTGCCGCCCTTAACAACCTGGGCGATAACACTCCGCTTGACTCCGTCGCCGGACGCTCCGCCGCACTCATGGGCCCGTTTGCCCAGCTCGACGGTGTTAACGAATGCGGCGTGTCCATTGCCGTACTCACCCTGGATTCCAAGCCCTGCGACCAGGACACGCAACGCCCCGTCATCAATACCTCGCTCGCCATCCGTCTGGTGCTCGACCGCGCGGCTACCACGCAGGAGGCCGTCGATCTGCTTTCCGCCTACGATATGCACGCCATGGCCGGGCGCGATTACCACTTCTTTATCAACGACGCCGCCGGTGACGCGCGCGTAGTAGAGTGGGATCCGCGCGATCCGGACCGTGCTTTCAAAGCGACTCCTGTACGCCAGGTTACGAACTTCTACGCCTGCCATGGCGACGAAGTGCTGCCCAACCAAAAGAATGGCGAGCTGGGCCATGGTAAAGAGCGCGCCATCGCAATCGCCGATGTCCTTGACGCCCATGTCGGTGCCCAGGACGAGGCAGTCGCTTGGAAGGCCCTACGCGCTGCAGCGCAAGAACCCAATCCGAAAGACATCACCAGCAATACGCAATGGTCGGTCGTCTTTGACAATACCGAACCCGCCGCCGCCATTACGCTGCGCCGCCACTGGGGCGACGTCGACGCCTTCGCACTGTAAGGACCCAGGCTCGTCGAGCTTACGCTCGCCTGACGTTGTTTACATTTCTATACGCTTGAGCTAACACGTTTTACCCCCGTATCAACAGTGTGCGGGGGTAAACTTATGCGCATGTTATAACTTGCCCGGAAGGATTCATCATGCTTAGGATCGGTCTTCTTACCAGTGGCGGCGACTGCCAGGCGCTCAACGCCACCATGCGCGGCATTGTCAAAACGCTTATGACCAATAGCGAAGAGCCTATTGAGATCTATGGTTTTGAGGACGGCTACCAGGGCCTTATCTACAGCCGGTTCCGCGTCATGACGCCCGCCGATTTTAGCGGCATCCTTACCCGTGGCGGCACCATCCTGGGCACGAGCCGTACGCCGTTCAAGCGCCTGGATATTCCCGAGGCCGACGGCATCGAGAAGGTGCCGGCAATGGTCCACACCTATCATAAGCTGCAGCTCGACTGCCTGTTTATGCTGGGCGGCAACGGCTCCACCAAGACCGCCAACCGTCTGCGCGAAGAGGGCCTCAACGTTATCGCCCTGCCCAAGACCATCGATAACGACACCTGGGGCACCGAGCTGACGTTTGGCTTTACGAGCGCCATCGACGTCGCCACCAAGTGCATCGACGACATTCACACCACCGCTTCGAGCCACGGCCGCGTGTTCGTTATCGAGATCATGGGCCACAAGGTTGGCTGGATCCCGCTATACGCCGGCGTCGCGGGCGGCGCGGATGTCATCTTGATTCCCGAGATCCCCTACGACATGGATAACGTCATCAAGACCATCGAGCATCGCATGGAAACCGGCAGCCGCTTTACCATCGTGGCCGTCGCCGAGGGCGCTATCTCTAAGGAGGACGCGGCGCTGTCCAAGAAGGAGTACAAGAAGAAACTCGCCGAGCGCACGAGCCCGTCGATCGTCTACGACATCGCCAAGGAGATCGAGGCCAAGACCGGTCGCGAGACCCGCGTCGCCATCCCCGGCCACACGCAGCGCGGCGGCCAGCCCGACGCCCAGGACCGCATCTTTGCGACCCAGTGCGGCGTCGAGGCGGCACTGGGCTGTCTACGCGGCGAGTTTGGCTACATGATCGCCCTGCGTGACGGCAAGATGTGTCACATGCCGCTCGAGGATGTCGCCGGCAAGCTCAAGTATGTCGATCCCCAGAGCGACCTGGTGCGCGAGGCCAAGGCGTTGGGCATCAGCTTCGGCGACGAATAGCCTCGGCTGGAACCGCTCTCATCGGAGGCCCCAGGGCTTACCTCCCAAATCGTCCTCGGACATGTCAGGGCCCCGCTGCGCGCTTCGCGCGGCGGGGCCCTTCCGTCCTGCGGAAAGATTTGGGAGGTAAGCCCTGGGGCCTCCTGCGGTAACTAGGGAGGCCGAGGCTATTCGTCTTCTTACTGCGGGTGCGTGGGCTGAGATTTTGGGATGTTGCAGGCTCTTAGCTGAGAGTAGCACCGACATTTGTCCTGAAATGGCTGGTCGTTAGGGGTTGCTACCGGTAGTTGCGGTAGGGTTGGGGCAGATTCTAACTAGAAATGGTGGTCGCTACCGGTTGTTCTCGGCATACTCGGCTCATTCGATTACGGTCACCACATGAAAGGAACTGTCATGGATCTTGCGATGGCGCAGCGGCTCGTTAATCGCCGCAAGGCTGCCGGGCTTTCTCAGGAGGCGCTTGCCGCCCAGCTGGGTGTGAGTCGCCAAGCTGTCAGTAAATGGGAGCGCAGCGAATCCTCGCCCGATACCGATAACCTTATTGCGCTCGCCGCGTTGTATGGCGTGTCGCTGGATGAGCTGTTGTATGGGGAGGCGGTGGATAGCACTGATGACTCGCAGGCTGATGATGAGGCACGGGACAGCGACGCCGGCGCCAAAGCTTCAGATAGGGCTGAGGAGGCTGAGGCTTCTACTGAGCACGCCGATTGCGGCGACAAACCACTTGTCGATATTTCCCTCGCGCGCGGCATCCACGTCATTGATCCCAATAAAGGCGAGGAAGTCCATGTTGGCTGGAGCGGCATCCATGTGACCAACGAGCGCAAGGGCGAAGAGGTGCATGTGGGGCCGGGCGGATTGCATATCGATACGCTTGAGGACGATGGACATAGTGTGCACACCAATGACGACGGCACCGTCACCATCGACGGCGAGACGTTTTCCAGCTGGAAGGAAGCACACGACAAGCTCGACCATCATGGCAAGCATTTCCACACCAAGGTCGGACGTACATGGAACAAATTCCCCTTCCCCGCGCTTGTCGCCCTCGCCTATCTGGTGCTCGGCATTGTCTACGGCACATGGGCTACGGGACTCTTCCTCGTCTTTCTGATTCCCATCTACTACGCGCTTGGCGACTTTATCGACCAACGCCACTTATCTAAGCTGATCGATGTCGTCTATTCAGTCAGCGCCGAGACATGGTTCCTCTACATGTGGCTCCGCCTGGGGCAACCCCATCCCGCCTGGGTAATCCTCATCACCATCCCGGTCGTAAAAGCACTCATGCGTTGGTGCCGTAAACAATGGAAGCATCGCAAGCGAGCCTAAACCATCCCAGCCCGACAGCAGCACCCAACTAGTACTCCCCCGCCCATCCCTCCTAAGTTGCGGTGATATAGTTTCGGTTTTAGCCTTGAGTAGTCGAGTTTAGGAACTATTCCACCGCAACTTACGAATGATCGGAGCGGCTACAGCACAAGCGTCGGCGTTCGTTTGATGGTCCGCCACGAAAAGGGGCTATCTACTACGTTTAACTCGATGGGGCCAACCATGACCACCCTTTTCGAAAATCGACAGGCCTTCTACCTGCGGTTTTATTTTTCGTTTTCCCGGCATAGTTGAGGGTATCCAATTAAACGTAGTAGATAGGCCCGTTTTGTGGCATACAACCCATTCAAGCCCAATCTCGAAGGCTAAAGAGAGCCTCTCATCAACGCTTGCGGGCGAAAACAAAATAGAATGAAAGGCAAATGGAAAGCCCGTTTGACGAGCGGAGGACATATGCGCGACGTAGCCGAAAGCGACTGGAAGCTGTTTAAGAAAATGCTTCCTCAATGGCAAGAACGTTATATGGAAAAGCTCATCGGCCAGTACGTTGAGATACTGAACGGCGACAGCGAAGCGTCCAGTAGATTTTGGGCACTAGAAGAGCACCTCAATAGAGACAAGCTGTCCTCAGGCGTAATTGCAAACGATATTCGCCGCAGCACAATGCACCGCGAGATAGCCAATTTGCTTATCGACAGCGTGATCACCCTTGACGACCTTGACGGTTTTACCGAGGACATTAAGAGCTATGCGCAACACTGGATTGGACAGTAAGAGCACTGAGCGACAAACATCCCCAGCAAAACGGGGCAAACGCCGGGCCACCTAATGGTTGCCCGGCGTTTGGCCAGATAAAACCTGCCATAATAAACCTGTCCCTTTTTGGCAGGTTACTCGGCGCTCTTGAGAGCGCCGACCATGTCGATCCTATTGAGGGTGCGATTGGTAGTGAGGTTGACGATAAACGTAAAGACAAAGGAAAGCACTACGGCGAGCACATAACTCAGCGGCTGGACCTCAACGTCAAAGTAGAGCGACGGCATCTGCAGAATGTACGTAAAGCTCTCGGCCAGCAGGCTACCCAGCGGCACGCCCAGCGCGGCGCCAATTGCCGTGAGGATTAACGTCTCCTTGTTGACGTAGTGGTGCACCTCGCCACGGCGGAAGCCCAGCACCTTAATGGTCGCCAGCTCGCGCTCGCGCTCGGAGATATTCGTGTTGGACAGTGTAAACACAACCACAAACGACAGGCACGCCGCCATAAAGGTCACGAGCGCCACGACCGAATTGATAATCGTAAAGTTCGCATCAGCGTTCGCCTGATGCTCGGCCGTACTCGAAATCGTAAGCCAGCCGTCACTCTTAATCTTCTTGCTAAACGCAATCTGGTCGGCCGACGAGCCCTTCAGCAACGCAAGGACACCGTTAAGGCGCGCGCTTCGACCGAACGCGCGCTCATAGGTGCCCTGCGTCATATAGAGTGTGTTGCCAAGATAGTTGAGCGAAATGTCGCTGACTTTGACCTTGGCAGCATTGAGCGACGAATCCTGGACGTGCGCCGTATCACCCGGCTGAATCCCCAGCGCCAGCTGTGAACTCTTGCTCAGATACACATCTCCGTCACGCAAAGACAGCGACTCTTTGGACTCGTCCTCCAGGCGCACGTAGTCGTCCAGATCGTTCACGCGGTCATCGGGCACCACGATTAACAGCACTGTCTCGCTTTTGCCGCCAAATGTAAAGGTGACGTTATCGGTCGTAATCGGCAGCGTCGAAGTCACGGTCACACCGGAATCCTTGACCGCGCTTCGCTCGTCGAGCGCCGCGCACGTCTGCGTAAAGTCGTCGGGATTGGCGACCGCCAGCAAGTCGTAGCGCGTGATATGCCCGTACTGTTTGGGCGAAAGCGCTATCGACGTATCGCGGATGCCCAGAGCGCAGATCACGAGCGCCGTGCAGCCGGCGATACCAAAGATGGTCATAAGGGCACGCTTTTTGTAGCGGAACAGGTTACGCGCCGCCACCTTGTTCAAAAAGCCCATACGGTGCCAGATAAAGCCGATGCGCTCAAGCAAAATGCGCGAGCCGGCACGCGGGGCCTTGGGACGCATGAGCGAGGCTGGGGTCTCGGCCATCTCGTGGCGGCAGGCGATAATCGTGGCGCCCACCACGCCCACGGCAAACAGCGCCACCGAGACGATTGAGGACACGATGTCGTACGAAAGCAGCATCTGGGGCAGTGAGTACATGTCGTCGAACACCGTGAACAGGAACAGTGGTAGGCCCACAAATCCGACAATGTTGCCAAGCACGCCGCCGATCAGACAAGCCCACAGTGAATAGTTCACGTATTTGGACAGGATACGCCCGCGTGAATAGCCGAGCGCCTTGTACAGACCAATGAGCGTGCGCTCCTCCTCGACCATGCGCGTGGCGGTGGTAAGGCTAATGAGCACGGCGACGACAAAGAAGATGAATGGGAAAACCGTGGCGATGGCTTCAATCGAAGAGCTGTCGCTCTCCACGCTCGAGTAGCTTGTGATGCTATCGCGGTCCTGGATGTACCAAGTGCATTCGCCCAGATCGGAAAGCTCGGTACGGGCATCGGCAAATTGCTGGTCGGCGGCTGCGCGGCGCTGGTTCAAATCGGCCTGTGCCTGAACGCGCTCCTCGCTGCCCTCGGCCATGCGATTGATGTTGTCCTGCTCTATCCCAAAGAGCATATTCGCCTGGCGCTCAGCCGCATCCAAGCTTGCCGGCGTGTCGACCGTCAGTTCCTGAACACGCGCCTTCTCGCGCTCATCGCGGATCTCCTCGATATTACTCTTGACCTCGTTGATCTTTGTCGTGTAGGCATCGGAATAGGAGTTGAGGCTCTTGGCTCCCCCAACAATCACGTGGACGGCGGAGTAGGAGGAAGATGTCGCGGCATCCTCGCTCACATAGAACTTATAGTCCGCAGCCGAAGCAGCGCGAAAGTCGTTGACGGTCGAGTCGGAGCTCACATCGGTGGGATCGAGGACCTCGGCCGCAATGGTGTAATCGCCCGCGGCAAACTGGTCCTTGGCTCTTTGGTTCGACGAGCTCGCGTCATTGGCGGCAAAGCTCACGGTATCGCCGAGCTTTTTGCCCGAAGCCTTCAGAAACTTCGATGTCACCGCAACCTCACCGGCACTCTCGGGCAAATCGCCGCTCACCAGCACCGGCTGATCGATATTCTCCTTGGAAAGGCTCTGCACGACCACGCGCTCGCGCGTTGTGCCCACGGCGGTGTAGGCGGTCTCGGTGTAGATGCCCTCAGCCGTCTCGACGCCGTCGACCTCTTGGATAGCCGCCAGATCGTCGCGTGTAAGGCCATAGGTCGACTGCACGTTAATGTCATAGACACTCTGCTGGTCAAAGTAGGCGTCAACCGAATCGCGCAGATCCTCGCAGCCCGCCTTAAGGCCGCACATCACGCTCACGCCAAGCGCGGTGATGACCACGATTGACAAGAAGCGCTTAAGACTGCCTCGGATTGTGCGGTAGATGCCACGGCGAAAAACCGTCGGGACCATATCGTTTGAACTTTGGGCCGTGCGGTAGGTCGCGAACCCCCCGTCGCGGTCTGCGGGCTCCGTATCGTTGTTTTGGCTGTTTTGGCGATCTTGGTCCATGGGCGCTACCACTCGATCGTCTCGATAGGCACGGGATTTTGCTGGACCGTCTCGCTCTCCACGCGGCCGCTCCTAAAGCGGATCAGACGATCGGCCATGGGCGCGAGCGCGGAGTTGTGCGTGATGATGATGACCGTAATGCCCTGCTTGCGGCAGGTATCCTGCAGCAGCTGCAAGATCTGCTTGCCGGTTTTATAGTCGAGCGCGCCCGTGGGCTCGTCGCACAGGAGCAGCTTGGGGTTCTTTGCCAGTGCGCGGGCGATGGACACGCGCTGCTGCTCGCCGCCCGAAAGCTGTGCCGGAAAGTTGCCCAGGCGCTCGCCCAGGCCAACCTGGCGAAGCGTCTGTTCGGCATCGAGCGAATCGGGGCAGATCTGAGCTGCAAGCTCGACATTTTCGAGCGCCGTCAGGTTGGGGACCAGATTGTAGAACTGGAAGACAAAGCCGACGTCGGCACGGCGGTATTCCACGAGCTGCGCCTCGTTGGCGGAGCTCACGTCGCGCCCGTCCACCGTCACGGTGCCGGAGGTAACCGTGTCCATGCCGCCCAGGATGTTGAGCGCCGTGGTCTTGCCGGCACCCGAGGCGCCCAGGATAATGGCGAGCTCACCGCGCTCAACGGTAAAGCTCGCGCCGTCGAGCGCGTGAATGCGGGCATCGCCCTCTCCGTACGCCTTGATGACGTCTTTGAATTCGATATAAGCCATCGATTAATTCCCATCTGGTCGGATAACTCTTTAGTATTACCCATTTCACGCCGACCAAAAAGGGACAGGTTCATTTTGGCAGGTTTTATATGGGGAAACGGGGAGCGCAGGCAAGCGCCGGGAAGGCAGAGAAATCATCGACGGGGTCAGGCCGACCGCCAAACACAACGCACGCATCTCTATCTGTCAGCAAAATCATTCGAACAGCTGTTCGTTTCTATGATATGATTCCGTTATCTAAGCAGGCCAATACGCAGAAAGGCGGCCAACATGGCGTTCGACTTTAAGAAGGAATGCAAGGAGCTCTACAAACCTGCAAGCAAGCCGAGCATCGTAACTGTCCCGCCTATGAGCTACGTTGCCGTTCGCGGAAAGGGCGACCCAAATACCGAAGGTGGCGAGTATCAAAACGCCCTGCCGCTGCTTTACGGCATCGCCTATACCGTCAAGATGTCGAAGAAAGGCTCAAGGAGTATCAAGGGCTATTTCGACTTTGTGGTACCGCCGCTCGAGGGTTTCTGGTGGCAAGACTCCCCGAGCGGCGACATCGATTATGTACGCAAGGACGATTTCAACTTTATCTCGTGCATTCGCCTGCCCGATTTCGTCACCCGAGATGACTTTGACTGGGCAGTCGCGGAAGCCACGACCAAAAAGAAACTTGACTTTTCTGCCGTCGAGCTGCTTAAAGTTGACGAGGGCCTCTGCGTTCAATGCATGCACACCGGGCCCTACGACAACGAACCGGCGACCGTAGGCGCTATGAATGAATACACGACCGAGCAGGGCTATGTCCCCGACTTCTCAGACACCCGTTTCCATCACGAAATCTATCTCTCCGATCCACGCAAATGTGCACCGGAGAAACTTAAGACTGTGGTTCGTCATCCTATCAAGCGCGCTGAATAGCGTGGAGCGTCATCTCACGCGCTAGGTTTTAAGCCGGCCAACCAGCCGCCTCCTAGGCCGTCCGGTAATTATCTTGACGCGGCCCGTCGCATCTTATAAGTTTGTTTTGCTAAAGCTGGAAAGCCTCTCAACGATGCGCAACTCCAGCTCTTTTTATATCAAGAGGCTTAAATGAAATACCAGAAGTCGTGGATATCCATCAACGAACAGATAGCACTATTGACAGAAAACAAGGGTCTTAAGTGCTCTAATCAAAGCGAACTCGAGCGAGCTTTGGTCGAAGTCGGCTACTACAGGCAAAGTACTCGAGCGTTACTCCTCGTACGCGCCCTCAAGCCGCAGCAGCCACTCCTTACGGTCGAGACCGCCGGCATATCCATTGAGCGACCCGTCGGCGGCAACCACGCGATGGCACGGCACAATGATCGAAATGGGATTACGCGCGACCGCGGCCCCCACGGCACGGGGAGACACAACGGGTACCTCATTTCCCGGCACACGATGTCGAGCCGCAACACGCTGGGCGATCTCACCATACGTGGCGACCTCGCCACGCGGAATAGAAAGCAGTTCGTACCAGACTTCACGCTGAAACGCCGTACCAATCATATGCAACGGCGGCGTAAACCGAGGTTCCTGCCCTGCAAAATAAGCATTCAGCCAAGCCCAGGAACGCTCAAGCACCGAAGAGGCCGCGCCATTTGTCGGACTCACCGACGACATGCCACCAATACCTGAAACCGCATCGGCACCTTCGATATGCTCGACATCTTCTTTGAGAAGCGTGGAGCCAAAATGCTCCTGCCCCTCAAACCAAAGCCCTGTCAAACCGCGGCCATCAGCGGCAAGCAAGATTTCGCCCAAAGGCGAAGGAAACGTCGTCGTGACCACCAGCGGCTCCTTTCAAAACTCCGCAACATAATACCGCGAATTGTGCAGACAACCCCAATCGACCCCAAAGTCACCCAAGGCAGCAGGCGCGCAGCGCCGCAGCTGCCGGCCGCGCCCCACAGTCCCAAAAGGCGGCAGGCGCAAAGCGCCGAGGCCGCCGCCGGGACCAGGGCCCGCAACAGCCACGCGCCCCCACATCAGCCCAACGGCCTCAACCAACAACGGCCCCATCGCAGGCCGCTTGCAGCAGCGTCACCGCAGACGGGGGCCGGGCTCAGTTTTCAGAACACTCCGCAGACCAGTGTGGCGCCTTGTCCGCGGCTCCGAAGGAGCAGGACAAGGCGCCACACATGGTCGAGGACGTTCTGAAAACTGAGCCCGGCCCCCGCCGGACAGGTCACACTACTCGCAGAGCAGCTTAGCGATCTGGACGGCGTTGGTCGCCGCGCCCTTACGGATTTGGTCACCGCAGCACCAGAAGGTAATGCCACGCGCGGCCTCCGGGTTCGAGATGTCGCGGCGCACGCGACCGACCCAAATCAGGTCCTGATCGGACGTATCCATCGGCATGGGGAAGCGGTCGTGCGCATCCTCGGCGCTCATGTCGTCAACCAGCTTCACGCCCGGAGCGGCAGCCAGCGCAACACGGGCCTCGTCAACCGTAATGTCACGCTCGAACTCGAGCGTAATGCTCTCGGAGTGCGAACGCAGCACAGGGACGCGCACGCAGGTGCAGTTCACGCGCAGCTCGGGCAGATGCATGATCTTACGGCCCTCGTTCTGCAGTTTCATCTCCTCGGAGGTAAAGCCCTCCTCCTTGACGCCGCCAATCTGCGGAATCAGGTTGCTCGCCAGCTGGGCGGCAAACGCGCGCGGCTCGGGAATCTCCTCGCCACGGCCCAGGGCGGCCAGCTGAGCCTCGAGCTCGGCCATACCGGGCGCGCCAGCGCCCGAAGCTGCCTGATACGTGGACACGATCATACGCTTCACGCCGGCAAGCTGGTGCAGCGGCCAGGTGGGAACCAGGCCGATAATGGTCGCGCAGTTGGGATTGGCGATAAGGCCGTGATGCCATTTGATATCGTCGGCATTGATCTCGGGCACGACCAGCGGCACCTCGGGATCCATGCGGAAGGCGTGGCTGTTGTCGACCACGACGGCTCCGCGCTTGACGGCCTCGGGCAGCAGCTCCTTAGCGATATCGTCGCCGGCAGCGCCGAGCACGATGTCGCAGCCCTCAAAGGCCTCGGGGCAAGCCTCTTCGATCACGATTTGCTCGCCGCGGAACTCAACGGTCTTGCCCGCGGAGCGTGCGCTTGCCAACAGCTTGAGCTTGCCGACCGGGAACTCCTGCTCGTTGAGGCACTCGAGCATCTGGGTGCCCACGGCTCCCGTCGCGCCCAAAATAGCAACCGTGTACTGTTTCATGCTTCCCCCTTTAAAGGTTGTGGCTTTTGCCCGCACGCCGAGCAGGCCGATTATTGTTGCCAGTTTATACAAGAACGGGGCGGGCACGAAACCCGCCCCGTCGAAACGAAACCGAAACGAAACGCCCCGCCGTAGTTTTGTGAGACATGACCCAAAAATCTACCGAGCAGTCGCTACTTTTTGAGCGCGGCCAGAGCGGGATCGACCGGCGCGGGGGCCTCCAGGTCGGAGACCTTCACAATGCCGTTCTCATCGGAGAAGGCACGGTAAATGGTCCGAATCGCTAGGTCGAAGTCCTTCTCCTCGACACCGATAATGATGTTGATCTCGTCACAGCTCTGCGAAATCATACGCACGCTCACGCCGGCCTGGCCAAGCATGCCAAACAGGTGGCCCGAGATACCTGCGCGGCCGCGCAGGTTACGGCCGACGGTCGCATGAGCGCCAGACCCTCGACAACCTCGATCTCCGAGCGGCTCGACCTCCTGCTGAATGTCACCAACGAGCGAGTACAGCGAATCGTGCACGTCCTGCTCCTGCACCACGGCGCCAAAACGGTCGACACCGGTGGGCATGTGCTCGACGGAAACGTCATAGCGTTCGAACACCGAAAGCGCGCGGCGCATAAAGCCGACGCGGGGCTTGGTGCGGTCGCGGGCCACGTTGATGGCAACAAAACCGCGCTTGCCGGTCACGCCGGTAATGATGGGCTCTGCCTCGCCCTCATCAGCCGTCTCGCTAATGATGGTGCCGGGGTCCTGCGGCGCATTGGTGTTCTTGATGACCAGCGGAATGCCTGCCTCGCGCACGGGGAACACGGCCTCCTCGTGCAGGACGCTTGCACCCATGTACGAAAGCTCGCGCAACTCCTCGTAGGTAACGCGCGCAATGGGCTGAGCCTCGGGCACAATGCGAGGATCGGCAGAATAGAAGCCCGAGACGTCAGTCCAGTTCTCGTACAGGTCGGCGCCCAGGCACTTGGCAAGGATCGAGCCCGAGATATCGCCGCCGCCTCGATCGAGCAGCTTGATCTGGCCCTCACGCGTCGCGCCGTAGAAACCGGGCATAACAAAGCCGCCCTGCTGGCCGTACTCCTGCACCAGCTCGGAGGTGCGGTTCATGCTGAGCGTACCGTCGTGATGGAACGCCACAACCGTCGCGGCGTCCAGGAACGGCAGACCCAGGTACTCGGCCATCAGGCGAGCGGTGAAGTACTCGCCGCGGCTCACGAGCTCCTCGGTGGAGTAGCCGCCCGAGCGGGCGCGCTCGGCAAAGGCCGCGAACTCCTCACGGATGGGATAGGTGAGCTCCAGCTCGTCAGCGATATCAAAATAGCGCTGGCCAATGTCCTCGAGCAGTTCCTCGCACGACACGTGATACTTAACGTGCGCGTTAACCAAGTAGAGCAGGTCGGTCACCTTGGTATCGCCCTTAAAGCGGCGACCGCAGGCAGAAACCACCACAAAACGGCGGGCAGGGTCGGCATCGACGATGGCCTTGATCTTCTTGAAGTGTTCGGCGTCGGCGACCGACGAGCCGCCAAACTTGGCAATCTTAATCATGGGCTGGAGGTTACCTTTCTAAAAAGCCTCTGCGAACCTATTTTGCACGCTCTGATACCATGGTTTCACCGATTGGGACCAAGGCATCCGAGGAGCAGTGTTATATGGGAACTTATCATAGTACACGAGGACGCACTTTATCGTGCTCAAGTAAGGTGGCAATCCGCACCGGCATCGCTCCCGACGGGGGTCTGTTTGTCTCGGACGAGCTCGGCACCCAGCAGGTCGATATCAGCTCGCTTGCAGATAAATCGTACTTTGAAATCGCTCAAGATGTGTTGGGAATGTTACTGAATGATTACACGGCCGAAGAAATTTCGGCGTGTGTCGACGAGGCATATCGCGGCACGTTCGCGAGTGAAGAGGTTACGCCGCTCGTCAAACTCGACGCTGCGCCGGGCGCTGACGCCCCTCAGACCTATGTGATGGAGCTCTTTGGCGGCCCCACGAGTGCCTTTAAGGACGTCGCCCTGCAGATGCTCCCCCGCTTGATGGCCCGCACTTCCGCCAAGGACGGCGGCGCCGAGCGCATCATGATCGTCACCGCCACGTCGGGCGACACCGGCAAGGCCGCACTCGCTGGTTTTGCCGACGCTCCGGGCACGGGCATTACCGTCTTTTATCCCGAAGGCAAAGTCAGCCGCGTGCAGAATCTGCAGATGTCCACGCAGGAGGGCGACAACGTCGCCGTCTGCGGCATCCGCGGCAACTTTGACGATGCCCAGAGTGCCGTCAAGCGCATCTTTGCCGATAAGGAGCTTGCCGAGCGTCTTGAGGCCGCCGGCACGGTGCTTTCGAGCGCCAACTCCATCAACGTCGGCCGTCTGGTGCCGCAGGTCGTCTACTACTTTGCCGCTTATGCGCAGCTGCTGCGCGCCGGCGCCATCGAGGCCGGCGACGCCGTGGAGTTCTGCGTACCGACCGGCAACTTTGGCGACATCCTGGCCGGCTACTATGCCAAGCGCATGGGTCTGCCCGTCGCCAAACTCGTCGTGGCCAGCGACAAGAACAACGTGCTCGCTGACTTCCTGACCACCGGCGTTTACGACCGTAACCGCCCGTTCTTCACGACCATCTCGCCGTCGATGGACATCCTTATTAGCTCCAACCTGGAGCGTATGCTTTATTTCCTGTCCGATGGCGACTGCGAACTCGTTGCCGGCCTTATGGAGCAGCTGGCACAGACTGGTCGCTATGAGGTGCCCGCCGAGCTGCTGGCCAAGATCCAGAGTGTGTTTGGCTGCGGCTGGGCCAGCGAGGACGAGGTCCGCGCTGCCATCAAGAACTGCTGGGATGCAAACGGCTATGTGATCGACCCGCACACCGCTTGCGGCTATCACGTCTTTGAAAAGGTCGCCCCCGCCGAGGGCGCGAAGGCCCGCGTGCTGCTTTCGACCGCCAGCCCTTACAAGTTCCCGCGCGCCTGCTGCGACGCCCTGGGCCTCGACGTTCCCGAGGATGATTTTGAAGCCATGCGCGTGCTCGAGCAGGCCACCAATACGATCGCACCGGCACAGCTCGCCGAACTCGAGTCCAAGCCCGTCCGCTTCGAAGACGTCTGCGACGTAGCCGACATGGCCAACTACGTAGAGTTTACAGCAAAAAAGATGGCTACCAACTAAAACCCCCTATAAGGCGCCGGCGAAAGCCGGCGCACTTTCTTTTAATTTGGCTCCCCAGCGCGGTGAGGAGACGGCGTAGGTCGGTTTCACGCTTGCTCCGTCGCGAGTTCCGCACGAGCCGAAGGCCACTAAATGTGGCCTTCGTGCGAGCAGGACTGTCCGAGCAGCGGAGCAAGCGTGAAACCGACCCCCAGGAGGACCAACAACAATGATCAAGATCACCGTCCCAGCCACGAGCGCAAACCTAGGCATTGGTTACGACACCCTCGGCATGGCCGTCAGCCTCTACTCGCACTTCACCTTCGAGCGCGCCGACAAACTCGCCATCACGGGCTGCCCCGAGGAATTCCAAAACGAGAACAACCTGGTCTACGTGAGCTTTGTCGATGCACTGGCTGCATGGGGCGAGCCGGCTTTTCCCGTTGCCATCGACATTCAAACCGATGTGCCCGTCGCTCGCGGCCTGGGTTCCAGCTCCACCTGCGTCGTCGCTGGTATCATGGCGGCCGCCGCGCTGACGGGCCACACCGTCGACCGTGCCGAGCTCGTCCGCATTGCCACCGAAGTCGAGGGCCATCCCGATAACGTCGCCCCCGCCATCCTGGGCGGCGCCGTCTGCTCCTTTACGCCGACCGATTCGCTCCCCCAGTGCCTGCGCTACGAGGTGAGCGATCGCCTGCGTTTTATTACCGTGATTCCGCCCTACGAGGTACACACGAGCGAGGCGCGCAAGGTCGTGCCGCAGGAGATTCCGCTCTCCACCGCCGTGTGGCAGATGGGCCGCATCGCCGGTATGACGCGCGGCTTGGAGACTGGTGACCTCGACCTGATTGCCGCCGCCAATGACGACCGCATCCAGGAACCCTATCGTCGCCGTCTGATTCCCGACTACAACGCCGTGCGCGACACCTGCCTTAACGGCGGCGCCAAGACCATCTGGATCAGCGGTTCGGGCTCGACCCTCATGGCCGTGACTGACGACACCATCGTGGCAAAGTTCCTGCAGGTCAAGCTGCGCGAGCAGTTCCCTAAGTGTGATACGCATATCCTCACGTGCGACACCGAAGGCGCTCAAATCGAGTACCTGTAGACATCCTCCTCATATACCTGTCCGGGACGGTCGGGATGTTCCCTCAAAATCGTCCTCGCGCATGAAGGCCCCTTGTCCTGCTCCTACGGAGCGACGGACAAGGGGCCTTCGCGCTGCGGAATGATTTTGAGGGAACATCCCGACCGTCCCTGCGCCTACCTTGCTGAGGATGTCTACAGGGACCCACGCTTTGAAGGGGCGCCGGGCTGATAGTTTTGTTTTTTATTGATAGGGGCTCTTGCTAGGCTGGAGCCCTGACTAGAGGCAGGCCTCGGCGATGCGCTTTTTGAGTTCGTCGATGCCGGTACCGGTCTGGGAGCTTGTGATGATCACGTTCTCGGCCGGGACGTTGAGCTGCTTTTTGATGGCTGCTGCCTGGCGGGCCTGCTGGGTACGGCTGAGCTTGTCGGCCTTGGTGAGGCAGACGATAAAGTTGAACTCGTTGCCCTGTAGGTAGTCGATCATGTCGTGGTCGAGCTTGCTGGGGTCGTGACGAATGTCCACCAGTGAGACGACCAAGTTAAAGCTGCGCTCGGAGTCGAAAAAGTCGCCGATAAGCTCGGCCCAGCGGTCGCGCTCGGCCTTGGAGCGACGGGCGAAACCGTAACCCGGTAGGTCCACGAAATGCACGTCATCGGCCTCAAAGAAGTTGATGTTACTTGTCTTGCCCGGCGTACTGGAAACCTTGACTAGGTTCTTGCGGCCAAATAGCTTGTTCATAATCGACGACTTGCCCACGTTGGAGCGGCCGACAAAGCTCACCTCGGGGCAGGTGGACTCGGGAATCTGCGAAACCTTGCCATAGCTGGCGACGAACTTGGCAAGCTGGTAGTTAATGGAATCGGCCATGGACACTCCTTGGTCGTAGGTTCTTACAAATAGACGCGCTATTGCGCAGCGGCAATTCGGCGGACGATATCGAGCGTGATGTCACTTGCGACACGCGCGTACTCGAACAGATCGAACTCTCGCTCGCAAATTGCATCGTACGCCTCGTCACAATTATCGCTGATAGCGCGCAACACCAGGCAATCGACACCATTTTTGGTTGCGACATGGGCAATTGCCGCGCCCTCCATGCCGACACAATCGGCATGCGTCGCCTCGATAGCGTCGTTGCGCATGGTGGCGCCCGTCACAAAGCGGTTACCCGTGGCAATCGTGCCGACCAGGAACTGCTTGGTGCCTTCATTCGCAGCGACTGCATTTGTCGAAGCGTCAACAAACCCACGCTCAGCAAGCACGTCGGCGGCAATATCGACCAGCGCGGGCGTCGAGCCAAACTCCTCGAGCCCCGGTGCGGACTCGGCGATAAGCGCGGTATCGGTATCCAGATAGCGTAGGCGTTTGCCAATGACCACGTCGTCGATATGGAGCTTGGGGTTCAAACCGCCCGCAATGCCCGAAAACACAACAGCCTGCGGAGCATACTTGCTAATGAGGTGCTGTGTTGCAGCGGCGGCGTTCACCGTGCCCATGCCCGCCGTTGTGGCGACAACTGTCAGGCCGTCGAGCTCACCGCTCACAACGGTCAAGCCCGCCTCCCGTGCCTCGCAAACGTCGCTCAGCTCTTCCTTAATCTGCATGATCTCTTTTTCGAGCGCACCGATAATCGCGATGGTAGCCATACCATTCCCCAAACCTATACGAAATTCTCAACCAAGGTATGGTACCAGCATTTTGTTTGACCTCGCCAAACGAACACGCTAAGCCAGTGCAGCTCGCGTATCAAACAGAGCCTTTGCAATCGCGGCCGTAACCTCGCTCGAACGGTCACTCCATGGCATCGATGTCATGACGCTCATGACATAGGTACGGCCATCGATGTCGATGAGGCCCGCATCGCATGTCGAATAGTAACCATCCTCGCTAATCCAGCCTGCCTTGTTGCGCACCAAAACCTGCTCGTCCGCAATGCCATCGCGAATAAACGAGCGCGATGTTGATGCCAGAAGGCCCGACAACCACTGTGAAGTCTCGGTATCCATGCTCAGATACTCGCTCATCTCACGCCATAACCTCGCAGAAGTGCGCGGGCA
Organism: uncultured Collinsella sp.; assembly: GCA_902496455.1. Taxonomy (GTDB): domain Bacteria; phylum Actinomycetota; class Coriobacteriia; order Coriobacteriales; family Coriobacteriaceae; genus Collinsella. The sequence continues at coordinate 42,389 of CABVAY010000015.1, forward strand.
GTAGGTCGGAAAATCACTCATCGGATCCAGTGCCGTATCGTAATCGATGCCAAGACCGACAATCCAATCCTCGTAACCGACACGGTCAAACGCCGCACGTAACGCAATAAACGAATCGTTGTCTGAATAAACGACCGCAGCCTCGATCAAGTCGCGTACCGTCTGCCAACCCATGTTGTAGCCACCATAGGTGTCAAGGGAGTCATCGAGTGAAACCTGGCCCGTCTCGACCAGAGATTCGCAAATGTACAACGCATAGAGTGCCTTGTAGCTACTCGCACCGTACACCTCGACATCAGCGTTATACGTCACGCCCTTACCGCTCGACAGGTCGTAAAACACCACGCCCACATCGCCCAGCTCCTGCGCCTGGTCAAGCGCATTCTGGAGTGCGGCGAGGTTCTCATCCTCCAGGGCGAGGATCTGGTCATCAACCAGTGAGAAGGTCTGCACGGTATCGCCTGAGGGAATATCGTTAAAGTCCGCCTTCGAAAGCCCCGTCTTGAGGTTCGCTGTCGACAGGGTTTGACTTGCGGTGACTTTAGATTCAGAGACCTTTTTGTTTTGCGTCTGTACCGTTGACGCATCTGAATGTGCCATTCGCTCCGATGCGTAGGTTTTGGCGGTAATTCCGAGGATAATAACCGCCGACGTTAGCATCCCAATGGCGGCAATCTTCCTCACGCGGATGCGAGCGCCGGCAAGGCCACGCGAAGACGTGTCCTTCGTCTTATATCTGCTGCCATGCTGCGGCACATACTCGTCCCGCGATGCGATGTTTCGCACGTGGTCTCCTGACTGCTACCGTTTATATACGAGCAGCATGATACCGAGCAGGCATTTCTTTCCAAAGATATTCAGCGGCGTTTAAGGTGTCTTTAGAGAAACCACAAGCGTTTCTATGCATTTTTGCCAATTCTGTTGCACATCTCTACCCAAAACGCAGTTGCGGTGAAATAGTTCCTGTTTGGGCGGCATAAGCCGAAAAACAAGAACTATTCCACCGCAACTTGACGGGGCTCTTTGGCAATCAACTTGGTGCCCAAGGGCGCTCATTTAAGTCTATCCCCAATGAGTGCCTTTGGGGAGCGAAAATGGCTCGCTAGCCGATGGCGTTTTTTAGCTCCGCACGGCGCCTTTTCATGCCGGTCATAACGGCATTACGCAGCTCGGGCATGCGCGCGGTATCCATCTGGGGCACGCCCTCGAGCTTATAGGGAATGCCCAGTTGCTCGTACTTGACGACACCCATCGTGTGATACGGCAGCATTTCCAGGCCCACCACGTTGTGCCATGGAGCGATGAGGCGACCGAGCTTCTCGCACTCCTCCACCGTGTCGGTAATGCCCGGCACAACCACGTGGCGGATAACGACCTTGATATTGCGACGTGCAAGCTCATCGCCAAACGCCAGGATGCGTGCGGGATCACAACCGGTCAGCTTTTTATGCTCGACCGGGTCGGCATGCTTAATATCGAGCAGTACCATGTCGGTCTCGTTGAGCACGGCATCGAACTTCTCGGGATGCTGAGGGTCGAAGGCGTAGCCACAGCTATCCAGGCAGGTATGCACACGACCATCGGGGTTGTTGTGCATTGCACGGAACAGGTCGGCCAAAAACTCGGGCTGCAGAAGCGGCTCGCCGCCCGAAACCGTAATTCCGCCGCTGCGATAGAACTCGTGGTTACTCTGGAACTCATCCATGAGGTGCTCGACGGTCACCATCGTGCCGCCGTTGACCGACCAGGTATCGGGATTGTGGCAATACGCGCAGCGCATGGGACAGCCCTGGACAAACACCACAAAGCGGATGCCGGGTCCGTCGACCGTTCCCATCGTCTCGATTGAATGCACGCGGCCAAGGGCAAACGCAGAGTCCTCGGGACGAGCGTCCACACCCTCAAGCGTCATTTCTGCCATTCGCGCTACCTTGCCTCTCCTTGGATGCAACCAATTAAAATGCCAGAGCCATTCTAGCCCATACGCATGATGGTGAAATGGTTTAGCGGTCAATTGGGCTGTTCTATTTGACCCAACGCAAGAGCGGCGGGAGGGTTATC
>CABVAY010000016.1 GCA_902496455.1 uncultured Collinsella sp.
GGGGGAAGGGGTGGGGAAAGGTGTTGAAAAATGGGGCGGTTCCCCATATTATTAATGACGTCGACAGGCGGGGTGGTTCCCCGCGTACGTGCCATCTGAGTAACCGAGGGGAGGGCGCACATGGGAATGACGGGTGCATACGAGCGCAATCTCGATGCAAAAGGTCGTCTGTCCCTGCCTGCACCCCTTCGCGAGGAGCTTGGAGAGCACGTTCGCGTGTTCAAAGCCCTGGATGTCGATGCTCTGTACGTGTTCTCTGCCGAGGCTTTCGATAAGTGGGTCGAAGGACTCTTCGCGGGTCGTGAGGGCCACGAGGGTTTTAACCCGCGTGACATCAACGACCAGAAGCTCATGAGGGCGATCAACAAGCGCACCACGTCGATGGACGTGGACAGCGCCGGTCGTATCGGTCTTTCCGAGTCTCTCCGCAAGCAGGCGAACCTCGACCGCGAGGTCACGGTTGTGGGCAACTACGACCACCTTGAGGTTTGGGATCGCGCCGCGGCCGATGAGGACGATGACGATGAGGCCCTGCTGGACCTCTTCTTCTCGTAAGGGCAAGGCACGGGTAACGGATGGAGCGTGGGATCTTGACACAAGAATATCGGCATGAACCTGTCATGCTCGGCGAAGTGCTTGAGTCGCTGCGGCTAAAGAGCGGCTCCGTTGTCTGCGATTGCACCCTTGGCGGTGCCGGCCATTCGGTAAAGATGGCCGCGCAGGTGGGCGAGACGGGCCTTTTGCTCGGCGTCGATCAGGACGACATGGCCCTCGAGGCCGCTGGTGCCCGTCTGGACCGCGAGGTTCCCGGCGTTCCGCACCAGCTGCTGAAGGGCAACTTCGGCGACTTGGACGAGCTGCTTTGCTCGGCCGAGGTGCCCGGGGTCGATGGCTTCCTGTTCGATTTGGGCGTTTCGTCACCGCAACTCGATATCCCTGGCAGGGGCTTTTCGTATAACGAGGACGCCCCATTGGACATGCGGATGGATCCGGGTAATAACACCTTAAACGCAGCTGAGGTCATCAACACCTATAACGAACACGACCTCGCCCGGATTCTACGCGTCTACGGAGAAGAGAAGTTCGCCTCGCAGATTGCGCGCGAGATCGTGCGCCGCCGCGAGCAAGAACCGATCGAAACCACCGGCCAATTTGTCGAGATCATCAAGGCGGGTATCCCGGCTGCCGCTCGTCGGCATGGCGGACACCCGGCCAAGAAAAGTTTCCAGGCCATTCGCATCGAGGTCAATCACGAGCTCGATGTGCTCGAACGAGGGCTTGATGCCGCCACCAGGTGGCTCAACCCGGGCGGACGTATCTGCGTCATCTCGTATCACTCGCTCGAGGACCGTATCGTAAAGAACCACTTTAAGGAGATGAGCCAGGGGTGCACGTGTCCGCCGGAGATTCCGGTGTGCGTGTGCGGCAACGTGCCGATACTCAAGGTCATCACCCGCAAACCCTTGGTTGCCCAGCCTGATGAGGTTGAGCGCAACCCTCGGGCGAGATCAGCCAAAATCCGCGTGGCGCAGCGTCTGTAGGCGCGACCGCGCGATATTGGACCTCCCGCTCGCACCATAAACGAAGCTTAAACACACTACCAACGTACTCGGGATGGGAGGCGGCATATCATGGGCTACAACACTTCAAGCGCAGCACTCGCCTATGATATGAACGCCATGCCCGCCTATCGTGAGACGCCGCAGGCCCCCGTTGCTCCCCGTGAGCAGCGCGCGCCGCGCTTTGATGTCTACACGGGCGCGGGCCGTCAGGCAAACCAGGCGGTAAGCCCGGTTTTCATGAGCGTTCTTAAAACGTTTTGCATCATTGCGGCTATCTTCATGACGATCGGCGTCGCCCGCGTGGCGCTCGCCGGCGTTACGGCCCAGGTGCTCAACAGCAACGCCGAGCTTACCAGCACGCTCGAAAAGGCGACCGATGAGAGCTCCGACCTGGAGGTCATGCATTCGGTCTATGGCGCCGACACGCGCATTCGCGACCTTGCGGGCGCTTATGGCATGGTGGAGCCCAGCGAGAGCGTTACACTTGACTTTTCGCAGGATGCAGCCGCGGGCGCCAACGCGACCGCGACCGCTCAGTAGCAAGACGGTAGCTGAGTATGACAAATGACTATCGCCGCGGTTCCGATGGGGGCCGCGGTTCTGGACGTCCCTCGTCGCGGGGACGTTCTGGTTATCAAGGAACGGGTCGGCAATCTTACAACGCCGGGCGGTCCCGTGGCAACGACCCGGCGTCGCGACTTCGCGGCTCGGGCGGCCCTCAAGTGCATAACACCAGGTCGCGCAAGAGTTCGTCGACCGAATGGCTCACAGGCGCGCCTCTGCCTCGCCGCAAAGCCGTCATGGGCTTCATCGGGCTTGGCTTGGGCTTGGGCGTCTTTCGCCTTGCCGACTATCAAATTGTCGAAGCCGATAAACTGCGCGAGCGTGCCGATGCGCGCCGCCTGCTTGCGCAGACCCTCTATGCCAAACGCGGCACCATCTACGACCGCAACGGCAACGTGCTGGCGTCGTCGGTCGAATGTCGCAACATCGCCGTGAACCCGCAGCTTGTCGAGGATGTTGACAAGACGGTGTCGGCGCTGGTCAAGGCAACTGGAATCGATAAAAAGACCTGCCGCAAGCTCGTTGAGTCCGATGGAACCTGGGTGTATATCAAGCGCCAGGTGGACGAAGACGATGTTGCGGCGCTGGAGAAGAAGAACCTGCCCGGCGTGCTTTTTGAGCAGGCCATGAAGCGCGTATATCCATACGGCAATCTGGCATCGCAGGTGCTGGGTGTAGTGAATGTAGACAACGACGGCTTGACGGGTCTCGAAAAGCAATACAACAAGCTTCTGACCGGCACGAACGGTTCTCTCGTACGCGAGCGCGCGAGGGACGGCAGCTATATCGCGGGCGGTGCCTATAAAAAGGTGGCTGCGGTCGACGGCGTTGATATCGTGACGACGCTCGACGTCAATATCCAGCGAGCGGCCGAGGATGCCCTGGCAGAGGCAGTTGAGAAGACTAAGGCCAAGAACGGCTCGGCGCTGGTCACCGATCCTACGACAGGCGAGATTTTGGCAGCCTGCTCGTACCCGACCTACGACCAGACCGATCTGGAGAACGCCAGGACCGAGGATATGAATCTGCGCCTGGTCACCGACGCCTACGAGCCCGGCTCGGTCTTTAAGACGCTCGTGGCGGGCGCCGGCTTCGACTTGGGCGTCGTGCGATCGAGCACGTCGTTTGAGGTGCCGGCGAGCATCAAGGTGGGCGACGATACCGTCACCGATGCCGACAAGCGCGACTATGCCATGACCATGGATGTGCGCGAGATGATGCGCCGTTCGTCCAACGTGGGCTTTGTCCTAGTGGGGCGCAAGATCGGTGCCGACGACTTTGCCGCCTATGTGGACAAGTGGGGCATCGGTCACAGCTCGGGTGTCGATTTTCCGGGAGAGAGCCTGGGTATCGTCAAGGAGCGTGACCAGTATGACGGCGCCACGCTGGGCTCGATGAGCTTTGGACAGGCACTGTCCGTCTCGCCGATTGAGATCGCACGTGCCGTGGGCGGCATCGCCAACGGCGGCGTGATGATGACACCGCACTTCTATAAGTCCAGCAAAGGCGACGAGAAGGACTGGGGCGAAGGCGAGCGCGCGATTTCGGAGGACGCCGCATCCCAGGTGACATCGTGCATGCAGACGGTCGTGTCCGAGGGAACGGGCGTTGGCGGCGCGGTTGACGGCTATGACGTGGCGGGTAAGACCGGTACGGCCGAACGTGCCGACGAGAACGGCGGCTACCTCAAGGAGAACTACATGTCGTCCTTTATGGGCTTTGCACCGGCACAATCGCCCAAGGTGCTGTGCTATATCACGCTCGACGGAACGCCGAGCGGCTCAGATGCCGCTGCGGTGCCGTTCCAGTCCATTATGGCCAACGCGCTCGACGTGCTGGGTATCCCGCACACGAAGTAGGGGGTTACAATCTTTGGGGCGTGGTTTGTTGTCCCATATGAGGGTGTTCACATGCCCTGCACCACGCATGCGCGGCGCTGGGATACAATACGCCGATAGCATTATTAGGTTTACAGGGGAGCTGCAATGATAGAGATCGCCGTCAACAACCTCGCGGCCGCAACAGGGGCCCGAACCGTGACGGGAGAAGCCGATCGGGTATGCCGCGGGTGCGTTATCGACTCGCGCCAGGTCGAGGAAGGGATGATTTTCGTCGCCTTTCCCGGTGAAAACGTCGACGGCAATGATTTTGCTTCCCGTGCCGTCCAGTCGGGTGCCGGCGCCGTCGTGATGACGCGTGAGCCCGAGGCCGAGCTGGTCTCGCTGGCGCAGGACAAGGGGTGCGCCATCCTGCTGACCGATGATCCCGAGGAGTTTCTGCTGCGTTTGGCGCACACGTATCGCCTGGAGCTTGGCTGCCTGGTCGTTGGCATTACCGGTTCCATCGGCAAGACGACGACCAAGGACGTGCTCGCCGCCGTGCTCGCCAAGCGCTATCGTGTCTGGGCCACCAAGGGCAATTTCAATAACCTGATCGGCATGCCGCTCACGGTGCTTTCCGCTCCGGCCGATACCGAGGTCCTGGTGCTCGAGATGGGTATGAACCATTTCCACGAGATTGAGCGCCTGTCCCAGTCCGCCAATCCCAACCTTGCCATCGTGAGCAAGATTGGTACCTCTCACATCGGCATTTTGGGCAGCCGCGAGAACATCGCCCGCGCTAAGGCCGAGATTGTCCAGGGTATGTGCGCCGCCGGCGACTTCTTGCCGTTGCTGGTTTTGGGCGGCGAGGACGACTTTACACCGTTCATTCGCGATACGTTCGCCCAGCCTGCTGGTATCGACGTGATGCTGGCCGGCGTCTCGGACGATGATGAGGTCCGCGCCCGCGACATTCGTGTTGATGACGAAGGCCGTCCGGTCTTTACGCTCGATTTTGGCCAGGGTGAGACGATCGATACCATGCTTGCCATCCCCGGCGTGCAGTCCGTCCCAAATGCCGTTAAGGCCGCCGCAGTTGCCTATCGCCTGGGCGTGACGCCCGAGCAGATCGATGCTGCCTTTAGAGGCCTCACGATCACCGGTCACCGCCAGGAGATCAAGCGCGCCAAGAGCGGCGCCCGCGTCATCGACGATTCCTATAACGCCAGTGCCGAATCCATGGCTGCTGGCCTCGATCTGCTGTGCTCGCTTTCGTGCACGGGGTCTCGTATGGCGATCCTGGGCGAGATGGGCGAGATGGGCGATGAGGCTCCTCGCATGCATGAGCTCGTGGGCGCCTATGCCGCCGCCAAGAAGCTCGACATGCTGGCGTGCGTGGGTGGTGAGCTGGCCCAGCTTATGGCCGATGCCGCGCGCATGATGGGCATGGACGAGGACCGCATCCAGGTGTTCTCCGATTATCAGCAGGTGCTCGACCGCATGGGCGGCGCGCTTGAAAAACATGATGTTGTACTGGTCAAGGGTTCCCGCTTTGTTGAGCTCGACCGCTTTGTGGAAGGTGTGTGCTAGCCCATGTTCGGAAATCCCTCGTATCCAACGTATCAGGCTTTTTTGGGGCTTGGCATCGCCGCCGCCATTGCGCTGCTGCTCATGCCGTGGTGGATCAAGCTGCTGAAGGTCGAGGGTATCGGCCAGCAGGTTCGTGCCGACGGCCCCAAGCGTCATTTGGTTAAGCAGGGAACGCCCACCATGGGTGGCGTTGTCATCCTCGTCGCGATCTCGCTGACCTGCCTGCTGATGGGCAAGCTCACCACTGAGCTCGTACTCGTGCTGCTCGCCACGCTGGCGACCGGCGTGCTGGGCCTGATCGACGACCTGACCTCCGTTACGCATGGGCGCTCGCTCGGTCTGACGCCCCATGCCAAGATGATCGGCCTAACCATTATCTGTGTCACCTTTACGGTACTTGCCGTCAACTGGTGCGGCGTCGCCCCCGAGATTCGTTTTCCCGGCGGCCTGACGATTGACCTCGGTGTTCTTTCGACCACCATCTGCGGCCTTTCGTTCCCGTGGCTCTACATTGTCTTTTGCTGGCTGATGATCGCCGGTCTTTCTAATGCCGTGAACCTGACCGATGGCCTTGACGGTCTTGCTGGCGGCACCTCCATGATCGCCATGCTCGCCATGGCCGCCATGGCGTTTTTGCACGGAGACGTGAACCTGTCCATCTTCTGCACCGCGTGTGCCGGTGCCTGCTTGGGCTTTCTGTGGTTCAACTGCTATCCGGCGAGCATCTTTATGGGCGATACCGGCTCGCTTGCCCTGGGCGCCGCGTTTGCCTGCACGTCCATCATGACCAACACCGAGGTCGTCTCCCTCATCATCGGTGGCCTGTTTATCGTTGAGACCCTGTCGGTCATGATTCAGGTTGTCTACTTCCACTTTACGCACAAGCGCGTCTTCCTTATGGCGCCCATCCATCATCATTTCGAAAAGAAGGGTTGGGCCGAGACCAAGGTCGTCATCCGTTTTTGGATTATCGCTGCGGCCTTTGGTGCCGTTGGCCTTGCTCTGTTCTTCCAGTTGGGATAGTGGTCTTTCATGTCTCTTGCTGATGTCTTTAACCTGCTCGTTTTGGGTCAGGGCAAATCCGGTCTCGATGTCGCCCGCTGGGCGCTGGCACATCCCGAGCGCGTAAGTGCCGTTACCGTGTATGGCGGTGGCACCTCTGAGCCCAATGACGCCACGCGTGCGCTCGAGGCTGCTGGTGCGTCGTTTGTCTATGGGACCGAACAGGTCGAGGGCGCCTATGACGTATGCGTGACGTGCCCGGGCATCTCGGAGTTCTCGGGCTTCTTTAAGGCCGGGCGCGAGCATGCCGCCCAGATTATGGGTGAGCCCGAGTTTGCCTATCGCCTGTCGCCCGATAACTGGATTGCCATCACGGGCACCAACGGCAAGACGACCACCACGTCGCTGACTGATTATCTGCTTAAGGCTGCCGGCGAGGCCAGCGTTGCTGTCGGCAACATCGGCGAGCCGCCGGTCAACGAGATTGACGGCCGAGCCCATAACGAGTGGTTTGTGGCTGAGCTCTCGAGCTATCAGATTGCTACGACAACCGAGCTCCACCCCCGCGTGGCGGTGCTGCTCAACATCACTCCCGACCACTTGGGCTGGCATAAGAGCCATAAGAACTATGCGCTTGCCAAGATCAAACTGTTTGACAATATGGCCGATGACGATCTGGTGGTTGTCGACGTCGAAGACGCCGGCATTCACGAGTTCGATGAGTACATCTACACGCCGGGTCGTCGCATCTGCAAGGTTGCCTTTGACGAGCCTGAGGGCGAGGATGCCGCCTTTGTGCGCGATGGCAAGATGATCGTGCGTCTGAAGGGTGTCGAGACCCCGCTCATCGCTATATCCGAGCTCAAGATCTCGGGCCATCACAATGTTATCAATGCCCTATGCGCTGCCACGGCTGCCTTGGCGGTCGGTGCCGATGTCGATGGTGTCTGCCGCGGTCTTGCCTCGTTCCAGCCGCTCGAGCACCGTGTGGAGCCGTGTGGCGAGATTGACGGCGTGCGCTACGTCAACGATTCCAAGGCGACCAACACCGATGCGGTCGAGAAGGCACTGACGGCATTTCCCGATGACGACGTGATCTTGCTGCTCGGCGGCCACGATAAGGGCACGCCGCTCACGGACTTCGCGCGCGTCGTTATGGATAACGTGCGCTCGGTCGTCTGCTTTGGCGATGCGCGCGAGCGCTTCACCGCCGCTATGGACGAGGCCGATGTCGATGGCGATGTGGATATCGCCCAGGCGGATGACCTGCGCGACGCCGTGGACGTTGCCCGTTCGCTTTCGAGCCGTGGTGACGTGATCTTACTTTCTCCTGCCTGCTCTTCGTTCGATGAGTTCTCGGGCTATGAGGAGCGCGGCCGCGTGTTTAAGGACTACGTGGCCCAGCTTGCCGCTACAGCGAAATCACAAATGGAATAGGGGTTGCGGTGAGAGAGGAGAGCCCCCGACAAGGTATGAGGAGGCCCGACTCGGACCGTGCTTCCTCACGTCGCACCACACCGCGTTCCAGCCGCGGCGGGCAGTCGTTTAGCGAACGCTATATTGCCGGCGTTCCCGCCCGTATCATGCGCCCTCGTTTGATATTCATGGCCTGCTTGTTTACCTTGGTATGCTTTGGCCTGCTGATGGTGTACTCGGCGTCTTCGGTCGAGGCGCTGCACGAGAATGGCTCGGCGACGTTTTTTCTGGGTCGACAGGCCGCGTTTGCCGTGGTCGGTGTTCTGGCGCTGATTGCCATCGTGCGCGTTTTGCCGGACAGCTGGTTTGGGGAGGATGTGCTCAGGATCTTCCTCATAGGCATGATAGGGCTACTGTTTCTGGTGTTCTTGGTGGGCAGCGGCAGCCGTGGCGCCACGCGCTGGCTTAACATCGCCGGTATTCAGTTCCAGCCTTCCGAGTTTTTAAAGCCATTTGCCATTGCGTATTCGGCCATCATGCTTGATCGCTTCTTTTCGCCCGGTGGCAACATCAACGAATTCCTTCGCAAGATGGGCATCTACCTGGGCATTTCGCTCTTTCTGATCTTTATCCAGCCCGATTTCGGTACTGTCCTGATCATCCTGTTGACCCTCATGTGCATGGCGTTGTTTGCGGGTCTCGACCCCAGATTTATCATCGGCGTGATAATCTTCGGTATTCTCGTGATCGTGATTGCGCTTGTCGCAGAGCCGTACCGTATGGTGCGTATTCAGGTTGCCTTGAACCCTTGGGCCGACGAGTATGGTGATGGCTATCAGGCCACGCTTGCCATCATGGCCTTTGCTTCGGGCGGTCTGTTCGGCCGTGGCATCGGCAACTCAACCATGAAGTACTCGTATCTGCCCGAGGCGCACAATGACTACATCTTGGCCATCATTGGCGAGGAAGTCGGCTTTGTTGGAACCGTGCTGTTCTTCTTGGTGTTTGCGATGCTGATCTACTCGGCGTTTCGCATTGCCGAGCAGGCGACCGATCGTCGGGGCGCGCTCATGGCGTCTGGCTCCGCGGTCATTCTCGCGGTGCAGTTTTTGATTAACGCGCTGGGCATCCTCAACGTGTTTCCCATGACGGGCAAACCGTTGCCGTTTATTAGCTACGGCGGTTCGTCGATTATTGTGTCGCTCATGCTTGCCGGGTTGATCCTGCGCGTTTCGTACGAGAGCGCCCGCCGCGATGAGTATGACCGCCGCCGCGAGAGCTTTGCCGTTATGGATGAGAGTACCGCCGGCGTGCCCCACGTGCGCGGCGAGCGATCTTCGCGTAACGGTTTTACCGTCCTGGATGGCTCTGCGACCGAGCCGGCAGCCCGCCCGCGTCAGCGAACGGCGCCGCAAGGTCGTCCTCAGCGCCCCAGCCCTCGCAACGCGGACGGCGGATATAATCGAATCGATTTGAACTCGGACCCGTCGGCGCGTCTGCGTACCGACGACCAGGGACCGCGTGTACGAAGGGACTACCATGACCGATAAAATGACCGTTGCTATTGCAGCCGGCGGCACGGCCGGGCACATCAACCCCGCGCTCGCCTTGGCCGAGGAGCTGCGTGACCGTGGCCACCACGTTGTGTTCGTGGGCCAGTCGCGCAAGCTCGAGGGTCGTCTGGTCCCCGAGGCTGGGTTTGATTTTGTGCCCATTACGGTCACGGGCTTCGACCGCTCCCGTCCTTGGACGGCGCTGACCTCGCTGTGGCGTGTCAACAAAGCCAAGCGTGCGCTCGCCAGTCATTTCTCAAAGGTCGGCAAGCCCGATGCCGCCATTGGTTTTGGTGCCTATGTCGAGGTTCCGCTGCTGGGGTGGTGCAAGGGCGCGGGCGTTCCGTATCTGCTGCATGAGCAGAACTCTGTTCCGGGCCTGGCCAACAAGATGATGAACTCCCACGCCGCCCGCGTGTGCATCTCGGTGCCGGCAGCGCGTTCGGTCTTTGAGCGCGAAGGTGACCCTGGCCACGTGCTCATGACCGGCAACCCCGTACGTCGCTCGGTGATCGAGGGCGATCGCGCTCGCGGCCGCAAGGCACTTGGCGTTCCCGAGGACGCTACGCTGCTGCTCGTCTTTGGCGGTTCACTTGGCGCCCAGCACCTCAACGAGCGTGTGGCTTCGCTCAAAAACGAGCTGCTTTCGCGCAAGAACCTCTATGTGTTGCATTCGACGGGTGCCGACGGCTTTGAGGAGACCGAGCGCGCTTTGGCGCTGACGCCCGAGGAGGCGAAGCGTTACCGCGTCCTGCCCTACATCGACAACATGGGCGATATGCTGGCTGCTGCCGATTTGGTGCTCTCGCGTTCGGGCGCATCGAGCGTGGCCGAGATCGCTGCACTCGCCGTGCCTTCGGTGCTCGTGCCGTACCCGCATGCGACGGCCGACCACCAAACCACCAATGCCCGTTATCTGGTCGACGCTGGGGCCGGCGTGCTCTGCGCCGATGCCGATATCGACGGTTCTGCCTTTGCCGATGAACTGCTGCACCTGGTCGATGACGCGGCGGCGCGCGACGCCATGCGTCAGGCGGCGCGTGGTCTGGCCCAGGATAGGGCCGCCGCTCTTCTGGCGGATGCGGTAGAGGGTTTGCGTTAGTTAGACGGGATATCGTCGGTCGCCCTCGCGCTGATGCGGTAGGTGCGGTACAGTTAACGGGTTACAGGCAGTGTTTACGCAAGGAGTACACGAGCACATGGCTGATTCCCAGACTGCAACCTCCGCGCCCGAGTTTAAGAGCGCCCACTTTATCGGTATCGGCGGTGCCGGCATGAGCGGCATCGCCCTCGTTCTGCACGAGCGCGGTTATGCCGTTACCGGCTCCGACCTTAAGACGTCACGTTATATCCGCCAGCTTACCCGCGCTGGTGTGAAGGTGCATGTGGGCCATGAGGCCGCCACGATCGACGAGGTCAAGCCCGACGTGGTTGTTGTCTCCACCGCTATTCCGGAGTCCAACCCTGAACTCGTGCGCGCTCGCGAGCTTGGTATTCCCGTGTGGCCCCGTGCTAAGATGCTCTCTGCTTTGGGCCACGGCTACACCACCGTCGCTGTTGCCGGCACGCATGGCAAGACCACCACGTCTTCGATGTGCGCCACCATGCTCGACCGCATGGGTCTGGATCCGAGCTTCTTGATCGGTGGCATCGTCGAGGGCTATGACACGAACGGCAAGAACGGCTCGGGCGACTACTTTGTCGCCGAGGCCGACGAGTCCGACAGCTCCTTCCTGTTCCTGAACCCCAACGTGGTCATTGTGACCAACGTCGAGGCCGACCACCTCGATCACTACTCGGGTATCGAGGAGATCGAGGCAACTTTCGCCAAATTCATGAGCCTGGTGGGCGAGGACGGCACCGTCATCGTCTGCGGTGAGGACTCGCATCTGGTCGAGCTCGCCAAGTCGACGGGCCGTCACGTGCTTTCCTACGGCTTTGCCGAGAGCAACGACATCGTCTGCATGCACCCGGATGTCAAGGGCATCCAGAGCGACTTTATCGTTCGCTTTGAGGACGGCACTGAGCACGCTGTGGAGATCAAGAGCAATCCTGGTCGCCACAACATGCTCAACGCCACGGCGGTGCTCACCGTCGCCCATGTCCTGGGCCTTGACATCGACGCCGCCGCCAAGGCGCTCTCGAGCTTTGAGGGCGTCCGCCGTCGCTTTACCCACGTGGGCGATATCGATGGCATCACCGTGGTCGATGATTACGGCCATCACCCCACCGAGATCAAGGCGACGCTTGCTGCCGCTTCGTCGCTGGGCTACAAGCATGTCGACGTCGTGTTCCAGCCGCACCGTTATTCGCGTCTGCAGGCCCTGTGCGACGACTTTGCCGATGCATTTGCCAATGCCGATAAACTGCTGCTGATTGATGTGTTCTCGGCTGGCGAGATGCCCATTCCGGGTGTTACCTCTAAGATGCTCGCCGATACCGTGCGCGCCAAGCATCCTGGCAAGGAGGTCGTGTACCGCTCCAGCCGTCTTGAGCTCAATCAGGAGCTCGAGCAGATGGTGGGCGAGGGCGACCTGCTGCTCACTATGGGTGCTGGTGACGTTACGACCGTCGGTCCCGAGTTCATTGAGTATCTGACTGCCAAGAAAGACGCTTAAGTCTAATGGGTCTGTTTAACGCCGTCATGGCGCTCTCGGGCATGATCGACACGGATGTGATCGAGGACGAGCGCCTTGCGCGTCATACGAGCTATCGTATCGGCGGCAAGGCCGACCTCTTTGTGACGTGCCATAGCTATCATGCCCTTCGCCGCGCCGTGGCGGTGCTCGATCGCGAGCAGGTGCCGTGGGTCATCATCGGCAAGGGCTCCAATCTGCTGGTTGCCGATGGCGGTTATCGCGGTGCCGTCATTTCGCTCGGACGTGAGTTTCAGCGCACGGTTGTTGCCGATGACGGTTGTACGCTGACGGTCGGTGCGGGCGTGATGTTTGCGCGCCTGGTCAACGATGCCCTGTCGCGTAGCCTCTCGGGCCTTGAGTTTGCCGTTGGCATCCCTGGTTCGGTCGGCGGTGCGATATCTATGAATGCCGGCACACGGACCGAGTGGATTGGCTCGCTGGTTGAGGATGTCGTAACGTTTGACCCGGCATCCGGTATCAAGCATTATGCGGGGTCCGAGATCACTTGGGGCTACCGCGAATGTAGCCTTCCCCGCAATGAGATCATCCTCGAGTGCGTGCTCAAGCTTAAACCGGCGCCCAAGGCCGACATTCGCGAGCGCATGGAGCGGTACCTGACGAGGCGCAAGCGTACGCAGCCCATGGGTCGCGCATCCTGCGGGTCGGTCTTTCGCAATCCGCCCGATGCGAGTGTGGGCAAGCTTATCGAGGATTGTGGATTAAAGGGTTTTTCAATTGGCGGCGCGGAAGTTTCGCCCGTTCACGCTAATTTTATCGTTAATAACGGAACTGCCTCGGCCGATGACGTTGCCGCGGTTATCAGACATGTGCACGGAAAGGTGAGGGAGGCGTATGGCATCGAGCTCAGACCGGAAGTTAAATTCCTCGGCTTCTAGAGCATCGAAACCCACCTTCCGCCGCGCCGGAGGGCGTTCCGGCGCGCCTGCCAAACCTCAACGCAATACCGTCGCGCATTCTAAGTCTGTCGGGCATGCTCGACAGACCAGTCGTCCGGTCGTCGGCTCGCAGCTCGGTAATCGTCCGGCCGCAAAAAAGTCCTCGCGTCCCTCGGTGACGTCAAAGCCTGTTATGGGCGCCAAACCTGCCCGTCCCATGGCAACTCCTAAGCCCTCGACGGGAACTAAAGCGCCGCGTCCAGGTCGCACGCTGGGCGCATCGAAACCGCGCTCGCTGACATCGGTGCCGGTTACCGTCAAGAAGCCTTCGGGTAAAAAAAGCGTCAACCCGTTGTCTTCACTTGGGGCGATGGTAAATAAAACATCAGACGCCGCTTCTGTCGTTACAGGCAAAGGCAAAATCGTGGGCGGCGTTCTGGCCGTCTTGGCCGTGCTCGTCGTCGTTGCCATCGTGGTGATTAACTCTGGATTGATTACCGCCACTGATATTCAGATTCAAGGCAGCGAGCATGTGACGAAGCACGATGCTATCCAGCTGATCGATTTGCCCGAGGGAACGTCGCTTTTTAACGTCGATCCCGACCAGATTACCGAGGATCTCAAGCAGAACCCGTGGGTCTCGGGCGTGGATGTCCAGCGTCAGTTCCCGCATACGCTCATCATTACGCCTATGGAGCGCAAGGTCATCGCAATTGCCTATATCAGCTCCGATGACCTTGCCTGGGCCATCGGGGATGATGACACCTGGATCGCCCCACTGTCGACGTCGGTCGAAGTGGACGACCAGGGCAACGTCATCACGACAGGGCAGGGCTCAAATACCTTGACCGGAATCGATGCCGCGCTGGCGCTCGCTAAGCATTATGGCGCGGTGCTGTTGACTGATGTCTCGGCGGATGTCGCTCCGGTTTCCGGCCAGGCGGTGAGCTCCAAGGCCGTTAAGGCCGGCCTGGATTATGTGCGTGGTTTTTCGAGCGAGTTCTTGGGACAAGTCAAGGATATTTCCACGCCTTCGGTCGAAGCCATCTCGGCAAACCTCAATAACGGCATTGAGGTGTCGCTGGGCGATTCGAACGATATCGCCAAGAAAGAACGCGTAGTCACCAAGTTGCTTTCGCAGGTAGAGGGCGTAACGTATATCAATGTGCGCTCTCCGGGCAACTACACATTTAGGAATGCTCCGACCTCGTAGCGCTGGTTGTTACTTTGTTGAGGGGCCATACCACGCCGTTTATCTGGTTTGTTTGGTTTTCACGGTCAATTATTTGACTGATACGTTCATAATGTGCAAACATAATACGGTTTACCTTTGCATTTACTTTCAACTTGAAGGTTAATGTGCGCAGGGGTCGACCCATGCTATGGCTATAACCTTTGTTCGGAGGACCGACATGCACGAGACAGAGATCAACAACTACCTTGCCGTCATTAAGGTGGTCGGCGTCGGCGGCGGCGGTACCAACGCGGTCAATCGAATGATCGAAGAGGGCATCCGTGGCGTCGAGTTTGTTGCCATCAACACCGATGCTCAGGCACTCGCGATCTCTGATGCCGATATCAAGGTGCACATCGGCACCGACCTTACCCGCGGCCTGGGCGCCGGCGCCAACCCCGAGGTTGGCCGCAAGGCTGCCGATGAGTCCCGCGACGACATTGCCGAGGCGCTTGCTGGCGCCGACATGGTGTTCATCACCTGCGGCGAGGGCGGTGGCACCGGTACCGGCGCTGCTCCCATCGTTGCCGATATCGCGATGAACGAGGTCGGTGCACTGACCGTCGCCGTCGTGACCAAGCCCTTCACCTTCGAGGGCCGCAAGCGCAAGAAGAGCGCCGAGGAGGGCATTAAGACCCTCTCCGATTGCGTCGACACCATGATTGTCATCCCTAACGATAAGCTGCTCGACATCGCCGAGAAGAAGACCACCATGCTCGAGGCCTTCGCGATTGCTGATGGCGTCCTTTCCCAGGGCACCCAGGGCATCACCGACCTCATCACCGTCCCCGGTATCATCAACCTGGACTTCGCCGATGTTAAGACCATCATGAAGCAGGCCGGTACCGCCATGATGGGTATCGGTACCTCTTCTGGGGATACCCGTGCCGTCGACGCAGCCCAGCAGGCCATCTCCAGCCCGCTGCTCGAGAGCTCCATCGATGGTGCTACACGCGTGCTGCTCTCCATCGCCGGTTCCAAGGACCTGGGCATCCAGGAGATCAGCGACGCCGCCGACGTTGTCGCCAACGCCGTCGACCCCGAGGCCAACATCATCTTCGGTACCGTTGTCGACGAGTCCCTGGGCGATCAGGTGCGTATCACCGTCATCGCTACGGGCTTCTCCGACTCCAACGTCAACCGTCAGGACGAGCTCTTTGCTGCTCAGCAGTCTCAGAGCAAGGCCGCTGCCTCCGCTGAGCCGCAGCGCACCGCTCCGGCCACCAGCCCGGCTCAGGCCGCTCCGACCCGCAACGTCGGTGGCACCGAGCTTCCTAACTTCGGCAACGATCAGTTCGAGCTTCCCGACTTCCTGAAGCGCGGCAGCTTCTAAGTCGTTCTTTGCATTGTTGTGCACAGGGGCGTGTCCGTATGGACGCGCCCTTTTTATTTCGACTTTGTAAACTAGAACCTCCAATCTCTTTACGTTCCCTTTACGATTGCCTCCAGCGCAGCAGGTATCCTTTTAGAGAAGTATGACAGCCGTATAAACGCGGGCTGTAGCGGCGATGCCGCGGTACTTGTGTTATTAGGAGGCTTTAGTATGGCAGCACGTGCGGACAACGTTTCGCGTGTCGACCATGATGGAGTTACGTTGGTAGAGGGCGCGATGCTCGATGTTCGCTTTGCCTTTACCGAGCGCACCGGTGGCGTTTCCGAAGATGCGTACTCCTCGTTCAACCTGGGCTCGCATGTAGGCGATGACCCCTTTGCTGTTCAAGAAAATCGTCGTCGAGCGCTCGAAGCCATGGGCGCCGCTGAGTGCGAGCATAATCTGCTTGTTCCCAATCAGGTGCACGGCGACCATGTCGTGACGGTGACCTCGAACGGCGCCGACGATCTCGAGAACATTCGCGAACAGATTGCAGAGGGCTGCGATGCCATCGTCTGTACGGCCCATGAGGTGCCCGTGATGCTCTGCTTTGCCGATTGTGTTCCCGTGGTGCTGGTGGCTCCCAACGGCTTTGCCGTGGTGCATTCTGGCTGGAAGGGCACGATTGCGCGCATTTCCGCCAAGGCCAGCCAAGCACTCTGCGAGGCGGCTGACTGCACGCCGGAGGACATCTCTGCCTATATTGGGCCCCATATCCTGGGTGACGAGTATGAGGTGTCCCAAGAACTTATGGATCGCTTTGCCGCCGAGTTCGCGTGCATCGATGCTACCGCTTCCCGTATGCTCGATCTTTCCGCCGCCATTCGCGAGGCGCTGGTGGATGCCGGTGTCGATGTGAATGGCATTGTGGACACCAAACTTTCCACCGTGCGTCAAAACGACCGCTTTTATTCCTATCGCAACGAGGGCGGGACCTGTGGGCGCCATGCTGCGATCGGCGTGATGCTATGAGAAAGATCGCATCGGTCCTGAGCGCGGCAGTGCTCACGCTCACGCTGTGCGCCTGCTCCTCGGGATCTTCTACCTCTTCCATCACCGTTGCCGGCTCTACGACGTGCCTTCCCATTGCCGAGATCGCGGCCGAGGGCTTTAAAGAGGAGACCGGCACCGACGTGCTCGTCTCCGGCCTTGGCTCATCTGCTGGCATCGAAGCTGTTAGCGCCGGCACCGCCGATATCGCCAGCTCCTCTCGTGGCCTCAACGCCGATGAGCAAGACCTGGGTCTGACGCCTATCGTTATCGCGCACGACGGCATTGCAGTCATCGTGAACGACGACAACCCGGTCGATAATCTCTCGACCGAGCAGCTCCGCGATATTTACGCCGGCAAGATCACCAACTGGAAAGAAGTCGGCGGAGAGGACCTGAAGATTCAGGTTATCAACCGCGACGAGGCGTCCGGTACGCGCGAGGCCTTCCGCACTATCGTGATGGACGGCACGCCATTCGATCGCCGCTCGGCTGTTCTTTCGGGCACGGGCCAGGTGCGCGATGTCGTGTCTCGCTCGCGTGGCGCCATTGGCTACATCTCGCTGGGTTTTGTCGAGAGCCTCAACGCCAAGACCTCGGTCAAGGCCGTTTCGGTCAACCATGTCGAGGCATCCGAGAAGACGGTCGCAAGTGGCGGCTATCCCATCTCGCGTGACCTTTACTTCTTTGTGAAGGGGACGCCTTCGCAGCAGGCGCAGGATTACATCGACTATGTGACGTCCGAAAAGATGGACAAGCAGATTCGCGAGGCGGGCTTTATTCCCGTCACCAACGACGGAAAGGGGAGTGAGTAGCGTGGAAGCACAGGAAACCCCCCAGATTGAGCAGGAGACCCGGGTGCCCAAAAAGCGTGAGTTGGCGTTGGTGTCGCGCAGCACCTATCTTAAGGAGAAGGCGCTGCAGTGGATCTTCTTTGCCTGCGCGTTCTTGGCGGTCGTCACCGTCATCCTGATTTTTGTCTTTACCACGTACTCGGCGCTGCCGGTCTTTACCGACATCGGCCTGGCGGACTTCTTTAGCTTTACATGGGCACCCTCTGAGGGCCACTACGGCATTATGTCGCTGCTGGCGGGTTCTGGTCTGGTGACTGTCGGTGCGCTCGCCATGGGTGTGCCCCTGGGTGTGGGCACAGCCGTGTATCTGGTCGAGATCGCCAGCAAGCGCGTGCGCAGGCTCATCAGCCCCGCCGTCGACCTGCTGGCGGGCATCCCCTCCATCATCTACGGCTTCTTCGGCATGGTCATCATCCGTCCGTTTATCGCGCAGCTGACCGGCGGTCTTGGCTTTGGCGCGCTGACGGCGTGGTTCGTGCTCGCCATCATGATCGTTCCCACCATCACCACGCTCACCATCGATGCCCTCAATTCCATTCCCATGGGCATTCGCGAGGCGTCCTATGCCATGGGTGCCACCAAGTGGCAGACCATCTACAAGGTCGTGCTTCCTGCAGCCAAGCTGGGCATTGTCGATGCGATTGTCTTGGGTATGGGGCGTGCCATCGGTGAGACCATGGCCGTGCTGATGGTCGTGGGCAACGCCCCGGTCATTCCGGATAGCATCTCGAGCCCCATCTCGACGCTCACGAGTCAGATTGCGCTCGACATGAGTTATTCCTCGGGCCTGCACCGCTCGGCTCTGTTCGGCATGGGCGTTGTCCTGTTTATCATCTCCGCTGCACTGGTGGGTATCGTCCGCCTGATTTCCAAGAAGAGGGGGTAGGCTATGTCCGATTCCGTTGACACGACGGTCGATACGAACTCGTCGCGTGAGCGCATCAAGCGTGCCCTTTCCCATGGCAAGAAGGGCCGCATCAACAAGGATCTGTCCAACAAGATCATGCTCGGCGTGTTTCGCGCCGCGGCCTATATCACCACGCTGGTGCTGATCGCCATCATCGCCTACGTGGTCATCAACGGCCTGCCGCATATCTCGCTCGACTTTATCTTCGGCTGGCCGCAGGGCGTCAACGCCGAGGGCGGCATTTGGCCCACGATCGTCTCGACCATCTACGTGACGGCGCTCGCCATGCTCATCTGCACGCCGGTTGCCGTCCTGGCTGCGGTCTATCTGGCCGAGTACGCCAAACAGGGCAAGGTCGTCGACATCATTCGCTATGCTGCCGATGCCCTGGCCTCGGTGCCCTCCATCGTTATGGGCCTCTTTGGCTACGCCTTGTTTGTCGAGGCTATGGGTCTGGGCCTTTCGATGGTCTCGGCCGCCCTGGCGCTGGCACTTCTGATGCTGCCTATTGTCATGCGTACCACCGAGGAGGCAATCCGCGCCGTTCCGCGCTATATCCGTTGGGGTGCATATGGCCTGGGCGCCACCAAGTGGCAGGTCGTCTCCAAGATCGTGCTTCCTTCGGCTTTTGGCCGCATCGCCACCGGCATCGTGCTTGCCATCGGCCGCGCCATCGGCGAGACCGCCGTGGTGCTCTACACCATGGGTCAGGCCATCAACCTGCCTATTTCGCCGCTCGATTCCGGTCGTCCCATGACCGTTCACCTGTATCTGCTTGCCAATGACGGCATCAACATGAACGCAGCCTACGGCACTGCGCTTTTGCTGATGGCGATTATTCTGGCCTTCAACCTGTTTGCGCGCTTCCTGTCGCGCAAGCGTCGCTAGTTAAGGAGTCCCATGTCCGTTTATCAGTCCGCTCCCACGTTGGAGCAAGCGGCCATTACGGCCAAGGATTTCAACTTTTGGTACGGTGACTTTCATGCGCTGACGGGGCTCGACCTCAACATCGCCAAAAACGCCATCACCTCGTTTATTGGCCCTTCGGGCTGCGGCAAATCGACGTTTTTGCGCTGCATCAACCGCATGAACGACCTGATCGAGGGCACGCGCATCGAGGGCACCATGACGCTCGACGGCAACGATATCTATGCCGAGGGTGTCGACCCGGTTGATCTCCGTCGTCGCGTGGGCATGATCTTTCAGCAGCCCAACCCGTTTCCTAAATCCATCTACGAGAATGTCGCCTTTGGCCCTCGTCTGCAGGGCGTGACTAGCAAAAGTGACCTCGATGACATCGTGGAAGAATCGCTCAAGCGCGCCAACCTCTGGAAAGAGGTATCCAATCAGCTCAACAAGGATGGTTTGGCACTCTCGGGCGGTCAGCAGCAGCGTCTGTGCATCGCGCGCGTGCTCGCGGTGCAACCCGATGTCCTCCTGATGGACGAGCCCTGCTCCGCCATCGACCCCACGTCCGTCTCTAAGGTCGAGGATCTGATGGCCGAGCTGGCGCCCGAGATGACGATCATCATCGTCACGCATTCAATGCAGCAGGCAGCTCGTATTAGCGACTACACCGCATTCTTCTTGCAGGAAGTTGCCGGCGAGCCCGCCACGCTCATCGAGTATGGTCAAACCGACGCGATCTTCACCAGTCCGGTGGACTCGCGGACGGAAGACTATATCACCGGCCGCTTTGGCTGATCGGTGCGACTAGTCCCAAGCTGATCGGACCTGGTCCGGTGTATATTCACTGTGCGGGCGGCATGACCGCACCCAACTGATTGGAGTGAACCATGCGCAAACTGTTTTCCCGTCAGCTCGTCGAGGCCCGTCACGAGATGCTGAGCATCTATGAGGCCGTCGATCTGGCCCTCCACGATGCCGTTAAGGCCTATGTGACCGACGACCGCAAGCTCGCCACCAAGACCAAGAAGCGCACGCTTTCGATTGACGCGCGCTGCGCTAACCTGGAGGCCGTGTGCTACAACCTGATCGCCACGCAGTCACCGGTCGCCTCCGACTTCCGCTTGCTGCAGACGATTATCTACGTCGACTTTAACCTGCAGCGCATGACCGATAAGGTTCGCCAGATCTGCCGCGCCACGCGTCATATGATCAAGGCCGACATCTCGCTGCCCCAGGAGCTCGTCGGTACGGTCGAGGCCGAGGCTGAGGCCGTCTACCAGGTGCTGGGCTCTTCGCTTTCTGCGCTCGTCACTAACGACATGTCCATCATCTGCAGCCTGGCCGTCGAGGACGAGCCGGTGCATGCGGCGTACGAGAAGTTCTTCCGCACCTTTAACCGCATGGACACGGGCGATTTTATGGACGACGACAGCAACTATGACGACCTGCGCCGCGCCATCATGGTTTCGCGCTACCTCGATCGCATCGCCTCGATTTCCATCGATGCCGCCTGCCGTCTGACCTTCCTGTTGACTGGTCAGCGCATGAATGCCGGCGATATCGCCCGCACTGATGAGGATGAGCTCGAGAGCATGCGCGTGCCTTCGGGCGAGGGTGTTATCATGAGGCCCGCCGTCGACGCTCGCTACGTTGCCAAGGTGCCCGCTAACGAGGTCAGCGAGGGTCTTCGCTACCTGCTCGATCATCTTGAGGATGAGGACGATGGCGAGGACGACGAGGAGTAAGTAACCCCGTTCGTCGAAAGATTGTAAATACCTAAGTGAGCGCGGCCTTGCACATGCGGGGCCGCGCTCTTGCGTTAGCATGGGACTACTTGTTTGGCTGTCAGCGGAGGCGATTGGCAATGGATAACTATTTGGACTTGATGCGCGCTCGCCGCGAGCAGATTCTGGAACGTTTTTATGCGGCGCTCGATCGCGCAGGCCGTCCCCACGACGCCGCGCGCCTCATTGCCGTGTCCAAGACCGTTGGTGTCGATGAGACCGTTGCCGCCATCCAGGCGGGGTATCGCCATTTTGCCGAGAACCGCCCGCAGGAGCTGGTTCGCAAGCTCACGGGTCTGGCGGAGCATCCGGAGCTGCCCGAGGTGCGCTTCGATATGATCGGCAACCTGCAGACCAATAAGATCAATGCGGTGCTGGGCTCAGCCGAGCTGATTCACTCGGTGGGTTCGCTGCATCTGGCGCAGGCGATCTCGAGCCGTGCTGTCCGCAAGATTGAGGCAGGCGAGCTCGCCGGCCCCCAGCGTGTGCTCATCGAGGTCAATGTGAGTGGTGAGGAGTCGAAGGGAGGCTTTTCGCCCGATGAGATTCGCGCCGCCGCGGGTGAGCTTGCGGAACTTGAGGGAATTTGCGTGCAGGGGCTTATGACTATGGCGCCCCGGGGGAATAAGGATGTGGCACGCCGCACCTTTGCGGGGCTTCGTGAGCTGAGGGATGAGCTGGAGGCGGCGCATCCCGATTTGAACCTGCCTGAGCTTTCCTGCGGCATGAGCGAGGACTTTGAGTCTGCCCTTGAGGAGGGCTCTACGCTCGTTCGCCTGGGCAGGGTAGTATTTAGCCCGGAGTTTGCAGTAAAATAAGGCTCTGAAGTGCGCACTGATTATCGGGGCGCCTGCACTAAACCGCGAGAGGACACAACCATGGGCTTCCTTGACGAGATTAAAAATAAGATGCACCTGGGCGGCCAGCAGGGTTACGACCAGGGTTATGGCCAGGACGACGACTACGGCTACGATGACGGCTATGACGATAGTTATCAGGGCAACGGCTACAGCGGTGCTTCGGGCGAGGGCTTCTACACCCAAGACGAGCCGAGCAACGGCCTGCTTGGTCAGACGCGCCGCGGTGAAGCTGAGTCGGTTGCCGTGTATACGCGCTCCGGTCAGCTGGTCGGCGATGACTCCCGCCATGCCACGACGTATAATCCGCCTTCGCGCTCGCAGGACAGTGTTGCGAGCGGTTATCGTCCTGGTGCCTATGACACGCCGTCGAGCTACGCCGAGAACACCCGCGCCCGTGCCGCCGCTGCGCCCGCGCCTGCACCGAGCGATGCCTCGGCCTATGCGAGCAATATCATCAACGCCACACCGCAGCTGCCGGCCTATGTCCTGCGCCCCGAGAGCTATGACGACGTGGAGACCGTGGTGCGCCGCGTTCGCACCAAGCAGCCTGTCGCACTGATTTTTGTGGGCGTACGCACCGAAGTTGCCAAGCGCGTCTTGGACTTCTCTTACGGCTTTGCCTGCGGTCTGGGTGCCACGGTCAAGGAGGTGGGCGACCGCGTGTTCATGGTGCTGCCCGCCGGTTGCGAGGTCAAAGATTCCGATCTCAAGAAGCTTCGTGCGGACGGCTACCTTAAGTAAAGACAAGACGAGGAGATTCCCATCAACATCTACACTATCGTCCAGCTGGTCAACACGCTGTTCAACTTCTATTCCACGCTTATTGTCGTCTACTGCTTTATGACGTGGATTCCCATGAAGCAGGGTGGTTTGCTTCAGGATATTGCCGCGGTGCTTGATAGCGTGTGCGGTCCGTGGCTCAACCTGTTCCGTCGTTTCATCCCGCCGATGGGCGGTATCGATTTTTCGCCGGTCGTTGCGATTATTGCGTTGCAGTTGGTGCAGAGGCTGGTTCTGCAGCTTCTTATAGGTATACTCGTGTAGAACTGACTTAGTAACTTACGTCGGGCGTGTAGCGCCGAGGCGATGAAAAAGGAGACTTGTTATGGCTATTACCCCTGCAGACATCCAGGCTCAGACTTTCTCTGAGGCCAAGCGTGGCTACGATCCTGCCGAGGTCGACGTCTTCTTGGAGACGCTGTCCTCTGAGGTTGACGCTATGCTCGCTAAGATTGTCGACCTTAAGGGTCGTCTGACTGCTACCGAGCAGCAGCTTGCCGATGCGCAGGCTCAGCTTGCCCAGGCTCAGGATGCCCCCGCCCAGGCCGTTCCTGCCGCCCCCGTGGCTGCTCCCGCCCCTGATTTCTCCGCTCAGGAGCGCCAGATTTCCGCTGCCCTGATCGCTGCCCAGCAGACCGCTGAGACCATCGTCAACGATGCCAATGAGAACGCTGAGCGTATCCGCAACGAGGCTGACGCCAAGGCACGCGAGGTTATCCGCCAGGCTCTGACCGAGAAGCAGGCCGAGCTCGAGGAGATCGATCGTCTCAAGGCTTCCCGTGAGGAGTTCAAGGCCGAGTACCTCAAGCTCATCCAGCACTTCATGGACGATGCCCAAAACTCCTTCCCGGCCGACCTCATGGCCTCCACGCCGGTCGGTTCCGCCGCTTCTCCTGCGGTGACTGTTCCCGCCGAGCCGCTGCCCGTCGCTGACCCGGTTGTCCCCGTGGCCGATCCCTTCGCCCCGATCGACAACTTCGCTGCCGACGACCTGGACTAACATTCGGCCTACAATTTAGTGCCTAGAAAGGACCCGCAGCTTGCGGGTCCTTTTTTATGACTGTACCGGGGCGCGCAACATAAAAAACCGAGCCCTGCACATAATGGCGCAGAACTCGGCGAACGGGTGAGCGGTCAAGGGTAGGTTTTAAGGCATGTCCCAAAACCTACTTGAGGAGGAAGTCGGAGAGGGGAATGGTACGGGCCTCGCGATGCTCGGGATCGGCGATGTGGTCGGCAGGATATCCACAGACGAGCATGTGATAGGGATAGACGCCCTTGGGCAGATTGAACTGCTCCTGTGCCACCTCAGGCTTAAAATGGCATACCCAGCACGTTCCCAGGCCCTGCTCGGTGGCCTCCATCATCATCTGATCACACACGATTGAGGTGTCGATTTCACTAGAATTCATCTGGTCATACGGGCGCACCCAAGCATCACCGGTAACGCTGCAAATAAGGAAGACAAGCGGAGCGCCAAAGATAGACTCATCACGAGCAAACCGAGGCTGACAAGCAGCTGCCTTCTCCAGAAGCTCAGGCGTATCCAACACCATCACACGGGTTGGATGATTATTACAAGCAGAAGGAGCAATACGCCCAGCCTCAACAATGGCATCCACCACAGCCTGCTCAACAGAACGGTCCTCAAACGAACGACAAGAATACCGACCACGAGCCAGATCCAAATAACTCACAACCAAGACCTCCAAATTCAACGAATCAATCCAAAGTAAAACAAAGGGTACCCAAAGCCCCATCCACCCAAACGTTTAAGGCGGTCCCAAAGTTCCCAATCGGGTCCAAAGGCCCCGCCAACAAAAGCCCCATCGCTTTCAAAGTATCAGCCAAAGTTCCCAATGGTGGTACGTAAGGCGAAGGGCCGGCACCTGTTTACTTTCGAACGACTCTGCCATGCAGCCGGAGTGAGAAAGCAAACAGGTGCCGGCCCTTCGCCGCCGGGACACGTACCCCCAATTAACTGTTCTTCATGACAATCGAATCCACGACATCAGCCACATTCTCGCAGCAGTCGGCGCAGTACTCCAGGAAAGCGTAGACGTCACGCCAGGCGATGACCTCGAGCGGGTCCTTGCCATTGACGTGCAGGTTGCGCATGGCGTTGATGTAGAGCTCATCGGCCTCGGACTCAATGGTGTTGATCTGGATGACCAGCTCGCGCAGGGTCTTGGACTTGCGGTAATTAGGCAGCTCGACCATAAGGTCCTTCATGGCGCGGCAGGCGTCGGTCACCTTGTGGGCGATGACAATGGCATCGGGGTGGATGCTCTGGATGTTGGTGAAGTAGACGCGCTGCACGACGCCCTCGATACGGTCAAGCACAGTGTCGAGCGAGCAGCTCATCAGGTCCAGATCCTCGCGCTCAAGCGGGGTGATAAAGGCAGTGAGCAGGGCATCCTCGAGCTCATGGTGCTTCTTGTC
This sequence comes from uncultured Collinsella sp., assembly GCA_902496455.1. Taxonomy (GTDB): domain Bacteria; phylum Actinomycetota; class Coriobacteriia; order Coriobacteriales; family Coriobacteriaceae; genus Collinsella. The sequence continues at coordinate 25,175 of CABVAY010000016.1, forward strand.
GGCCGCATGCTCAATCGCATGCATCTCTTCGAGCATGCCGTGGATCTGCGCGGGATCAAAGTTCTCAAAAATCTTGATGAGCAACTCTGCGGCCTGGACAGCAAGGTCGGCGCAGGCGACGTAGTTGTCAAAGTAGAACGAATCGGGTTTCTTTGCCATGAGTGGGTCCTTTCGAGGAGAAGACGGGTGGGCGAGGTATTGCGGTCCGGATGGACGTTCGGTTTGACTAGATGAACATCATGAACAGCTTGGCCATGACAAAGCTGATAAGTCCGCAGGCGGGGAAGGTAAAGAACCAGGTGAACATCATGTCCTTGACGACACCGAAGTTGATCGCCGAGAGGCGCTTGACGGCACCGACACCCATAATGGCGCAGGTCTTGATGTGCGTGGAGGACACGGGGATGCCGGTGAGCGTGGCAAGCAGCAGGTTTGCGGCGCCCGCCAGGTCGGCGGAGAAGCCCTGGTACTTTTCGAGCTTGACCATGCTCTGGCCGACAGACTTGATGATGCGCTCACCGCCCACGCTGGTGCCGATGCCCATGGTGGCCGAGCACAGCAGCATGATCCAGATGGGGATGCCGGCGTCGCCGACGCTCGTCTGTCCGCTGGCAAAGGCGACACCTAAAAAGAGCACGCCGATAAACTTTTGTCCATCTTGCGCGCCGTGCATAAAGCTCATGGCCGCGGCACTTGCGATCTGAGCATATTTAAAGAAGACATTGGCACGTCGCCTGTTGGCGGCGGCGAAAAGAATCGAGACGAGCTTGCACAGGACCCAGCCCATGATAAAGCCCAGGCCGATGGAGAGCGCCAGGCCGTAAATGACCTTCATCCACTCGTGGACGTTGACGCTGCTCGCGCCGCCGAGGGCGATGGCGGCACCGGTCAGGCCGGCGATAAGGCTGTGGCTTTGCGAGGTGGGGATGCCAAAACGCGACGCTGTGGCGCCGTAGACGACGATGGAGAACAGCGCCGCGCAGAGGCACGCGAGCGCCATGGTGCTGTTTCCGCCAAAGTCGACGATATGTGAGATGGTGTTGGCGACGCTCGCGTTAAAGTGCGTCATGATGAGCACGCCGAGGAAGTTGAATGCGGCGCTCATGAGAATGGCTGCGCGGGCGGGCATGCAGCGCGTGGTGACACAGGTCGCGATGGCGTTGGGCGCGTCGGTCCATCCGTTGACGAAGATAGCGCCGAGCGCGAGGATCACGGTGACGGCAAGGACTGGGTTCGACACAATTTGGCCGAGGAAGGCTGAGAACGTTACGTCCATATATGGGCTTTCTCGAAGTTTGCAGGCACGTTACAAAAACATGATAAATCGTATCACCTCCTGCGGGTTTCTTTACCGAGTTCTGATGGGAGAAGTGAATTTTTTGGCACTAACATTGAATATTTGCCCTGTTGACCGCGGGTGTTCTTTTTGCTAGCACGCCATGAGGACACGTGCGCGCCCCAACATCCCAAAACCACAGCCTGTTCGCTTTACAATATGCAAACATGCGTTCGATAATAGGAGGCATGGAATATCGACAGACAGATGGTAAAACTCGACGCGTGCACAAGCAGTATGTGGACGTCGTGGCCCGCATCCTCGCGGGCGGACAAGTCGTGCCGGTTACCGTCTGCTGGGTCGACGGTCGCTGTTTTACGATCGACGAGATTGTCTCATCCACCGGTTTTGGCCTAACGGTTCACGGCATTCGTACGGCAACCTATAAGGTTCGTTTTGGTGGGCATACGACCGAACTGTATCTGGAAGAACAGGCGCGCGAGCGACCGGATGGCTCGCAGGCCCATCTGATGCGTTGGTGGGTGTGGGCATTCGACCGTACGCTCGAGAGCGAGCGCCGTGGGTAAGGACGTACGGCATTCGGGTACAATGACAGGAATCTTGTCACCTGCTGCGCCGTCTTTCACGGCACTTTTTGAAAGGACGAACCTATGAACGATATCCAGGGCTATCAGAACGGCCCCGTCGAGAGCGGCGCAAGCCGCGCCAAGGAGATGTCGCCGCGCGCGTACAACCTTGTCATGTCTGCCCTGATCTTTTTGGGCTTTTGCGCCATGGGCGTCGGTGCTTACTTTACGAGCACCATGTCGTTTGCGCGCATGATGATGAGCGGCGCCGCTTTGCCGCTGGTCTTTGGCTCATTTATTTTGACCATCGTCGGCATGGTCATGATGTCGGCCGCCGCCAGCAAGCAGTCCGTGGGCCTGTCCCTTGTGGGCTACGTAATCTTTGCGAGCACCTTTGGCCTGACCGCGTCGTTTGGCCTTGCCAACTACGACCTGCCCACCATCAACACTGCCTTTATCGCCACGGCCGCCATCACCTTTGTCTTTGGCGCCTTGGGCGTGACGTTCCCCAAGTTTTTCCAGCGCGTATATGGCATCGGTTTTGGCATTCTGCTCGCTACTATTCTGGTTGAGATCGTGCTGATGTTCATGGGCGTCTCACAGACCATCACCGACCTGATCGTGATCGTGGTGTTCGCCGGCTTTATTGGCTACGACACCTATGTTGCCACGACGGTGCCGCCTACGCTGCCCAACGCCGTGCTTATGGCCTCTAACCTGTTCGTGGATATTATCAACGTGTTCCTGCGCATTCTGAACATCCTCGGCCGTCGCGACTAGTGGCGAATTTCGGCGGTGCTTGCCGTGCGTGCAAATCGATGCGAAAGGCGGTCCTTCGGGGCCGTCTTTTTTGTACGCGGCGGGGTATCATGGATGGGAAAAGCCGATAGCGGCAGAGACCGAGAAAGGTGACCACTTATGGCAGACGTCGACAACAGGAACCGTAACCGCAGGTCCAACCGAGCGGGTCAGCCCAATCCCAAGCGCGAGGCCCGTGCCAAGGCCGCCGAGCGTCACGTGGCAACTGTGTCCGAAGCGTGCGCCAAGGATATCGAGCGTTCGCTTGCCGGCGTGTGCGAGTTCGATGGTATGCCTGCCGGTTTTGTCGCGGCGATGAAGGCCAAGGTTCAGAGTGCTGTGGCCGCCGAAGAACAGGTTGCCGAGGACGTCGAGGGCGCGGAGGCTGCCGAGACCGAGGCAGCGCTCGAGCCCGTCGAGGAGCCTGCCGAGGAAATCGCCGAAGCTGAGTCCGCGCCTGCTGAGGAGCCCGCTCCGGTTCTGCCCGAGGTCACCGTGCTCGATGCCTCCACCACGCAGGCCATCTTGGACAACGGTCGTGGCTATGCGCAGTTCTGCGACATGGCCGTGCTCGCCTTTGCCTCGTTCACCAATCCGGGCGGTGGCTATATTCAGGGTTATCTGGGCCAGGAGGCCACGCTGTGCGCCGATTCGTATCTGTACAACGTTCTCGATAAGCAGCGCAAATGGTACGGCGAGAACCGTCGCCGCAACATCAACTGCGAGCTTTACCGAAACCGTGCGCTGGTGGTGCCTGCGGTGCGCTTCGACCGCAACCATGTGCATGCATACGCCGACGTGATCGTGGCCGCCGCGCCCAACGTTAAGCGCGCCCGCCAGGAGTATCGCGTGAGCGACGATGCTCTGCTGGACGCCCTGCGCGACCGCATTCGCTTTGTGCTTGCCATCTGCGACGAGCTGGGTCGCGAGAAGCTCGTACTGGGCGCTTGGGGCTGCGACAACAACGGCTTTGACGCCGAGGCCGTGGCCGAGCTCTTCCGCAAGGAGCTCGCGTCGGGCGACTTTAAGGTCAAGCAAGTCTTTTTTGCCGTGCCTTCTACGCGCTGGGATGAGGATTTTGCCAAGTTCGAGCACGTGCTGGCAAACTTCCCCGAGCGCAACGAGGAGTCCTATGCCCAGGTTGCCGCTCGCGCTGCGGCAGCTCGCGCCGCCGAGCAGGCCCAGGCTGCTACCGAGGATGATGAGGACGAGGACGATTGGCGCAAGTACCTGTAATCGGTACGTGCTGACAGATAGGTCGAGCCGGCGGGAGAGGCTGCTCCCGTCGGCTTTTTACTGAGCGAGGGGCTTACGATGAAAAACGTTCTATGCTTTGGCGACAGCAACACCTATGGTTACGATCCGGCGGGCATGCGCGACGGCACCGCGGTGCGCTATGCGCGGGATGTGCGCTGGTGTGGCGTGGCCCAACGTGACTTAGGCGAGGGCTGGCATGTAATTGAAGAAGGCCTCAACGGCCGCACGACGGTACGCGACGACATGTGCCATTTGGACACCAATCTTAACGGCATCCGCGCACTTCCGATGTTGCTCGAGGCCCATAAGCCGCTGGACGCCATTGTGATCATGCTGGGCACCAACGACTGTAAGACGGTCTTTAACGTGACAGCTTCCGATATCGCCCGTGGCGCCATGGCGCTGATTCGCGCCGTCCGCGCGTTTCCGTGGACCGACGCTGCGCCTTGTCCACGCATTCTGCTGATGGCGCCTATCAAGATTAAGCCGCAGATCGCCGACGTATATATGACCGATTTTGACGAGCATTCCGTAGAAGCCTCGGAACATTTTGGTGAGTACTACGCGCATGTGGCTGAGCAGTTTGGCTGCGACTTTTTGAATGCCGCCGACTTTGCCGAGCCGGGCGATATCGACTATCTGCATATGATGCCCGAAAGCCATGAGAGCCTGGGTCACGCCGTGGCAGCCAAGCTCCAAGAGATGCTCGGAGAGTAGCGCGACCCCAAGCCACCACAGAAGTTCCCCTTGTGGTGGCTTGTTTCGTTGCTTTGTCTCGATCTGTGACAGTTGTAAGGCCGAAAACGGGCTAGATGTTACAGATCGAGATATTTGCAGGAACCGCCACAAAGGTGTCCTTTGCGGCGGTTTGGGCTGCGAATCTTAATACTGCCACATGTGGTTGACAGGGCCGGAGCCTTTGCCCATGTTCAGGCCGGCGGCCAGAGCGCCTGTCAGGTATGCCTTGCCTGCGTTGACGGCGTCGGCAAGATCCATGCCTTGGGCCAGCGCGCAGGCGATGGCGGACGAGAGCGTGCAGCCGGTGCCGTGCGTGTTGTCGGTCTCGATGCGCTTGTGGCGGAACCACGTGGTGAGTGGATCTCCCAGATGGTTGCCCTCGTCATCGAGTGGCGCGGGTTCGGCCAGTACATCGTTGGCCTCGTTGACAAGATGCCCACCCTTAACGAGGGATGCGCAACCAAAGCGGCGGGTGAGGAGCATGGCAGCATTTTGCTGCGTGCGCTCGGAATCGACCTCGTAATCGAGCAGCGCCATGGCCTCGGGAATATTGGACGTGATGACGGTCGCCAGCGGGAATAGGCGACGCGTGAGCGCCTCAGCGGCATCCTCGGCAATGAGGCGAGCACCCGAAGTGGCGACCATAACGGGGTCGACGACGATATTTTGTGCGTCCCAGGCACTCAGGCGGTCGGCGATAACATCGATAATCTCGGCAGAGGAAACCATGCCAATCTTGACGGCGTTGGGGCGGATATCGTCAAAAACGGCATCGATCTGCGCCGCGACAATATCCGGGGAGATGTTCTGCACGGCGGTGACGCCCAGGGTGTTCTGTGCGGTGATAGCGGTGATAGCCGTCTCGGCATACAGGCGGTGTGCCGTGATGGTCTTGATGTCGGCCTGAATGCCGGCGCCGCCGCTGGAATCGGATCCCGCGATGGACAGGACGGCAGGTACCTTACTACGATCCATGTTCGCTCCCTTGTTCGGTCGGAATCAAATGGGTCTTTAAGCCAGCATTATAAAGATGCCCGGGCCGACTCTATGTCGAACCCGGGCGGGCGATGCAATCTTTACGCAAATGCAAGCAAATGTTCACACGTCAACAATTGACAGGCACCAGCTCGCCGACAGAAGCGGCCGCGGCGACAGGCTAGTCCTCCATGCCGAGGTCGATCGTGGTGCCCTCGAAGATCTTGTTGACGGTGCGGACGGCGCACATCTTGCCACACATGGTGCAAGTGCCCTCGGTGGCGGCGGGGGACTCCTCGTAGCGCTTCTTGCCCGTAACCGGGTCGAGCGCGCACTCCCACATGGCGTCCCAGTCAAGCTTGCGGCGTGCCTGGCCCATCTTGTCGTCCATGTCGCGGGCGTGGGGCACCTTTTTGGCGATGTCGGCGGCGTGTGCGGCGATCTTGGTGGCCATGAGGCCGTCGAGCACATCCTGGGCGTTGGGCAGGCATAGGTGCTCTGCCGGTGTCACGTAGCACAGGAAGTCGGCACCGGAACTGGCGGAGATGGCGCCGCCGATGGCGGCGGTGATGTGGTCGTAACCCACGCCGATATCGGTCACCAGCGGCCCGAGCACATAGAACGGAGCATTGTGGCACAGGCGCTTCTGCAGTTTCATGTTGGCGGCGATCTCGTCGAGCGCCATGTGACCCGGGCCCTCGACCATGACCTGGACGCCGGCGGCCCAAGCGCGCTTGCACAGCTTGCCCAGCTCGATCATCTCAGCGGTCTCGGTGGCGTCGTTGGAGTCGTAGAGGCAGCCCGGGCGGCAGGAGTCGCCGAGCGAAATCGTCACGTCGTACTCGTGGCAAATCTCGAGCAACTCGTCGTAGAACTCATAGAATGGGTTCTCGTTACCGGTGACCTCCATCCAGCCAAACAGCAGTGAGCCGCCACGGCTCACGATGTTCATCAGGCGGCCGGTCTCCTTAAAGGTCTTGGTGACCGACTTGTTTATGCCGCAGTGGATGGTCATAAAGTCCACGCCGTCCTCGGCATGCGCGCGCACGACTTCGAACAGGTCGTCCTTGGTCAGCTTGACCAGCGGCTTTTCCATGTAGCCGATGGCATCGTACATGGGGACGGTGCCTACCATGAGCGGCGTCTCGTCGATGAGCTGCTGGCGGAACTGGCGCGTCTTGCCCGAGTTGGAGAGGTCCATGATGGCGTCGGCGCCAAAGTCCTCGGCGATCTTGACCTTCTTCCATTCCTCAGCGGCGTCGGCCTTGTCGCCCGAGATGCCCAAGTTCACGTTGACCTTGGTGGACAGGCCCTCGCCGACGCCAAAGGCACGCATGCCCTTTTTGATATGCACGATGTTGGCGGGGATGGCGATGCGGCCGTCGGCCACGCGTTCGCGAATGTACTCGGGGTCGCGATGCTCGCGCTCGGCGACTTCCTTCATCTGCGGTGTGATCTGCCCGGCGCGGGCGAAGTCGATTTGCGTGACGAGCTTGGGCTCGGTCTGTGTGCTCATTGGCACGGCTCCCTTCGTTGGCATTACCCATATCAGGTTTGCGGGTCAGGGCGGGCGCGCCCAGTCTCAGCCTGCCGTCTTGTCCTGCAAGCTCCCCGTTATGTCATGGGCTCAAGTATAGCCTGAATGGGTACGATTGGCCTAACAAGCGTGCCCGTGGGGAGGCGTACATGGAAGACAAGCATCTATATCGAGAGACACAATGGGACGTATCGGCCGAGGAGGGCCGTGCGCACCATGGCCTTGTCGCGATCGGTTTTGCGGTGCTTGCCGTGCTGGTGATTGCCTTTTGTATCTGGACGTTTGGTGGTCGCGGCGGCGCTGCATGGGAGTTCGAGGCTGATGACAGCCTACCGATTATGACGGTGAGGAGTACTGGCGGTAATGCCAATACGCTCGCCGTTCCGGGCGATTATTGGTACCCGCGCGATGAGTTTGTGCAGTTGCAACTGAGTGGTGGGTCCATTCCAGGTGAAGAAATCGAATGCGTGACGTTTGACGCGGCGCTCAAAACGCTCACGGTGAAGCTCAAAGATCAAGGAGATGCGCCCACGACCATGGATATCGCCCTGACGGAATGGCGTCTGGAACCTCCGTCGGGCGTTGCGGTATCCGACGTAGGGCACGTTAAGATTACCTACCAAGATGGCTCGACGAGCGAGATTGCAAAGGCCGATGGCTTGGCGGAGTAATGGGGTGTTTGGAAACGGCGGGCCTATTGTGCCTGCGCGTTCATGAAAACCAGGGTGTTTTTGTCTGAAAGCTCGGGGATGTGCCGATAGCCGATGTTGAATGCGGTAAGTTCGCTTGCATCCTCGAGCTTGTTTTCTGCCATCCACCGCACCATGGAGCCGCGCGCCTTTTTGCTGGCGGTCGACCGTTGGATGGGCTTCCCGTTGCGGATGCCCTCGCCAAAGAGGCATGTGACGGCCGTGGCGTCGTCCGCGAGGTGGGGCAGAACGGCTTTGGCATACTCTACGCTGGCGAGGTTGACGATCGTGGTGTTTGAGCCTGCCGGGGCGATAGTCCGCGCGAGCTTGTCGCTCCAAAACGCGTAGAGGTCTCGGGCATCGTCAACGGCGAGCTTCGCGCCCATTTCCAACCGATACGGTTCGACGGCATGAAAGGGACGAACGCACCCGTAGAGGCCGGAGAGGATCCATAGATGGTCTTGCAGCCATGTGAGCTGCGCGGAATCCATCACCTCGGGCGCCATGCTTTGGTATTGGATGCCGTGATAGGACATGACGGCGGGGGAGATTCGACGCGCGATATCGGGATCGGCGAGGTCGGCATCGCTCAGGACGGGCATAAATTCGTGAAGCGTATCCAGGCACGCTGTAAGCAGCCTGTCGCTCACGTTCCAAAGGGTCTGCAGGCCGCCGCTGCCTTCATTCTGCTCGATATCTAGCAGTGCGCGGTGGAGGCGAGCTGTCTCGCGCACAAAGGGTGGAATGCCCAGGACTTCAAAAGCATCTTGGGCCGCGCGCATCTGCTTGGCGGGCGAAATGATGACCTGCAGCATGGACTCTCCTCTGCCAAAAAGGAAGTTGCGGTGGAATACGGTCTGTTTTGGCCGTTTATGGGCCAGTTTAGTCCGTATTTCACCGCAACTGATGAAGGGTTGGTTAGGCTCGCTCGATGAAGGCCTTGTAACCGCGATATGCCTCGTAGATGTCGGCCTTGTTGGCGACCTCCCACAGGGCGTGCATGGACAGGACGGCAACGCCGGAGTCGATGACGTTCATGCCGTACTTGGCCATGATGTAGGCGATGGTGCCGCCGCCACCAGCGTTGACGCGGCCGAGCTCGCAGGTCTGGAAGTCCACGCCGGCCTCGTCCATGATGTCGCGGACGAGGGCCACGTACTCGGCGTCGGCGTCGTTAGAGCCGCCCTTGCCGCGGCTGCCCGTGTACTTGTTAAAGCACAGGCCGCGACCCATGAAGGCGGCGTTCTTGGTCTCGAACTTGCCGGCATAGCCCGGGTCGAAGCCGGCGGACACGTCGGAGGAGAGCATACGGCTGCGGGCGAGCGCGCGGCGCAGAGCCAGCGGGCTGTCCTCGCCGGCGAGCATCATGATCTCGGCGACGGTGTTCTCGAAGAAGCGACTCGTCATGCCGGTGGCACCCACGGAACCGATCTCCTCCTTGTCGACGATGAGCGTGATGCTCGTGCGCTCCACGTTGGTGACGTTGATCTGGGCGAGCATGGAGGGGTAGGCACAGACGCGGTCGTCATGGCCATAGCCCAGAATCATGGAGCGGTCGAGGCCCATGTCGCGGGCGGGGCCGGCGGGCACGACCTCGATCTCGGCGGAGAGGAAGTCCTCCTCCTCGACGTCGTACTGCTCCTTGAGGATATCCAGGAACATCTGCTTGACGGGCTCCTTGGGGGCGTCCTTGTCGTCCTCATCGAACTTGACGGGGCGGCCGCCCACGATCACGTCGAGGATCTCGGCATCGACGGCGTCCTTGGCAGGCTTGGACATCTGCTCGCTCGAGAGGTGGATCAGCAGGTCGGAGATGGTAAAGACCGGGTCGTCCGCCTTGTCGCCGATATTGATGTCGACGGTGGTACCGTCCTTTTTGCAGATGACGCCCACGAGTGCGAGCGGGGAGGCCACCCAGTGGTAGCTCTTGACGCCACCGTAGTAGTGCGTGTCGAGGTAGGCCATGTCGCCGGCCTCGAAGGCGGGGTTCTGCTTAAGGTCTAGGCGCGGCGAGTCCACGTGGGCGCCCAGGATGTTAAAGCCCTGCTCGAGCGGGGCGTTGCCCAGGTTGACGAGCATGAGGTCCTTGCCGTGATTGGCGGCGTACACCTTGTCGCCTGCCTTGAGCTCGCGGCCTTCGGCGATCACGGTCTCCAGGTCGACGTATCCCGCCTCCTCGGCCATCTTGATGCCGGTCTTGACGCACAGGCGCTCGGTCTTGTTCTCGCTCAAAAACTGCTTATAGCCGCGGCAAAGCTCCTCGAGCTCCTCGACTTGCTGTGGCGTGTACTTTTTCCATGCGCAGGGACGCTCCATGACGCAGGCTCCTTTCGGATCGATCGTGCTGGTTGATGTACCGTGAGCCATCGTATCACGCGCGGGCTCACGGTGGCGGGGGAGCTTGATGTGAGGTGGCCGCGGGGCGGGGAGCGTGTAAACTGGAGTGAGCAAACCGTGCCCAGCCTAAAGCGAGGTATTCAATATGTCTGACAAGTGCCGCACCTTTGCCGTTATCGACGGCAACTCGCTCATGCATCGTGCCTTCCACGCCGTGCCGCCGACCATGAACGCGCCGGACGGTCGCCCCACCAACGCGATTTTTGGCTTTCTGAACATGTTTCTCAAGATGATCGACGCCTTTAACCCCGACGGCGTTGTTGTGGCGTTTGATAAGGGCAAGCCGCGCGTGCGCATGGAGATGCTGCCGCAGTATAAGGCGCAACGCCCGCCCATGGACCCCGATCTGCATGCGCAGTTCCCTATGATTAAGGAGCTGCTCACCGCGCTCAACGTGCCGATTCTGCAGTCCGAGGGCTGGGAAGGCGATGACATCCTGGGTACTATGGCGCGCCTGGGCGAGCAGGCCGGCTGTGACATGCTGCTGGTGACCGGTGATCGCGACATGTATCAGCTTGTTACCGAGCACGTCAACGTGGTCTCGACCCGTAAGGGCCTGTCCGACGTTGCGATTATGACGCCCGAGAGCGTGGATGACCTGTATCACGGCATTACGCCGGCGCTCGTGCCCGACTTTTATGGTCTGAAGGGCGACACGTCCGACAACATCCCCGGCGTGCCGGGTATCGGTCCCAAAAAGGCAAGTGCGCTTATTGCGCAGTACGGTAGCCTGGACGAGGTCATCGCACATGCCGACGAGGTCAAGGGCAAGATGGGCGAGAACCTGCGTGCACACATCGACGATGCGCTGCTGAGCCGCAAGGTCGCAACCATTCGCACCGATGCGCCCGTCGAGCTCGATTTTGAGGCGACGTCATTCCCGGCGTTTTCTGCCGACGAAGTGTCCGCGGCGCTGGGCACGCTTGGTATCACCGCCATGCAGAACCGTTTCTTGGCGCTGATCGGCGGCGAGGGTGGCGCTGCTGCCGCTGCTAGAACGTTTGAGATGCCCACGATTGAGCGCACCGCTGCCGGCGATGCCGAGGCGCTTGCTGACGTGGCGTCCGAGGTTTCGCGTGCGATCGAGGCGGGCGAGTGGGTCGCCGCCGTGGTGGACGACGACAAGGAAGAGGGCGCGCTCTTTGGACTGACGCGCACGCTGTGGTTGGCGACGTCCAAGGGCCTGTTCGCGCTCGAGGAGGGCGACGGCTGTGCGGCGGCTGGGGTTGAGGGCTTCAACTTCGCCCACGGCATGATTGCCGGCGTGCTTGCGCGCCTGTTTGTGGAGGGCCGCGTGGCGAGCCCGGATATGAAAGCGCTGCTGCATGAGCTTTCGCCCATCGATTCTTCCGAGCCCGAGCTTATGGATCCGCTGGCAGTCGATTCCACGCGCATCTTCGACACCGTGGTTGCCGCCTACCTGCTGGATTCCGACCGCTCTGAGTTTGACGAGGCGTATCTGGCCGATACCTATCTGCAGATGGCGCTGCCTGCGGCGCGCGGCGCAGAGGGTACTGGTGAGGACGCTTCGGCGCCTGCCGCCCGTACTGCGGCTCTGACGCTGGCGCTCGTGGCGCCGTTGCGCGAGTGCATGGTCCGTGAGAATGCCGCCAACGTGTTCGATGGCATCGAGATGCCGCTCGTTCCGGTACTTGCTAAGATGGAGCGCGCGGGCATGCTCGTGGACCCCGACCGTCTGCACAGTCTGTCCGAGGGTCTGGCGACCCAGATTACCGAGGTTGAGCGCAGTATTCGCGACCTGGCGGGTGACGAGACCTTTAATATTGGCAGTCCCATGCAGCTGTCGCATGTGCTCTTTGATGTGATGGGGCTTCCGACCAAGGGCCTCAAGAAGACTAAGCGCGGCTATTATTCGACCAACGCCAAGGTACTGAGCGACCTTGCCCGTGACCACGAAATCGTGCGTCTGATCTTGGACTGGCGTGAGAAGTCCAAGATCAAGTCTACCTATCTGGACACGCTGGGCCCGCTGCGCCGTGGTGACGGTCGCGTACACACTACGTACAACCAGACCATCACGGCAACGGGGCGTCTGTCCTCGAGCGACCCGAACCTGCAGAACATCCCGACGCGCTCGGAGCTGGGTCGTACCGTCAAGACGGCGTTTTCGGCAGGCGAGGGAAGCGTCTTTTTGGCGGTGGACTACTCGCAGATCGAGCTGCGTCTGCTGGCGCATCTCTCGGGTGACGAGCACTTGGTGCGCGCCTTTAACGAGGGCGAGGACTTCCATGCCGAGACGGCGGCGCGCGTGTTTGGTGTGCCGGTGTCCGAGGTAACGCCCGACCTGCGCAGTCGCGCCAAGGCCGTGAACTTTGGCATCGTGTATGGCCAGCAGGCCTATGGCCTGTCGCAGTCGCTGCATATCTCGATGGCCGAGGCGCGCGACATGATCGACCGCTACTACGAGGCCTACCCGGGCGTGCGTACGTTCCTCGACAACGTGGTGGCGCGCGCCAAGCAGACGGGCTACGCCGAGACCATGTACGGCCGCCGTCGTCATATTCCGGAGCTCAAGGCCAAAAACCCGCAACTCCGCGGCTTTGGCGAGCGCACGGCTATGAACCACCCCATGCAGGGAACCGCCGCCGACATCATCAAGATCGCCATGGCCCGCGTAAGTTGTCGCCTGGAAGAAGAAGGCTTTGCCGCCCACATGATCCTGCAAGTGCACGACGAACTGGACTTTGAGTGCCCCATCGACGAAGTCGAGCGCCTGACCGCCATGGTCCAAGACGTCATGGAACACGTCGTAGACCTACGAGTACCCCTCATCGCCGAAGCTTCGACTGGAGTGACCTGGGCAGACGCCAAATAAGGGCACACCCACAATCCCAAAGTAATCAAAACCAGAAGGGGGCTCCTTGCCAACAAGGAGCCCCCTTCATTCAATTTAATTCAGCCAAAGTATCTAGATGCCAAGACGCCATCTAGGCGGCAAGCAAGTTACCCTAGGACCTGGCCGGGCGAGGCGGGTAAGTTTTTCGTAGATTCCGCACGAGCCGGAAAGCACTTAATGTGCTTTCCGAGCGAGCCCAGGACCTGACCGAACGAAAAACTTACCCGCCTCGCCCGGCCAGGTCCGACGAGCAACGTTAACGAGCCGCCAAGATAGCGTCGATGAGCGTCAGTACGCCCCCGTCGTTGTTGCTCGGAATGCGCCACTTGGCGTGCGCGTTCATGTGCTCTTCGGCATTGTCCACGATAAAGCTGTGACCGACGCGCTCCAGCATGGGGATGTCGTTGTAGGTGTCGCCCACGGCGGCAGCATCGGCAATATCGATGCCCAGGTGCTCGCACAGGTGAGCGACGCCGGCGCCCTTGTCGACGCCCAGGTTCATAAAGTCGATCCACTCGCGCCCAGCGTTGGTGACGTAGAGCTTGTCCGAGAACTCGGGGCTATAGGTCTCGCGGAAAGCGGGCTCGGCGTCGTAGCCGGGGAAGAAGACCGAAATCTTGTTGGACTCGAAATCAATGCCCTCAAAGCTGTCGACGTAGTTGATTGTGTTGTAGTAGACGCTGATCTCGTCGTGGTATTGATGGTCGCGGGCAAGCACGTAGAACTCGTCGAAGCAGCACAGGACGGGGACAGCGCGAGGATCCTCCGAGGCACGGTTCAAGACCTGCTGATACAGCTCCACGTCAATATTGCTCTTATAGATATAGCCGCCGCGATAGATCACGCAAGCTCCGTTGTCGGGACAAAAGGCGAGGCGGTTCTTGATGCCCTCGAACATCTCCTCGAGCTTGGGGGCGGGACGTCCGCTGGCGGGGCAGAATACGATGCCGGCGTCGGCGAGCTTGTCCAGGCGCTCATCAAGACCCTGGGGCAGTACGCGCTCGTCGGTCAGCAGCGTCTTGTCCATATCGACGGCGAGAATCTTAATGTTGCCGATGTTGGCGTCCGATTCGTAAGTTTGCATAAAAATGCGCCTTTCGTTTCGAGATTGTTTCAGACGTTATAACCATCAACTAGTAGTCGAGCGTATTTTCGCAGGAATGGTGCGTATTTGCACCACGCTTCACAAAGTAATGAAAAAACTTTTCAGAAATTTGAATTTGTCGCTTGTGCTGCGGGCACTTTAGCGTAATATAGCGACCATCGAAAACGGAGACGGAAAAACAACCGCTTACCGAGTAAAAGGTACCGTTTACGATATTTGAATTGCGCCCGGCGATACGTGAAAGGAGAGGCAGATGCAGTTCGTAAAGATCATCACCACTGCAGACAATGCCATCCGACGCCAGCGCGCAATTTCCCGACGACGATAACAATCGTCTCTGTCCGCATGGGGCGAATTGCCTCAACAGAGTCATTTTGAGGTCGTTGGGTTTTAGCACGACATTGCTGCATGTTTCTAGGGCATGTATGTGCTGATTTTTGCTATTTTACCTGATATTGCACGGTATATGACCTTGAAATGACTTGCAACTGACCGATGTTCTAACTAGCTACCAAGGGCGAAAGGAAACAGCCATGAGCAAGGAAAAAGTCGTTCTCGCATATTCCGGTGGTCTTGATACATCCGTATGTGTCAAGTGGCTCCAGGACGAGAAGAATCTCGATGTCGTTTGCGTCTGCGGCAACGTGGGCCAGGAAGAGACCGGACTGGATGCCAAGAAGCAGAAGGCGCTCGACCTGGGCGTTCTCGATTGCCAGGTGCTCGACCTGCGCGACGAGTTCTCCGATGAGTTCCTGACTAAGGCCATCGCCGCAAACTCCATGTACGAGAACAAGTATCCGCTGCTCTCCGCCCTGTCTCGCCCGCTGCTTGCCAAGAAGCTTGTTGAGGTCGCCCACGAGTTTGGCGCGACCTACGTCGCCCACGGCTGCACCGGCAAGGGTAACGACCAGGTCCGTTTTGAGGCCGCCGTCAAGGCCCTCGACCCCGAGCTCAAGGTTATCGCCCCGGTGCGCGAGTGGGATCTGAAGTGCCGTCCCGACGAGGTCGCCTATGCCCACGCCCACAACGTGCCGGTTCCCGAGGGTGCCAACGATAACCCCTACTCCATCGACGACAACCTGTGGGGTCGCGCCATCGAGTGCGGTCACCTGGAGGACCCTTGGAATGAGCCGCTCGATGACGCTTGGGTTATGACCAAGAACCCCGAGGACACGCCTGACACCCCGACCTATACCGAGATCGAGTTTGAGGCCGGCAAGCCTGTCGCCGTCGACGGCAAGAAGATGAAGCTCTCCGAGATCGTCATCGCCCTCAACAAGATCTCCGGCGACAATGGCTTTGGCCGTCTCGATCTGGTCGAGGATCGCCTGGTGGGCCTTAAGAGCCGCGAGTGCTACGAGGTTCCCGGCGCCCTGACGCTCATCACCGCCCACAAGGCGCTCGAGGACATCTGCGTCGAGGGCGACCTGCTCAAGACCAAGATCAAGCTCGAGCAGGATTGGGCCACCGCCGTGTACAACGGCCAGTGGTACAGCCCGCTCAAAAACGCGCTCGACGCCTTTATGGCTGACACCCAGAAGTTCGTGACCGGCACTGTCCGTCTGAAGTTCTTTAAGGGCAACTGCCATGTCGTCGGCCGCAAGAGCCCCTTCAGCCTCTATGACTACGGTCTGGCTACCTACGACCGCGACACCACGTTTGACGAGAAGGCCAGCGCCGGCTTTATCGAGATCGATACGCTGTCGCTCAAGACGTGGGCAAAGGTCCAGGGCCCCAGCTCTGCTGCCGCCCAGGCCTAGCGCCTCCTTCCCTTGGTATCCGCGCGGCCCATCCGCGTGATACATAACGGGCGCACGGGGTCCCTACCTTTCGTTATGCTTGCTGACACTTCTTAACATCGGTGGCCCCTACGTTCCGCCCGCATATATGATGCCGCGTCTGCGGCTGAGTCCGAGCCCCGCCGGGGTTGTCCGGCGGGGCTCCTTCTATCAATTTGGCGGCTCTGTGCCTATATATATGAGGAGTATCCATTATGTTCAATGCTATCGCGCATGCTTTGCTTGCCCTTGCGCCCGAGTTCGATGCTGTAAGGGTCGAGGACGTTCCTATGAGCCTGAAGGCCTGGATCGATGGTTCGCAGGGCAACATCCGGAGGGAGACGTTGGGCGCCAAGTGCATGGTGCGTCACTTCTTTGCAAATTAGCCACATGGCCCCGCGCGCGGCAGGGAGTGTGTAAAACTAGCGGTTGATAAATCGCTTTAGCGACAGGGCACATTGCTTTGGACGCTTGTTTTGGTATTTGGAGAAAGGAGACGGTTCCATGGCTCTTTGGGGCGGTCGTTTTGAGGCGGGCGTGGCCGAGGTCACGCAGGAGTTTGGCGCGTCGCTGCCGGTCGACAAACATCTCTATAAGCAGGATATCGCCGGCTCTAAGGCGCATGCCAAGATGTTGGCCGCCCAGGGCATCATCAGTGCCGAGGACGAGCAGGCGATTGCCAAGGGCCTGACCGGAATCGAACAGGATATCGATGCCGGCAACTTCACCTTCGATATCAACGACGAGGACATTCATATGTCCATCGAGAGCGAGCTGACGCGCCGCATCGGCGAGGCCGGTAAGCGCTTGCATACCGGGCGTTCGCGCAACGACCAGGTGGCGACCGATACGCGTCTGGGCGTCAAGGCGCTGGCCAAGGAGCTCATGGAGGCCAATCTTGAGCTGCGCCATGTGCTGGTGGATGCGGCCAAGAAGTACGACAAGGTGATTCTGCCGGGCTACACGCACATGCAACATGCTCAGCCCGTGCTGCTGTCGCATCACCTGCTGGCGTATTCCTGGATGTTCGCGCGCGACTTTACGCGCCTGAAGGCCGCCTTTGATGCTGCCGACAACTGCCCGCTGGGTGCCGCTGCGCTTGCCGGTACGAGCTATCCGCTCGATCGCCAGATGACGGCTGCCGAACTTGGCTTTGCGGGCGTGATCCCCAACTCGCTCGATGCCGTTTCCGACCGTGATTTTCTGCTCGATCTGCATTACGCCGGATCCGTCATGGCGATGCACCTGTCGCGTCTTTCCGAGGAGATCGTACTGTGGTCGAGCTCCGAATTTGGCTTTATCACGCTTTCCGACTCGTACTCCACTGGCTCGTCCATCATGCCGCAGAAGAAGAATCCCGACTTTGCCGAGCTTATCCGCGGCAAGAGCGGCCGTGTGTATGGCAACCTGGTGCAGCTGCTCGTGACCATGAAGGGCTTGCCGCTTGCTTATAACAAGGACTTGCAGGAGGACAAGGAGGGCGCGCTCGATACCGCCCATACGCTCATGCAGTGCCTGTCCGTTATGGCCGGAATGATTTCGACTTGGACCGTCAACGAGGATGCCATGGCGCGCGAGTGCGGCGTGGGGCACCTTGCCGCCACCGATGTTGCCGATTACCTGGCCAAGCGTGGCCTGCCGTTCCGCGAGGCACATGCCGTGGTGGGCCATCTGGTCCTGATGTGCGAGAAGCGCGGCTGCAATCTTGAGGACCTGCCGTTTGAGGTGTTCCAGGAGGCAAGCCCGCTCTTTGAGCGCGACATTACCGAGGCGCTCGACATCCCGTCGATTGTCGCCGCGCGCACGACCGAGGGCGGCACCGCCCCTGCCGCCGTTGCCGTGCAGCTTGATCGCGCCGAGGCACAGCTCGTGGCTGACGAGGGTGTGTTTGGGTCACTGACTAAGGTCGTCGAGATGGGCCACGGGGTAAAGTAGGGATTTGGCTGAAGCCGTTTTGGCCATTTATTGATAAATCGTTTTCACTTTACGGGCGCCTGCTGATGTGGGCGCCCGTATTTTGTTGCTATGGGGGAGGGGCTTGTCGAGAACTTCTGTAGGACCTTTGGGCAGGTTGTGAAGGGGTTACGTTCGCGGGCGGCAACCGACCGCCTGCTCTGTTCGATGCGGTTGATGGGCGGTCGGATGGTACTCTAATCGGGCTTCGAAACAGAAGTGACACATATGGAGCGCTTTAATAAATTGCAACGTTTCAATAAACAGCTTTTTGTTTAACTGCAGCTAAAACTCTGTTATGATGCGGTCCAGGCGGGTGCCGGAATGGGACTTGGGCACGCGCGAACCTACTTGAAAGGCTACTTTTATGGCTATCGAGAAGACCTTCATCATGATTAAGCCCGACGCCGTGCGCGACCGCAAGATCGGCGAGATCGTTGCTCGCATTGAGCGCAGCGGCCTTGTCATCGAGCGCATGGAGATGACCACGCTCGAGCGCGCTACCGTCGAGGAGCACTACGCCCATCTGGCCGACAAGCCCTTCTTTGGCGGTCTCTGCGACTTTATGACGAGCGGTCCGGTCGTCAAGATGGTCGTTTCCGGTCTCTCCGCTGTTGCTAAGATGCGCACCCTCATGGGCGCTACCAACCCGCTTGAGGCTGCTCCTGGTACCATCCGCGGCGACTTTGCCGTCGATGTCAACGCCAACGTGATCCACGGCTCCGACTGCCTGGAGAATGCCGAGATCGAGATCAAGCGCTTCTTTGGCTAAACCAGCTTTGACTCCTTAAAGCTGTTAGCGTGTGGCTTGGGCGCCGCGGAACTCCATCC
>CABVAY010000017.1 GCA_902496455.1 uncultured Collinsella sp.
AGAAGCCCTCGCCGCACGAAGTGCGCAGCGAGGGCTTCTTGCATGTCCGAGGACGCGCCGGGAGGGAACTTGTTCTCTGCCCGGATAGGTAAGACAAATTACGCGACGGTGTAAACCCAGTTGTGCTTGTCCTCGACAGCACCAGACTGGATACCAGTCAGGGTCTCGCGAAGCTTCTTCATCACAGGGCCGATCTCGGTGTATCCAGCCGGGAAGGTCACGGTCTCGTCGGCGCCGTAAACCTTGTTGTCGATTTCGCCAACCGGAGAGATGACGGCAGCGGTGCCGCACAGGCCGCACTCCACAAAGGTGCCGGCCTTGACCTCGGCCCACTCGACGGGGCGCTGGTCAACGGTCATGCCCAGGTCCTGAGCAACCTGAACGAGCGAACGACGGGTGATAGAGGGCAGGATGGAGTCGGTGTGCGACTGCGGAACGACGAGCGTGCCATCCTCTTTCACGAACAGGACGTTGGCGCCACCGGTCTCCTCGACATAGGTGCGGGACTCGGAGTCGAGATACAGGTTCTCGGCATAGCCCTCGCGATGGGCCTCCATCGTGGGCTTAAGGGACATGGCGTAGTTCAGGCCGGCCTTGATGTTGCCGGTGCCGTGCGGTGCAGCACGGTCATACTCGGAAACGCGCAGCTTGACGGGCTTGAGGCCGCCCTTAAAGTACGGACCGACCGGGGTCACGAGAATGCGGAACGTGTACTCAGGAGCGGGAGCCACGCCGATCACGTCACCGGAGCCGATCATAAACGGACGCACGTACAGGGTCGCACCGGAGCCGAAGGGCGGAACCCACGCGGCGTTGGCAGAAACGACCTGCTTGACGGCCTCAACGAACTTGTCCTTGGGGAACGGGGGCATCTCGAGGCGCTGGGCAGAGTTATACATACGCTCAGCGTTCATGTCGGGACGGAAGCAGACGATGCTGCCGTCCTCGGCGGTGTAGGCCTTCAGGCCCTCAAAGACCTCCTGGCAGTAATGGAAGATACCGCCGCACTCGGAGACATGCAGGGTGTGGTCGGTGGTCAGGCCGCCCTCGTCCCACTCGCCATCCTTCCAATGAGCCTCGTAGCTGTAATCGGTCTTCATGTAGCCAAAGCCGAGGCTACCCCAATCGATATCCTTCTTCTCGACAGTCATATGTCGCTCCTTACATACACAGTTGCATACTCGCGAACCCGCACGCAAGGACCGAGGCCGACCGCGTCGCAACGTCGCACGCCCGGAGCGTAGAGCCGGACGGGACACGCGAGCAGCATCAAAGCCGATGGCACGTCGATTCGCATGCACGAGATTGTACTCCCCGCACGCGTCTGATAAAACGCTTTTCTTTAACTAAGTAAAGTATTTTCATTTGACCGAAGCAAAAAGGCCCGCCACCGTAAGCGGTGACGGGCCTCAACTGTACGGTCTGCGCGCTGGCTCGAGCTAGGCGTTCTATTTACCCAGCTTGGCCTTAACCAGACCGACCACGGTCGGGATGATCGACACGGCAACGATGCCGATAATCAGCAGCTCAAAGTGCTCCTGCACAAAGGGAATGCCGCCAAAGAAGTAGCCCAGCAGCGTAAAGACCGTCGACCAGGTAATGCCGCCCAGCACGTTAAAGACGACAAAGTTGCGCCAGTGCATGCCGCCCATGCCAGCGATAAAGGGCACAAAGGTGCGGATAAACGGGAAGAAGCGACCCAGGAAGATGGCCAGGTGACCCCACTTGTCCAAGAAGTCCTCGGACTTTTTGATGCGCTCGGGCGTCATGGCCTTGACCTTGCCCGAAGCGATGATCTTGCGGCCAAAGAAGTGACCGATCATAAAGTTGCACTGATCGCCCAAAATGGCAGCGGCCCATGCGGTGGCCAGAAGCGCCACGATGTTAAAGCCGCCGTTGTGGGCAAAGAAACCCGAGGCGAACAGCAGCGAATCACCGGGAAGGAACGGGAAGAACACCACGCCCGTCTCGATAAAGATGATCAGGAACACGCAGCCGTAGGCCATAAGCGGGCCGGCGGCGATCCAGCTGGCGATCGCGGTGCGCGGGTCCTTAAGCAGCTCGGCAATAAAATTGATGAAACCCATGAAGTAAAACCTCTCAGTTGTGGGCGCGGATACGTCCAAGTTGACCAGTATACGGTTGCGGTGCCCCCTCGTGCGCAACCCCACAAAAGCATGACTCCATTACCAGCAAGTTTGCATAACTGACACTTGTAGCGCAAAGCCGCCAAGATTGTCCTTTTTAATCCCTAGCGAATCGCTATACTTTATTGAATCGCATTGCCATGGCGCTAAGGGAGGGCGGCCGGTGAGCTTTATCAATACCATTCGCGAGGACATCAAGACCGTCCAGGCGCAGGACCCCGCCGCGCAAAACGGTCTGGTCATCTTTCTTTCCTATCCTGGCCTGCACGCCAAGTGGAACCACGTGCCCGAGCACTGGCTCTGGGAGCACGGTCATCGCTCGCTCGCCCGCGTGCTCTCGCAAATCACCCGCCACATCACCGGCGTCGAGATTCACCCTGCCGCGCAGATTGGCAAGCACTTCTTTATCGACCACGCCATGGGCGTCGTCATCGGCGAGACCACCATTGTGGGCGACAACTGTGTGCTCTACCAGGGCGTCACGCTCGGCGGCACCGGCAACGAGACCGGCAAGCGTCACCCCACCCTGGGCAACAATGTCACGGTGGGCACGGGCGCCAAGGTGCTCGGCAACATCCGCATCGGCAACAACGTCAAGATCGGCGGCAACTCGGTCGTCGTTAAGGACGTCCCCGACAACTGCACCGTCGTGGGCGTGCCGGGACGCATCATCAAGCGCAACGGCTGCCGTGTGTTCGAGGAGAGTTTCGACGCCAAGCAGCATCGCGAGTACATGCCCGATGACGCCGCCGAGCAGTCCGCCCTCAACCGCCAGGGCATCACCGAGAATGCCCGCCGCGTCAAGGAACTCGAGCGAGAGGTGGCCGAGCTCAAGGCCCTCGTCGCCAAGCTCGTGGACGAACGCTAGGAACGCAAGCGGCACAAAACGACATCGGCATCAACGCAAAGGCGCGCCAGGGAATTCATCCCCGGCGCGCCTTATTTGTGATGTGGCAAAGAGACTGTCCCTTTGTCACATTATGCGAACTGGCTCAGATAGAGGTCGGCGTAGGCACCCTCGGCAGCCAGCAGCTCCTTATGCGTGCCCTGCTCGATAATGTTGCCGTGATCCATGACCAAGATCAGGTCGGCGTCCACGATCGTCGACAGGCGGTGCGCGATCACAAAGCTCGTGCGCCCGCGCATGAGCGCGTCCATGGCACGACCGATGGCAAGCTCGGTACGCGTATCCACGCTTGAGGTCGCCTCGTCCAGGATGAGAATCGCCGGGTTATTGAGCAGCACGCGTGCGATGGTCAGCAGCTGACGCTGGCCCTGGCTGATGCTTTCGGCATCGTTGGCCACGCGCGTGTCATAGCCCTGCGGCATGGTGCGCACAAAGAAGTCGACCTGCGCGGCGCGCGCAGCCGCCACGATCTCCTCACGCGTCGCCTCGGGACAGCCGTAGGCGATGTTTTCGGCAATCGTGCCATCGAACAGCCAGGCGTCCTGCAGCACCATGCCAAACTGCTGCCGTAGCTCGCCGCGGTCCATGCGGCTCGTATCCACGCCGTCGAGCGTAATACGCCCGCCGTCAATCTCGTAGAAGCGCATGAGCAGGTTGATGAGCGTCGTCTTGCCCGCGCCCGTGGTTCCCACCACGGCAATCTTCTGGCCCGGCTCGGCGGTAAACGACACGTCGTGCATAAGCGGCTTGTCGGGCGAATAACCAAAGCGCACGTGCTCAAAGGAGACGCGACCCTCAACGCGACCCGGCAGCTTGGCGGCCTCGTCCGGCAGCGGATCGGCCTCCATCTCGGGCTCATCGAGCAGGTCGAACACGCGCTCCGCACTCGCCAACGCGCTCTGCAGCGAGTTGAAGGTAAACGACAGCTGCGTCATGGGTTCGGACGCCTCGTAGATAAACTGGAAGAACGCCTGGAACACGCCGACGGTCATGTGACCGGCAACCAGCATGCTGCAGCCCACCAGCGCGATCACGATCTGCGCCAAACGGCCGATAAAGCGCACCGCAGGGCCGACGGCATTGATCATAAAGTCGGCCTTGGCACTCACGCGTGCCAGCTCGCCCGAGGCCTGGTGCACCTCGGCAGAACTTTGGCGTTCGCGGTTAAACGCGCGGATCACCAGACGGCCCGAATAGCCTTCCTCGACCGCACTCGTAATCTTGGACACCCACTCCTGGCGCTCGCCCGTCACATCGTGTGTGCGGCGCGAGACGACCTTCGTCACCAGCAGCGACAGTGCCGCAAAGAACAGAAAGACGAGCGTAAGCTGCACGCTGAACACGAACATCACGCTCACAGCACCAACAACCGTGCCGATCGACACGAGCAGCTGCAGCAATCCGCGCTGCATGCTCTCGGACATCTTGTCCAGGTCGTTGGTCGCGCGGCTGACGACCTCGCCGGGACGATGCGCGTCAAAATAGGCGAGCGGCAGACGGTTGAGCTTTTGCGCGATGCGGTTGCGCAGGCGCAGATTGAGACGCTCAGCGACGCTCGACATCAAAAAGCTCTGGAGCGCATAGAACGAGGCAGCGGCAGTCCAGATCATAAAGTAGACGAAAATGGTCTTGCCGCAGTTCTCCCAGGTGATGCTGAAAGTGGTGTCGTTGGCAAACGCCACCTGAATGTGGCCCCACAGCTCATCGATCACGCGGGCGCTATATGCCGGCGCGGCGGTGTTAAAGATGACATAGAACACAATGCTCGCGAACACGATATAGAAGCGCCAATGGTCGCCGGCAGCCTCACTCCACAGGCGGCGCACCGTCGCCCAGGTATCCCGAGGCGTCTCGTCCTCGTCTTCGTCGTCCACGTCGCGCATACGCTCTGCCTCGGCGCGGGCGCGCTCGTCCTCGGCACGTTCGTTTTCCTCGTAGAGCGCTTGGCGGCGAGCCTCGCGCTCCGCCGCCTTGGCGGCTTCGTCCAGGTCGGGCGCGACGCCCGTCTCCTCGACTGTCTCTACAACCGCAGCGCCATCGACGATGCCCTGCTTCTTGAGCTCCTCGGTCATGCTACTCACCTCCCTTCATCTGCGATTCCGCGATTGCGCGGTACACCTCGCAGGTTTCCATGAGCTCGTCGTGCGTGCCTAGGCCCACGATCTCGCCGTCTTTGAGCACCACGATCTGATCGGCATGCAAAATAGTCGAGATGCGCTGGGCGATGATGAGCACCGCGGCATCGCACGTCTCGTCCTGCAGCGCATGGCGCAGTGCCGCATCGGTCTTAAAGTCCAGGGCCGAAAAACTGTCGTCGAAGATATATAGATCGGCATGCTTCATGAGTGCGCGGGCAATCGCCAGGCGCTGGCGCTGACCACCCGAGAAGTTCGTGCCGCCCTGGGCCACCGGCGTATCGAGCCCCTGGGGCTGGTCGAGCACAAAGGTGCTCTGGGCAACCTCCAGCGCATGGAGCATGTCAGCCTCAGTCGCGTCTTCGTTGCCAAAGCGCAGGTTGCTCGCCACCGTACCCGAGAACAGCCATGCCTTCTGCGGCACATAGGCGATACGCCCGCGGATGTCGTCTTGCGAAAGGTCGCGCAGATCGATGCCATTCAGGCGAATGGCGCCCTTCGTGGCATCGTGGAAGCGAAGCAAGAGCTTGGCCACCGTCGACTTGCCCGAACCCGTCGAGCCTACAATCGCCGTGGTCTGGCTACGGCGACAGGCAAAGCTCAGGTCGCACAGGGTATCCTCGTCGGCATCGTCAAAACGGAACGACATGTGGTCGAACACGGCCACCGCGTCGGCACCGTCAACAGACTCCGCCGCGCACGTGTCCAGCGTGCGCTTGCCGTCCACGATGCTCGGCTCAATCTCCAACACCTGCTGCGCACGGTTCAGGCATGCGGCGGCGCGTGGGAGCGTCAGAATCACCATCTGCGCCGTCATCACAAAGAACAGGATCAGGATCGCGTACTCCAGCACGGCCGAGATGCTACCGATTTGCATGGCGTGGACGCCCACGCGGTTGCCGCCCACCCACAGCACCGCCACCTCGGCGATATTCATCAAAAAGAAGCTGGAGCTGTCGAGACCCACAAACAGGTGGTTGACCTTGATGGCATTGGCCGCGTAATCGCTAAACACCTCGTCCAGGCGCTGCTCCTCGTGGCGCTCCTTGTTAAATGCGCGGATGACGCGCACGCCCACGATGTTCTCGCGCAGCACCACGTTCATGCGGTCGATAAAGCTCTGCAGGCGCATAAAGATCGGCGCGGCGTTGGCAACGGTAAAGACCGCCGCCACCAGCACGATCGCAACCACCACGCCCAGCAGCGTACCCATGGCGGGATCGATGAACCAAGCAAAAATGATGCCTGCCACGGCCAAGAACGGCACCGGCAGCACCAGCTGAATCGTCTGAAGGACAGCTTGCTGAATCACGTTGATGTCGTTGAGCGAGCGCGTGATCATCGAACCCGTGCCAAAGCGCTCAAAGTCGCTGGCGGACAGCTCGAGCGACTTGTCGTACACGGCATTGCGGATATCGCAGGCCACGTTGGCGGCCAGGCGCGCCGAAAGATAGCAGCCCAGCACCGTGCCGCCGCTGGCCATGCCGGTCGCGATAAGCATGTACAGGCCGTTGCGTAATATATAGTCGACATCACCCGTGGTAATACCGGTGTTGACCATGTTCGCCAGCATCGTGGGAACCAACAGCGTACCGACGTTATCTATCAGCACCGCAAACAGCGTCACCGCAATCAGACCGCGGTACGGCCTCATAAACCTCATTAAGAGTCGCATGCGTCCCCCTCGCCCTTATCGTCAGTCTCGTTCTCGGCGGCCACTTGCCGTTTAAATGCCTCGCACTCTTCGTTAAGAACATGGGAGAACTTACCGACCAAGCGCATGATCTCGCACTGTTCCCACGGCTCGAGCGCCTCGAATGCCTGTTGCTCGGCTTTTTGCGCCGGCAACGCGTAGCGCTTGGCAAACCGCACGCCTTCTTCGGTCAGTCGTACAACCTTGTTTTTACGACTGCCCTCGGCAAACTCCAACGTCGCAAGCCCTCGCGCCCTAAGCGTTTTAATCGCCGAATTGATGGTCTGTTTGCTGTAGAACCATTCACTCGTCAGCCGACTCACGGCAACGCTTCCGCCCGCTGCACTCGTGTCGACGAGCATCCAGTAGGCGCAGTCCGAAAGGCCGCGGGCGCGCGAGAACTCCGAATAGATATGGTCGAGTCCATTGAGCAACCGATCGAAGTCGACCAGCGTAACCGCACTATTCATCTATCCCACCATTCAATTGTCCGATTTTTGACCAATTATGTGTCTCTAGATTAGTCCGAGTTTTGCTATCGTCAACAGGCTCTCCGCAAATGCGTGCATTTTTATGGCCTATCGGCAGAAAAAGACCGCCGGCGCGGGGGCGGCGCCAGCGGTCACGTGAAAATCGGGTTTTATTGCCTGTTAAGCGGCGACGGCCTCATAGACCGTAGCGCCCGAGAAGCTGTCATGCAGGCTCTTGCCGGCAATCCACGGCAGCTCGACGACCTCGCAGACCGTGTTGACCAACTCAGAACAGTCAGTAAAGTGGCCCTTGTCGTTGAGGGCCTCGCAATCCTGAACACGCCAATAGCCATCGGTGTGCGTGATGTAGTACTCGTGATCGTTGATCGACACGAAAGCGCGCGTCTTGGAACGCAGCAGCTTCAGAAATCCTTCGAAATCGGTCTCGACGACATCTCCAGCCTGGAACATGATGTTACCTCCTGGCCCGGCGCCACCACGGCGCATTGATAAACGTTGGTACTCCTTTAGTAAAACCTTTATCAGAGGTTATGCGTTCGTCATTTAGGCAAGTGGTAAAAAACCGCAGGGTAGACGGGATAAAACGTTTAACCATCCCATTTGTTTGTCACATTCTGAAGGTACTTTTATGCAAACCTACTTTCCCAATTGGAATCTATCCTTTTGGCCGGGCAATTGACCGTCTATCGTTTGAGCCCGACGGGTATGAACGGGGCATCTGCAACGCCACCGCAAGGAGACACCATGGAGACTATCGAAGCACTCATTCACCGCCGCAGCTGCCGCAACTACAGCGATCGTCCCGTCGAGGCCGAAAAGCTTGCACGTATTATCGAAGCCGGCCAATATGCACCGAGCGGCATGGGCCGCCAGCCGGTGACGTTTGTCGCCGTCACCGACCCCGCGACCGTCGAGCGTCTCTCGCAGCTCAACGCGCAAGTCATGGGCAGCAACAGCGACCCCTTCTATGGCGCCAAGACCGTTGTGGTGGTGCTGGTTGACCGCAGCGTGCCCACACATCTGGAAGACGGCTCGCTCGCCATGGGCAACCTGCTCAACGCTGCCTATGCGCTGGGCGTTGATTCGTGCTGGATTCACCGCGCGCATGAGGTCTTTGACTCGCCCGAGGGCCTGGAGCTGCTGGCCAGCTGGGGCCTGCCCGCCGACGGCAGCCTGCGCGGTGTCGGTAACTGCATTCTTGGCTACGCCGAGGACACGCTACCCGAGGCAAAGCCGCGCCGCAACAACGTGGTGTACGTGAAATAGTACAGGAACGTCAGCAGGGGTAGCTAATATGGGACGGGGCTATTTTAGCTACCCCACTCGCAACTTATATTGACGTCGCCGTTGTCGTCGTTTCGTTCGTCTGGGCCGTTTCGGCGTCGTCGCCTTGCTTGTCTTCGTCCTTTTGCGCATCGGCGATGGTGGAGGCCGCCGCAACGATACCACGCTGGGGCGCGACGCCCGTCTGGGTCTGAGCGCCCTCGACAACTTCTGTACCTGCATGCGCGAGCTCGGGCGATTTAAACACTGCGTCCAAGTTGGCGCCACCGCCGGCATAGCCAAGCGCAGCGAGTGCGATGACAATCACTGCAACGGCGGCCACGATCGGCACGTAGCGATGCCAGCCGGCGGGATTGAGCCCGCTGCGGCGAGCCGCCCCGCGGCTGATGTAGCCGAGCGTTCCGTCGTGCTTGAGCTTTGAGCCCACCACGCGTTTGCGGCCCCACAGCGAGGACTCTGCCTGCATTGCCAAGCGGGCGCTTGCCGAAGGATAGCCGTATTTAGTGCGCTTGAACGAGCCATCAAACCCCGAGGCGTGTTTACCCCACGTCACCGATGTCGTGCGTCGGTTGACCGGCGCGGCACTCCGCCTTCTGCGGCTCGGTTTTGAAGTCTCAGCCATATGCCCTCGCACGCCGTAACCAAATCGAAGCAATAACGCTTTGGACTGTAGCACACGCGTCGCGCGCGGTCACGGGCGCCTCGCTCAACGGTCATCGTCCTTCAGCAAGCGCCACAACGTTGTACGGCTTATGCCCAGCACCTCCGCCGCACGGGTTCGGTTGCCGTGGAGATGGTCTACAACCAGATGCGCGATATCTCGCTCGGTATCGGCCAGCGGTCGCAGGATATACAGGTCACTTTCGAGCGTCGGGGCGCCAAAGGTTGCGGTCTTAATCACGTCCTCTTGGGCGAGTACTTCCTCCGCCACAGCGCGGTCCACCGTGCCCGCCCCCACCAATATATACAGTCGTTCCGATACCTCGCGGAGCTGCAGATAATTGCGCGGCCAGCGGTAAGCATCGAGCGTCTTCGTCGCCGCGGCAGACAGCGTGGGCGCTGCCGTCCCAAATGCATCAGCGAGATATTCCAAATAGCGCGCAACCTTCGTCGACGCGGCTCCCTGCTCGGCGATTGCCGGCGCCACGCTCACCGCACAGGCGAAACGCTCGGTCACAAAGGCGGCTTGATCACTTTCGCCGCCGCCCGGCATGTCATTCGCCGTCAGCACCACATGACAGCGCGTCGCCAACGCGGTGTCGGTCATCGTGGAGACCAGCTCGCGGAGGCGCTGGGGGACAACCGCGTTCCAGCCCTCAATGCAAAGGGTCAGCCCCGTTTGGAACAACGGCGATTCGGCGCTTTTGAGCACATGGCGCCAACCGCGCTCGGTAAGCTCATCGAGCGCAACGGAAACAAAGGGCTGACCGGCAAAAGGACCGTCCAGATAGAGGCGCTTGGCGATCTCGACCTGACCCGCTCCCAGCTCGCCCTCGAGCATAAGGGGCACACCGCGCGCGTAACTCTCTGCAACCGGCGCAGCCACCGAGGCCGCCCCCTCAACGATGCCGTACGCGCTCGATTCGTAGCGGGCCTCAACCTCGTCGGCGTTGAGCCACTCGATGCCCGCATGCGCCGCGGCACCGCGCACCTCGCGGACCACGACGACCCAAAGCCCCCCGCCCTCTTTGTCGGTGGGGCGAACGGTCAGGCTCAGGCGCGTACCCTCACGCCCCATAACCAGACGCGCGCCGTCTCCTATACGGTCGAGACGCTCAGCGACAAAAGCCGCCACATCCGGCTCAAGCGCCGCGCCATTCATGGTAGAGATCGCGACGTCCCCACGCGCATCGATTGCCAATGCCGAGGCCCCGGCAGCAGCTAGGGCATCGGTCAAGATGTTCAGCTTGGCATCGCTATCCATGATTTGCCCCTGTCCGCAGCGACGTGCAACCGCCGACGGTCGCACGACCGAGTGTTTCAAAATTGAACGATATTGCTCACCAAACACTATAGGGCAGAAAGCGTCATCCTGCGAGTATAGGTGTTGCCCCGCATCGCCATCCTGGCGGGGCGATAAGAGCTCTTCGGGACTTATAAACCTGCGGACAAGCCATACCCGCAAGAGCTCCTATCGCTCCACCGTGAGAATGCGCTCACCAACACGCAGCACGCAAACAAGCTACTTCTCTACCAGATTCCCAGCACGTGCTGCATTCCCAAACTCATGCACGCAATGCCAATCCAGCAGCAAAAGCCCAGCGCGATGGGCTTGCCGCCCTTTTTGACCAGCTCGACGATATCGGTATTAAAACCAATAGCCGCCATGGCCATCACAATAAAGAACTTCGACAGCTCCTTGATGGGCGCCGTGATGGACACAGGAAGCTGAAACACCGTGGTGATCACGCTCGCCAGCACAAAGAACAGCACAAACATGGGAAACGCGAGTTTAAGCGAGAACGTGCTCTTAGCGTCGCCACCGGCCTTGCGTGCCAGATGCATCTGCCAGCATGCGAGGACCAATGTGATGGGGATAATGGCCAGCGTCCTGGTGAGCTTGACCACTGTGGCGCTCTCGAGCACATTGGCGCCGGGATGCATGCTGTCCCAAGCGCTCGCCGCAGCCGTTACGGACGAGGTGTCGTTAATGGCGGTACCAGCAAACAGGCCAAAGCCCTCGTTGGTCAGCCCGAGCATGCCGCCGAGCGTTGGAAACACGAGCGCCGCGATAACGTTAAACAGGAAGATGACCGAAATAGCCTGGGCAATCTCGCGATCGTCGGCATCGATGACGGGTGCGGTCGCGGCGATGGCAGAACCGCCACAAATCGACGAACCCACACCCACAAGCGTCGCGATCTTACCCGGCACGTTCATAACGCGGCAGAGCACAAAGGCGATGACAAGCGAGGTCGAGATTGTCGCCACGATAATCGGCAGCGACTGGGCGCCCTTGGACAGAATCTGGGAGTGGTTCATGCCAAAGCCAAGCAGGATAACCGCGTACTGCAAGACTTTTTTGGACGTATAGGTGACGCCGGCGGCGAGCTGTTCGCGACGATTCTTGGGAAAGACGAGCGCCAGGACCATGCCAAAAAGGATGGCAAATACCGGCCCGCCGACCACCTCAATCTGTTTGCCGAGCAACGTCGCGGGGATAGCGATGATCAGGCAGAACAAGACGCCTTTCCAGCGCTCGCGTACGATGTTTGCCAGTTGCATATGGGATTCCTTCTTTCTATTTCACGTTTGCGACGGCTTATGATACGGCAACATTGAGCGCAGCCTTGCGCAAACACGGACTAAGATGCCGCAATAGTTCTCAGGCAACAGCCGAATTACCCACCGCGGAGAGCTGATTCGCGGCATAATTAACAACTGACATATGAGTTTGATAGAACAGTTGCGAGGCGCTATGGAAGAATCGATGCACGTCGGCGAGCAGGAAACGAGCCTACAGGACCAGTCCTATCACACCATTCGACGCAAAATCGTCTACCTGGACTACAAGCCGGGCGAAAAGCTGGGCGTCAAGCAGCTTTGCGACGACCTAGATATGGGTCGCACGCCCGTGCGCGAGGCTTTGGTTCGCTTGGCGCAGGAAGGCCTGGTGCGCACCGTGCCCCAGAGCGGCACCTACGTCTCACCCATCAACCTCACCCTTGCCGAGAGTGCCTGTTACATCCGCGAACATCTGGAAAAGCAGGTGATCGTGGAGTGCTGTGCGCGCGCCACGTCGGCTGGCATCGAGCAGCTCGACCGCACCATCGTGCTGCAGGAAAAGGCCATGGCCGAAGAGGATCGCATCGGCTTCTTTTTGAGCGACAACCTCATGCATCACATGATTTTTAGCATCGCATGTCGCAGCACCGTGTGGTCGTGGCTCGAAGAGACCAATGCCGACCTGGAGCGCTTCCGCTGGCTGCGCGCTGCCACGCAGGTTCTCGACAATCAGGACATCGTGAACGAGCACAAGCAGATTCGCCGCGCTATCGCCGGTCGCGACCCCATCGAAGCGAGCTTTTTGGTCAGCAAGCACCTGCACATGATGTTCCGCAACCAGACCGAGGTTCTGGACCAGTTCCCCGAGTACTTCGAGACCAGCAAGCTCCGCTAACCTGCCAAAAAGGGACAGGTTTATTTTGGCAGGTTTTATCCGAGCAAATGCAACAAGGCCCGGCTCCGCTGCAACGGAGCCGGGCCTTAGTTGTTAGGATGACGGAACTCGATTACTCGACAGTAACGCTTTTCGCCAGGTTTCGGGGCTGGTCAACGTCGCAGCCGCGCAGGATGGCGACCTCGCGTGCGAGCAGCTGCAGAGGAACGCTCGCCGTGATGGGGCTGAACACGTCGCGGACTGCTGGCACGCGGATAATGCAGTCGGCGATCTTGTTGATCTCCTCGTCGCCCTCGGTGGCAACGACAATGACCTTGGCACCGCGCGCCTTGCACTCCATAAGGTTCGACACGGTCTTGTCGTAGGTGGCACTCTTGGTGGCCACAGCGATGACAGGGAAGCCCGGGTCGATCAGGGCAATGGGGCCGTGCTTCATCTCGCCGGCGGCGTAGGCCTCGGCGTGCAGGTAGCTGACCTCCTTGAGCTTGAGCGCACCCTCGTAGGAAATAGCGGCACCCATGCCGCGGCCCACGAACAGCGCCGACTGCGCATCCTTACACAGCAGGGCAGCCTCATGCACGGCATCGGTCTGCGTGTCCAAAATCCACTGGATCTGCTCGGCAGTATCGGAAAGCTCGCGGAACAGCATGCGTGCCTGTTTGGTGGTCAGGCGGTACTTGACCTGCGCCAGCAGCAGGGCCAGCAGCGTCAGGCTCACAACCTGGCCGATGAAGCTCTTGGTCGAGGCGACCGCGATCTCCTTGTTGGCCTTGGTGTAGATGACGCCGTCGCTCTCACGCGCCACGGGGCTGCCCACCACGTTGGTGATGCCGAAGACCTTGGCGCCCTTGATGCGCGCGTCGCGGATGGCGGCGAGAGTGTCGGCCGTCTCGCCCGACTGGGACACGGCCACGACGAGCGTCGTCGGCGTGATGATGGGGTTGCGATAGCGGAACTCGCTGGCCGCCTCCACCTCGGTGGGGATGCGAGCCCAGCCCTCAATGAGATTCTTGGCAATGAGGCCAGCATGATAGCTGGTGCCGCAAGCGATCACGTAGACGCGGTCGATGTCGTTGAGTTCCTCGAGCGAAAGGCCCAGCTCGTCGATATCGAGCTCGCCGGCCGGCGTCATGCGACCAACCAGCGTGTCGCGCACGACGCGCGGCTGCTCGTGAATCTCCTTGAGCATAAAGTCGGGATAACCGCCCTTTTCTGCCATGTCCAGGTCCCAGTCGATGTGGGTGACCTTGGGCTCGATAACGTTGCCGGCCTCGTCGGTGTACTCGACGCCTGCGGGCGTGAGCTTGGCAAACTGACCGTCCTCGAGCACCACGACATCGCGGGTGGCGTCGATGAGCGCGATGACATCGGAAGCAACATAGGAGCCGGTTTCGCCCACGCCGACTACGATCGGGGAATCCTTGCGGGCCACGGCGATCACGCCGGGCTCGTCAGCGCACACGGCGGCCAGACCATAGGCACCGACCACGTGGGTGCACGCCTCGCGCACGGAGGCCATCAGGTCGTGCGCCTCGGCATAAGCCTCTTCGATCAGATGCGCGAAGACCTCGGTATCGGTCTCGCTCTTAAAGTGATGGCCGCGGCCCTCCAGCTCTTCGCGCAGCTCGGCGAAGTTCTCGATGATGCCGTTGTGGACGATGGCGATACGACCGTCGCAGCTGGTGTGGGGGTGAGCGTTAACGACGGAGGGCTTGCCGTGGGTGGCCCAACGGGTATGGCCGATACCGCAGGTAGCGTCGCTGTCGATGTTGGAAAGCTCGCTCTCCAGGCCCGCGACCTTGCCCACGCGGCGGATGACGTCGAGGTGCGCCGCGGCGCCCTCGCCCACCTCGAGCGCGACGCCCGAGGAGTCATAGCCGCGATACTCCATGCGCTTGAGGCCCGTGATCAGGATGTTCTTTGCAATATCAGAGCCGGTGTAGCCGACGATTCCGCACATAGGATAAATCCCTTCGTTCGCGTGACTGCAAGACGTCCACGCACAGGGGGCGCTGAGACGTATAACGTTCGAGTATTGTACTCACGCAAACGCAAGCTGATATACCAGAAGTGGTACCTCAACTTAGATACCACCCGATGCACACACGTACAGCCGGTCCAAACCACCACAAAGGCGCCTGTCCCCCTTCGTGGTGGTCGCGTTGGCAACAGCGTTTCCCCAGATAAAACCTGCCAAAATAAACCTATCCCTTTTTGGTTGGTTTGGGATGCTACAATCTGGCTTGTACTTGAAACGCATCAAAGGGGCCGCTATGGCAAAGGTAAAAATCAGCGACGTCGCGCGCGAGGCCGGAGTTTCGCTGGGCACGGTTTCCAACGCGCTCAACCACCCCGAAAAGCTGCGCCCCGAAACCCTCAAGCTCATCAACGAGACCATCAATCGCCTTGGCTACCTGCCCAACCAAAGCGCTCGTCAGCTCGCGGGCGGCGCCACCAAGTCCTTTGGCCTGGTGCTCCCCCGTCTCGATCACGGCTTTTCGCTCCAAATCGCCAGCGGCGCCCACAACGAGGCCCGCAAGCACGGCTACGACCTGCTCATCGCCAACGCCGATAACGACGATATTCTCGAGGACCATTACCTGCGCTACTTTATGGGCACCCAGATGTCCGGCGTCATGGTTCAGCCCATGGCATCCCCCGACTGGCACCCCGCCATGGCCAAGATGCCCGTGCCGATCGTCCACCTGGACATCCATTGCTCCGAGCCCGGCTACTACGTAGCGGCCGACAACGAGGCCCAGGGTCGCATCATTGCCGAACTCGCCATCGCCCGCGGCGCGCACCATATTGTCGTCGTCGGCCGAGCAGCATTTATGCAACTCACCCTGCGCGTCCTCGGCATTCATAAGGCGCTCGCCCTACACCCCGATATCAAGATCGAAGTCATCGACGCCGGCGAATGGAATACCGCTGCCGACGGCTACGGCATCGGTGCCCAAATCGCCGAGCGCCCCGCGGACGAACGTCCCGATTTTGTCGTCGGTCTGACCGATGTGTTGGCCTCGGGCGTCGTTTCGGCACTGGTCGACAAGGGCATCTCTGTCCCCGGGCAAGTACGCGTGGCCGGATGCGACGGCAACCCGCTCGCTTGGAGCGGATCGGTCCCGCTCACTACGGTAGCGCCCCCGGGCTACGAGATTGGCCGCAAGGGTGTCCAACTGCTGATGGAGCAAATCGAGAACAAGGCCCCGGCAAAGATCAAGCATATCCGTGTCGGCTCCGCAGCGCGTACCGTCACCGCAGTCGCCGCCGAGGATATCAACCGCCAAGAACTGGTACGTCCGTTCCTACTGGAACGCGCCAGCACCCAGGCAAGCAGCCAGACCGACGCCACGGCCATCAACCTCGGTGCGTATCTATAGCACGCCCGCGAGTATGCTAAGTCGCCGCTTAAGCAAAAGGGGCCCGACCATTGCCGGACCCCTTTTGCTTAAGCGCAAACGTGAGCAATCGCTCGTTTCAACGCCGCAATTTTCTAGCGCACAGTCTTGATTGCCGCCGCCAGGTCGAACAACGTATCGAGCACGGCCTCGCAGCCATCCACCACGTCCTGCGGCAGCGGCACGATATCGGGGACGGCAAAGACATGGCAGCCGGCCGTAATGCCCGAGACGCAACCGTTGCGCGAATCCTCGACCACGGCACATTCCTCGGGAGCAAAGCCCGCGCGCTCGCAGGCGAGCAGATACATCTCGGGGTCGGGCTTGCCGTGCACGACGTCCTCGCCACACGTTACCGTTTCAAACTTGTCAAAGAGGCCAACCATCTTAAGGTTGCGCTCGGCCGTAACGAGGCGCGACGACGTCGCTAGACCAACGTGATAGCCCGCAGCCAGCAGCTCGTCTAGGCACTCGGCGGCGCCGGCCTTAAGTTCCAGTTCGGTCTTGACCATCTCGTCGCGAATCTCCTTGTGGCGGACATAGACCGCCTCGGTGGTTTCGTGGCTGCCGTAATGCCTATCGAGGATGTCCATGACATCGGGCAGCGTGCGGCCGATAAACTGATGGATCAGCGCTTCATCAATCGCGAGCCCCAGCTCAGCGGCGCCTGCCTTCCAGGCCTTAATCCCCAAACGCTCGGTATCGACCAGCGTTCCATCCATGTCAAAAATAACAGCCTTGATCATATCGGTCCCCCATCGACTCTCGCTGTCGCGTTGCTGCAACTCTACCGCATTTGGCAACTTGTATATAACGTATATACCATATTGCACTTTCGTTACACAGATAGAAGTCTTATGGCAAGTAACGCATTAGGATTATAGTTTTCGATCGAGTACTCAACGATAAGGATCGTTTCATGATTTTAGACACCACGGCACCCGCGGAGGAGCTTCAAGACAAGCTATCGGCGCTCGAACAGCTGCTTTTGGCATACGGGCGCGTGGCTATCGGGTTTTCCGGCGGCGTTGACAGCAGTTTTTTGGCCGCCGTATGCGCCCGCATCATGCCTACCAATACCCTCCTCGTCCATCTCACCACGCCGCTCATCGGCACGCCCGAACAGGCTTCGTTTGAGCGGTCCGTTGATGGACAAGCCAATGAAGGGGCGCATTTTAAGCTCCCCGTGCTCAATCTTTCGGTCGATCAGCTGCAGCTCCCCCAGGTAGCCTGTAACGATGCCAATCGCTGCTACCACTGCAAGCACGCTGGCTTTACCGCCATCGTCAACCACGCCAAGTCGCTCGGCTTTCCCACCGTCATCGATGGCAGCAATGCAAGCGATCGCGGTGACTACCGCCCCGGCATGCGTGCGGCAGAAGAGCTCGGCGTACGCTCACCCCTTATGGAGGTCGGCTTTACCAAGGACGAAGAGCGCGAGCTGCTGCGCGCATGGGGCTATCCCGTTTGGAACCTGCCGGCGGGAGCATGTCTTGCCACGCGCGTTCCCACGGGCGAGGAGCTTACGCGCGAGAAGGTCGATTTAATCCGCGCCTGCGAGGATTACCTGCACGATCTTGATCTGGCACAGGTACGCGCGCGCTTGATCGGCGGCTGCATGCATATCGAGGCCGCACCCGCAGATGTCGCCAAGATTGCCGCCCTCGGCGGTGCCGCCGTCGACGACAAGGGCAAGACCCCGCTGCCCGCCGCCATCGAGTCCGCGCTGCGCGAGCTGGGCTGCGACCATATCTCCCCCGAGGTCACCCCCTACATCCACGGTGCCATGAATCAGTAACCTGCCAATAAGGGACAGGTTTATTTTGGCAGGTTTTATCTGGGGAAACGCAAATAGGGCCGTGACACCCATACGGCGTCGCGGCCCTTTTCCTTGGAGAAGGATCAATTGATTGAACGGGATGACCGTTCTAGTCTTCGAGTCCGCTATTGATGAGCTCCGCAATCTCAACGGGATCGGTGCTCGCGCGCACCTTGTCACGGAAGCCGGCGTCCATCAGCATCACGGCAGCCTTGGAGAGCAGACGCAGGTGCGTAGTTCCGGCCTCGCCGGCGGGCACGTACAGCGCGAGCGCAACATCGACGGGCACCCCATCGAAGCTCGGCCATTCAACGGGTTCGGTCAGTTTAAGCACGGCAACGCCCGGCGTGTGGATCGCGTCGCTTTTGGCATGCGGAACGGCAAAACCGGCGACAAGGCCGGTCTCGGCCTCGTTCTCGCGAGCAATGAAGGCGGCCTCTACGGCAGATGCGTCATCGGCAAAGCCGAGCTCGATGGCCTGCTCGGACAAATAATGTAGGGCGTCCTCGCGCGAGGCGGCGGTATACCCGATTGTCACTTGGTTGGCAGATACAAATCCCATGGAAACCTTCCTTACAACACGGACCTGACCGCAGCTTCGATGCCGTCGGCGTCCAAACCGTACTTGTGCAGCAAATCGACCGCAGGGCCGGACTCGCCATACACATCGCGCACGCCGACGCGACGCATCGGCACCGGATGCTGCTCCGCGAGCACCGAGGCCACGGCCTCGCCAAGACCACCGATAATCGAATGCTCCTCGGCAGTGACCACGCGACCGGTCTTCTTGGCGCTGGCAACCACCAGGCGCTCATCAAGCGGCTTGATCGTGTGCATATTGATGACCTCGGCATCGATACCATCGGCAGCGAGCGCCTCGGCAGCCTCAAGCGCCTCGGCGACCATAAGGCCACAAGCGATGATGGTCACATCGGACCCCTCGCGCACGACCACGCCGCGACCAATCTTGAACTCATAGTCCTCGTGATCGTTGATGACCGGTGTTGCCAGGCGGCCGAAGCGCATGTAAACCGGGCCCTCAAACTCATAGGCGGCGCGCACGCAAGCGCGAGCCTCGATGTCATCGGCGGGAACGATTACCGTCATACCCGGGATCGTGCGCATGAGCGCGATGTCCTCGCAGCACTGATGCGTGGCGCCGTCTTCACCGACCGAGATACCCGCATGCGTGGCACCGATTTTGACGTTGAGGTGCGGATAGCCAATGGAATTACGCACTTGTTCGTACGCACGGCCGGCGGCGAACATGGCAAAGGTGCTCGCAAAGGCGACGTGGCCCGTGGTCGCAATGCCGGCGGCGAGCCCCATCAAGTTGCTCTCGGCAATGCCGGCATCGTAGAAGCGCTCAGGGTGCGCAGCCTTAAACTTACCCGTCTGCGTAGCGGCAGCCAGGTCGGCATCGAGCACTACAAAGTCATCGTGCTCATTGCCCAGCTCGACGAGCGCCTCGCCGTAGCTTACGCGCGTGGCGACTTTTTTGACCTCTGCCATTAGAGCTCCTCTCCTGCTGCCGCGAGCTCGGCCATGGCCTGCTCAAACTGTTCATCGTTGGGCGCCTTGCCATGCCAGCCAACCTGGTTCTCCATAAAGGAGACGCCTTTGCCCTTCACCGTCTCGGCGATGATAGCGACGGGCACGCCGGTCACCTCACGAGCCTCAGCGAAAGCCGCCTCAATCTGCGCCATGTCGTTACCGTCGGCGAGCTCGATCACATGCCACTTAAAGGCGCGGAACTTGTCAGCGAGCGGCATGGCCGAGTTGACCTCATCGATCGTGCCGTCAATCTGCAAGCCGTTGTGGTCGACGACGGCAACAAGATTGTCGAGTGCATGGTTGCCGGCGAACATGGCCGCCTCCCACACCTGGCCTTCCTCGCACTCACCGTCGCCCAGCAACGTGTAGACACGGTAGCCGTCGCCCCAGTGCTTAGCGGCAAGCGCCATTCCAACTGCAGCAGAGATGCCCTGACCGAGCGATCCGGTGGACATATCGATGCCAGGGGCGTCGTTCATGTTGGGATGGCCCTGCAGTCGGCTGCCAATATGGCGGAGCGTCTCGAGCTCTTCGACGGGAAAATAGCCGCGATTTGCCAACACCGAATACAGGCCCGGCGCCGCGTGACCCTTGGAGAGCACAAAGCGATCGCGATCGGCCTTGTGAGGGTCGGCAGGATCGATATTCATTTCCTCAAAGTACAGATACGTCATGATGTCGGCAGCACCGAGCGATCCACCCGGGTGTCCCGACTTGGCCGCGTGAACCGCAGTCACGACACCCTTCCTGACCTCATTGGCGACCTTCGCCAGCTCCTGGTTGGTCATACGAATTCCTCTCTTGAGAACAACCCCGGCACCGGATGACGCGATGCCGGGGCAATCCACTCGTTAAGCCTGAGCGACGACCTTCTGCCAGTCAGCCTCAAAAGAGGCGAGGCCCTGGTCGGTCAGCGGATGATGCAGGCACTTCTTGAGAGCGGCCATGGGCACGGTCGCAATATCGGCACCGAGTAGCGCGGCCTGGGTCACGTGGTTGGGCGTACGAACCGAGGCGGTGATGATCTCGACGGTGTCGTCGACGTTCTTGCCCGTCCAGTCGTAGTTCTTAATGCAGGTCACGACGTTGTCGAGCTGCGAGATACCGTCCTCGGCGATGTCGTCGAAACGACCGACAAACGGGCTGATGTAGCGAGCACCGGCGTTGGCGGCCATAAGGGCCTGCGTCGGCGAGAAGACGAGCGTCATGTTGACGCGCACGCCAGCATCGGCCAGCGCACGGCAGGCGGCAAGGCCGGCCTCGCACACGGGAAGCTTGACCACGATGTTGGGGGCGAGGGCGGCAAGGCGCTTGCCCTCCTCGATCATACCCTCGGCAGTGGTCGCGGTAGACTCGGCGGACACGGGCAGGCCCTCGCAGAGCTCGGCAATCTTGAGCATATGCGGCTCAAAGTCGGCAAGCTTGCCGCCGGTCTTGGCGTACAGGGACGGGTTGGTGGTAACACCGGCCAGGCAGCCCCAGCTCTTGGCCTCGGCAATCTCGTCCAGATTGGCGGTATCGATAAAGAACTTCATGGTGAACCCCTTCAAAGGAAGCTAAAACTCAAAAGAATGGGACAAAGGGACTGCCCCTTTGTCCCATGTGCCGGGCCTGCAGCTGGGACATGCCCCAGGCCCGGCGTCGCGTAGGAAAAGCTACTTACTCGGCAAGAGCGGCCTCGATGCGGGTCGTGACGCCCTTGAGGTTAAGACCGACGACGTACTGCTTGATCGGGCGCTTGATGTGCTCGATGACAAAGCGCTTGCCGTCGATGTCCTGAGCGGCGAGGTTGCGGTAGAGCTTCTCGACCTGCTCCTTGACCTCGGGATCGTTGAACGCATAGTGACCGGAGACATCCAGGATCTTCAGGCTGAGCTCATCGTCGGCAAGAATGTCGTCGACCTGCAGGTTGACGTCGTCGCCAGTCATCCACTTGCGCCAGCGCTCGGTCTTGATAGCCTTGACCAGCAGGGTGTGATACAGGTCGGAGGGGTCATCGCACAGACCGTTGTCGACCAGGATCTGCTCGGTGGCGCAGAGCTTGAGGTAGGCGCGGGTCTCCTCGGTGCCATACTGCGGAGCAACGTTGGAGGCGGTCACGTGTGCCGGGATGTGCTCGAGCAGCGTCGCGTCGTCCAGATAGTCGGCGTTGTGCTCCTTCAGGCCCACGCCGTAGCGCTTAGCCATGTCGGCGAGCTCGCGGGCATTCTTGAAGTTGTAATGGCCGACCTGCTCGGTCCAACGGGTGAGCGTACCGGTCTGGCCGACGATAAAGGTGGGCATGGGGCAGCCGCGCTTCTCGAGCTCGGGCTGCAGCTGAGAAATGAACTCCTCGTACTTATCGGTAGAGGTCAAGCCGCCATTGGTCTCCTCGGTACCGACCTCATAGGCAACCTCGGGCAGGTTATGCTCGCGACGGTACTGCTCAAGGTAGTCGATAAGATCGATCGTGCGGCGAAGCACCACGTCGAGCGGAATAACCTTGCCGATCTGATAGGGGTCCTTGGTGGGGTCGACCATCAGCAGG
This sequence comes from uncultured Collinsella sp., assembly GCA_902496455.1. Classification (GTDB taxonomy): domain Bacteria; phylum Actinomycetota; class Coriobacteriia; order Coriobacteriales; family Coriobacteriaceae; genus Collinsella. The sequence continues at coordinate 22,079 of CABVAY010000017.1, forward strand.
TCAAAGCCCGCCTCCATGTCGGCGACGAAGGACTTGCGGGCGAGCTCCATGGCCTCGTCCTCGGGCAGGTGGGCGTTACGCTCCTCGTCGCGCTGCCACGGACCGCCGTGATCTCGGCACAGGTAGTACGGACCGGTGTAACCCACCTCGTCGGCGACCTTCTTGATGTCGGCGGCAAAGCGCGTCTGGTCCCAACCGTTGACGTAGCCGGCGCCCATCTCGTCCATATCGACCTGGTTGCGGCTAGCAATAAACATGGGCGGGAAATCCTCGTCCTTGGCAAGCTCGAACACGGCCTGAATCAGGTTGGGGCTCATGGGGCCAATGCCGACCATGGTTGCGTGATCGCCGCTATCCTGCAGCTTGAGCATGCCCTGAACGGCCTGACGGATGGTGAGGTTGGACATTTTGTTCTCCTTCTCCAGAGGATTTTTGACAAAAGTTCCCTGGGACCCAGATGTGGGCCCTATCAGTACGGATGGATTTTGTTGTGTAGGGGCGGTTGTGCGGAGTCAAATCCATCCCTCCGCACAACCGGAGTCCTTAAAGGTTTACTTGGCTTGCTTATCGAGCGTGGGCTTCATGGCAATCAGGATTGCAGCGGCGACCACGGCGCCAATCACGATGTCCAGGCAGAACAGCGCGACGTTGTTGGTGGCAAGGGCGACGATAAAGCCACCGTGCGGGACGTAGCAGTCGATACCCTGGAAGGCGGCGAGCGCCGCGCCCACGGCAGAGCCGATGCAGATGCCGGGCAGGGTGTGGCCAAGGTCCTTGACCGCGAAGGGGATAGCGCCCTCGGTAATGCCGATGCAGCCCATGAACAGTGCGGAGATACCCATCTGGCGATCGGCGTCATCGAACTTGTTCTTGGCGATGAGCGCAGCAAGGCCGCAGGCAATCGGGGGAATGGCGACGGCGACGCGGAACATGCCGTTGGGGCCATAGATGCCGGAGGCCATGATGGCCATGGTGAAGGTCGAGGCGGTCTTGTTGATGGGGCCACCCATATCGAAGGCGGTCATAACGCCAATGACCAGACCCAGGACAACTGCGGAACCGCCCTGCAGGCTGCCGAGCACGTCGGTGAGCCAGTCCATCACAAAGCCAAGCGGCGTAGCCAGGATGTAGATATAGGCCATGCCCAGGACAAGCGAGGTTAGAATCGGGATGATCAGGATGGGCATGATGGTCTGGATGGTGTTGTTGACCTTCCAGGTCTTCATCCAGCGGACAAAGTAGCCGCAGATGACCGCCATGATCATGGCGCCCAAGAAGCCGGTCGAAACGCTGTTGCCGTTAGGGGTAACGACCGCGTTGTTGACCAGGTAGCCCAGGACAAAACCGGGGGCGAGCGCGGGCTTGCCGGCCATCGAGTAGGAGATGTAAGCCGCAAGCACCGGAATCATCATGGAGATGCCGGCCATGCCGATGGTGTTAAGGCTCACCATCAGCGGGTTCGTAACCTCCATGCCGTTGGCGCCGGCGGTACCGGATGCCAGCGAGAAGGCGAGAAACACGCCGCCGATAACGACGATGGGGATAAAATAGGAAACGCCGGTATTGAATGCATTGAGCAGCGTCTTACCAGGATCGGCAAAGATAGACTGCTTGGACGCCGGTGTCGGAGCCTGCGGGGCAGCGGAGACGGCCTTCTTCTCTGCCTTGGCCTCGGCCTTGGGCGCGTCAACGGCGCCACCCGTCGCCTTGATGATCTCAATGGCCTGGTCGATGATCTTTACCGGATCGGCGATTACATCCGAGGTGCCGACCTTCAGGAACTTGCCTTCGGCCATCTTCTGCTCAAAACGATCCTCGTTCTCGACACCCACGTCGACGGACTCCAGGACCAGGTCGGCGGAGTCCACGTCTTCCTGCGTGAGCTCATTCTCGATACCCAGGCCACCCTGAGCCTCGACCTTGCACTCGATGCCACGGGCGGCGCATTCATCCTGAATCGCCTTCTGGGCCATATACGTGTGGGCGATACCCACAGTACAGGCGGCAACGCCTACGATCTTCATTGCTTCCCTCTTTTCATAGAGTTGCGTGCGCAAGACACCGTTTGCGGAGGCCTCCGGAGCATCCCCTGCCGTTTGGACTTGCTGTCTTTTCGACAAGAACAATATAGGTGCTCGTTTTTCTTAATGCCAGCTTATTTCGGTAAACGCGCAGGTCAGAGCGTTGGTTATGCGATTTAGTTATGCGTTTAACCAAAAATGAATCCTGCGATTTTGCCCTCGATTTCAAAAGTCAAGAAGTATTTGATTTTCTCGGTAGACGGCAGATGCGCATGCCGGTCACAAATTTCGACCCCACCCGTATGCCGCATTTGTTGCATACTCATATGAAAGGAAAAAGCCGCTCACCGAAGCGTATCCTTCACCAAGACTCAAAGTCATCATGTTGGAAAATGCTCATCTGTCGGAAGGAGTCGCTGTGGCAAAACAGCGCGTTACGATCGCAGACGTCGCTCGAGAGGCGGGAACCTCGACGGCAAGCGTCTCGTATTACCTCAACGACAAACGAGAAAAGCTTAGCGAGAAGACGCAGAACAAAATCGCGCGCGTCATTAAGGAACTCGGATACGTTCCCAACGCCCAAGCGCAGACGCTCTCCGGCAAGCAAACCCACGTCATCGCCATCATCATTTTGGATAACACCAACAAATGGGCGGGGCTCGTTCTCAATGGCATGGAGCAGGTCATGCTCCCCGCGGGCTACCAGACGGTCGTTTGCACGAGCAACTTTAACCCCGAGACCGAGCTCATGTACGTCGACAAAATGCTCTCGCTGGGCGTCGATGGCTTTATCATCCAGCCCACGGCAAACTTCAAAGCCGTGCACGACCGCATTAGACGCGCCGGCAAGCCGGTCGTCTTTTTCGATGCGGCCATCTTAGCCCAGGTACCAGCTGGATCAAAACCAACCTCTACGACGGCGTGTACAACGCCACACAGGCGCTCCTCGATGCCGGCTACGAAGATTTCTTTTCCATTGCCGCCAACATGACCGAGATGCGCACCCGCATGGAGCGTTTTCAGGGGTATGCCGAGGCACTGGCCGCGAATGGGCAGCTCTACAAAGCGATTCCCATCGATCACAACAAGCCGTCAATCAATGAGCTCACCGAATACTTTAAATTCAAGTTCAATCCCGCCAAGCGAACCCTTATCTTCGTGCAAAATCAGTGGGCACTTCCCCGTGTCTACAAGGCCCTCCAGCCCATGGCCCATCTGCTTCCGCAGCAAATCGGCCTTTTGGGACTCAACTGCGAAGACTGGACTAATCTCACCACACCGACCGTCTCCACCATCATCGAGCCCGTCGACCAAGAAGGTCGCGAAGCAGCCGAGATGCTGCTCGCCCTACTTGACGGAAGCAGCGAACCCGGCGAGCAGCGCATTCTCGAGTGCAAGCTCAACTGGCTCGACTCCACCTCGATCTAGACCGCGGGACAAATGAATCAGTAGCGTCTATCCCAAATCTTGAGTATTTGTTCGACAGAACGGCCCCTGCCGGCTCCTGCTAGACTGGTAGATTCCCAACCGTCCATCCAGGAGCCTCAATGTCGCGCAAGTCCACCTACAAGCAAGTACTTTCCATCGGCACCGCCGTGGTGCTGGGGTTTGCGCTGTTTACGGGATCGCTCGACGGAGCGCCCAAGCTGCTGTCGCCGCAAAGCGATGAGCAGGCGGCGGCTCTGGCCGAAAAACAAAACGAGAGTCCCAGCCGCACCGACGACGAGGCGGGCCTGGTCGCTCGGCTCGAATCGGGAACGGCGAGCTCCCCGGACCCTCAAAACGGCCAGGACCCTGACGATGGTTCCGATTCCGCCGCGACCGACACCGATGACGACGTTTCCGCGGACAGTGCCGCCACCCCCATCGACGAGGTCGAAAATCCCGACCTCAACCGCGCCCGCGGTGTTTATCTCAGCAGCATTCCCGACTACGCCGGCAACCCCTACGTTGCCCTTCGCACCGACAGCACGCACCCGCTCGGCACACCATCATTCACGCTCGATGAATACGAGCGCGCTACAGAAGGGGGCTGCTTTAAGAAATTCTCCAAGCTCGACAGCCTGGGCCGCACTCGCAAGGCGCTCGCCTGTGTAGGCCCCGAGTCGCTCGGTCAAGGCGAGCGCGGCGATATCTCGCGTATCCATCCTGCCGGTTGGCACCAGCAGCGCTACGACTTTATTCCGGGCCAGAGCCTCTACAACCGCTGCCACCTTATCGCCTGGTCGCTCTGCGGCGAAAACGCCAACCGCAAAAATCTCCTCACCGGCACGCGCTATCTCAACGAAACGGGCATGCTGCCGTTTGAGGAGCAGATTCTCGGCTACATCCGCGACACGGGCAACCATGTGCTCTACCGCGTCACGCCCATGTATAACGAAGAGGAACTTGTCTGCCGCGGCGTGCGCCTTGAGGCGCAATCGGTCGAGGACCACGGCAAGGCCCTCTGCTTCCACGTGTACTGCTACAACCTGCAGCCGCACGTGCAGATCGACTACGCCACCGGCCGCAATCAGGCCTCGGGAGACTAGGGCCGACCAAGCTGCCCAAAACCTATAATGATCCGTTTTCCTCCGTCCCCCGGGGATCAAAAGGGCCGCCCTGGATTGCCCAGAGCGGCCCTTGCATCGGCATGTATATTGCAGGCAAAATCACACGCTACTTGGCGCGACCCTCCTCATAGCGCTCGACCAGCTTGGCCTGAACGTCATAAGGCACCTGCTCGTAGCCAGCGGGCTTCATGGTAAAGTCGCCCGTGCCGCGCGTGATGGAGCGCAGGCGCGTCGAATAATCCGTCAGCTCGGCCAGCGGTGCCTGGGCAATGACCACGGTATCGCCGCGCTCATCGGTCTCCATGCCTGTCACGCGACCGCGCGAGGCCGAGATGTCGCCCATCACGGCGCCGGCGTAGCTCTCGGGAATAGTCACCGTGATTTCCTCGATGGGCTCCAGCACCACCGGGTCGGCATCGGCGCATGCCTTGCGCAGGCCGATGCGAGCCGCCGCGCGGAACGCCATCTCGTTGGAGTCGACGCTGTGATACGAGCCGTCGTACACAGCCACGCGAATGCCCGTGAGCGGGTAGCCGGCAATGATGCCGTCCTTCATGGTCTCCTGGACACCCTTGTCCACGGCGGGGATCAGCGAGCGCGGAATGCGGCCACCCACGACCTCATCCACAAACTCGTAGCCGTCGCTCGTGCCGTCGGGCCCAATAAGCGGCTCCACGCGCAGCCAGCAGTCGCCGTACTGACCGGCGCCACCGGTCTGCTTCTTGTGGCGACCCTGGGCGCTCGCCGTGCGGCGGATGGTCTCGCGATACGGAATGCGGATCGGCACGCTCTTGGCCACGACCTTGGTGCGATCCTCCAAACGGTTGAGCAGCACCGAAACCTGCGCCTCACCAACGGCGGAGATGATAGTCTGGCCCGTCTCCTCGTCACGATCGATGCTCATGGTCGGATCAGCCTTGCACGCCTTCTCGATAAACGTATAGAGCTTCTCTTCGTCGCCACGGTTCTCGGCCTCGATGGCAATGCGGTACTGCGAGTTGGGGAACTTAAACGCCGCAGCCTCGACCTTACCGGTAATGGAGAGCGTATCGCCCGTCTCGGCCGCCAGCTTGGGCGCCACGATGATGTCGCCGGCATAGGCGTGACCGACCTCGGTCATGTCGCGGCCGCACATCACATACAGGTGGGCCAGACGATCGCTCTTGCGGGTACGCGCGTTGATCAGCTCAAGGCCCGGCTCAAGCGTGCCCGTCAGCACCTTGATAAAGCTGATGCGACCCTGCTGAGGATCGGCCAGGGTCTTAAACACAAAGGCCACCGGGCGGTCATCGTCACTCGAGATCTTAAGCGAATCGCCGTCAATGAGCGGCATCTCGCCATAGTCGATCGGCGCCGGGAAGTACGTGGCGATGTCGTCCATCAGCGAGTTGACGCCCTGCTCCTTGATGCAATCGCCCGCAAAGACCGGCACAAAGATGCGCTCGGCGATCGCCTTCGACAGCAGGCCTTCGAGCTCCTCCTGCGTCAGCGTCTCCTCGCCTTCCAAGTACTTCATCATCAGTTCGTCGTCAGCCTCGGCCACCAGCTCGCACAGATGGTCATGGGCCTCCTCGGCCTGGGCACGATACTCCTCGGGAATCTCCGACTCAACGGCCTCGGCGCCGTTGCAATGGCGCGCCTTCATGCGCACCAGGTCGATGATGCCGTCAAAGTCCTCGCCCTCGCCCCAGGGAAGGGTCACGGCGCCCAGGCGCGTGCCAAAGCGCTCCTGCAGCAGGTCCATCGTGGTCGCAAAGCTGGCCTCGGGGCGCGACAGGCGGTTTACGAACACCGCACGCGCCAGGCGCAGGTCCTCGGCGGCATACCAGAGCTTAACCGTCGTAGGCTGCGGGCCGGCCTCGGCGTCGACCACAAACAGGGCCGTCTCGCAGACGCTCATCGCGGCAAAGGCGTCGCCGATAAAATCGGGGTAACACGGGGCATCGAGCACATTGATGCGCGCGCCCTTCCAGTCGATCGGTGCAATGGTCGTCGAGATGGAAAATGCACGCTTGACCTCTTCGGGGTCATAGTCGAGCGTGGGCTTGGTGCCGTCGTGGCCGCCCAGGCGGGCGGTCTTGCCAGAAAGGTGGAGCATGGCCTCGGCGAGTGAAGTCTTGCCCACCCCGCCTTGGCCTACGAGCACCACGTTCCTTACATTGCCGGTCTTGGGAGCACCCATGATGACCTCCTTGCAGGGCCGCGCGCATTGCGCGACGCCAACGGGGAGAGTTCGCGGTCGGTGCCATCCCGGGAGCAGCATGGTCGGCAGCCGAGCCGACTCACCCTCCAAATGTCCTATGCCACCACCCTACCCTCACGGGCGACCGTCCATGCACACCTTTCGGCACACGTATGAATACAGGCGGCGAGAGGAAGAGACAAGCTTGTGAGGCGATTATTGAACCCCGCCGATGCAAACAAAAAGCCGCCACAGACCGTAAGACCTGCGGCGGCTTCGCCTCAATTAATAGTTGAGCAAATACCTGAGCCTATCCCTCGATACGGCTCAAAAACTCACGCGTGCGCTGCTCGCGCGGATGGTCGATAACCTGCTCGGCGGGCCCCTCCTCGACAATACGACCGCCGTCCATAAAGACCACGCGATCGGCAACATCGCGCGCAAACTGCATTGCGTGGGTCACGATCACCATCGTCATATTCTGCGCCGCAAGGTCTTTAATGACACGCAGCACCTCGGCCGTCAGCTCGGGATCGAGTGCCGAGGTCGGCTCGTCAAAGAACAGGATCTCCGGGTCGAGCGCTAGGGCACGGGCAATACTCACGCGCTGTTGCTGACCGCCCGAAAGCTCACAAGGAACCTTGTTCTCGTTGCCCGTAAGCCCCATCTGCGCGATCAACTCGCACGCACGTGCCTCTGCCTGCTCGCGCGGGCGCTTAAGAACGCGGATCGGCGCATCGGTGATGTTTTTCATCACGGTATAGTGCGGGAACAGATTGTAGTTCTGAAACACCAGGCCAAATCGCGAGCGCGCCTGCCTGGGCACATCGCCCTTCGCATAGACCGCGCCCGAACCCGCATCCGTCGCAACGGCAAGGTCGCCAAACGAGAGCGAGCCTCCGTCGAGCGTCTCGAGTAGCGTGGCACACCGCAGCAGCGTGGACTTGCCGCCACCCGAAGGCCCGATAATCGCCACGACCTCGCCACGCTTCACCTCGAGCGAGATATCCTTGAGCACCTCATTGCCGCCAAACGCCTTACGTGCGTTTTCGATTTTCATCACTGAGTTAGTCATGATAGTAGTCCAGCTTCTTTTCGGCGGCGCCCAGCAGCATCTCGACCACAAAGTTAAAGACCCAGTAGATCAACGCCGCAATCGCAAACGGCACCATGCTCACCTGCGAGGCGACCAGCGCCTTGGCCGTCGAGAACATCTCACCCACGCCAATGGCAAACGCCAGCGACGTGTCCTTGACCAGCGTGATGATCTCGTTGCCCATCGCCGGCAGAATACGCTTGGCGACCTGCGGCATCACGATATACAGAAACGTCTGCACGCGCGAATAGCCCAGCACCTCGGCAGCCTCGTATTGACCACGCGGAATGGACTGCAAGCCCGAGCGATAGATCTCGGCAAAGTAGCCGGCATAGTTGATGATGAACGCCACGACGCACGCCGTCCACTTGGAATCGGGCGTGAGCGAAATGCCAAACACGTAGTACGGGGCAAAGTAGATGGCAAACATCTGCAGCATGAGCGGCGTACCGCGCATGACCGAAATGTAGATGCGCGCAATCCAGCGAAGCGGCGCGATTTTGCTCATGCGCATAAACGCCACGGGGATTCCCAGCGGAATCGACCCCAGCAGTGTCAGCACAAACAACTGCAAACTGACCAAGAATCCCTGGCCAAGCATCTGCATCATGACCTGAATAGACATTACTTGAGCACCCAATTATCGAAAGATAGACCATAGCTTGAATACTTGTCGCACAGGTCCTTGACCGTGCCGTCCTCGTAGAGTGCCTTGAGCGACTCGGTCACGGCGTCGGCCGACTTGGTGTCGCCCTTCTTAAAGCCGACGGCGTAGTGCTCGCTGGACAGCGGCTCATCAAGCTGCGTATAAGCATCGGGCTTGGCGGCAAGCTGATACTGGGCAATCGAAAGGTCGCAAGCCACGGCATCGACCGCGCCGCTCTCGAGCTGCATAAAGGCCGTGTTGTACTCGCCGATCGTGTCGAGCGTGGCAAACGTCGCCGCCAGATCCTTCTGGTCACCCTCGAGCACATCCTGCGCAGCGGAATCGGTCTGAGTGATCACGGTCTTGCCAGCAAGATCGTCCCAGCTCTTGATGCCCGTATCCTTCTTTACCACCAGCACCTGCTCGTTGAGCATGTACGGCTCGGAGAACGTATAGTCATCCTCACGGCCCTCCATGGTAAAGCCGTTCCAGATGCAGTTGATGGCACCCGAGTTGAGCAGCGTATCCTTGGCGTCCCAGTCGATGGCCTCGTATTTGACCTCCCAGCCCTGCTTATCGGCAACAGCCTTGGCCAGATCGAGATCAAAGCCGGTGTACTCGCCATCGTCGCCCACAAAGCCGTACGGAGGATAGGACTTATCAAAGCCCACCACGAGCTTCTTGGACTCCGCAGCGCCCTTCACATCCTTGGCTGCAGCAGAACCGGCAGCGGAACCCTTACCGGCACCACCACCGCAGCCTACCAGGCCAAGACCTAGAACCGTAGCGAGCGAACCGGCTAGACCAACAAACTGACGACGAGACATATCGGTATTCATGGTATTCCCCCTTGGTGGCACTTTAGTTAGGTAAAGTGAGTCATGTAACGTTCAGAATCATACACTTTACCTTGATAGAGTACAAGGGAGGGTTTGCCCGGCGTGGGCGGGAAGCGGCGCGTAATTAAGTTTCCTGCTCTACAGTCCTGCGCAAGACGGAAAGCACATTAAGCGCTTTCCTTTGCGTGCGGAACTCGCGATAAACTTAATTACGCGCCGCTTCCCGCCCACGCCGGGCAAACATCGTTGGACTTATCACTGACATGAAATGGGCGCTTGCATATCGTCTGCTAACTTGGCACGGTACAATGCTTTCAGATTTCAATTTGTAAATTAGTGGGGTTAATTCATGGCAGAATCTCGTGCGGAGCGTAAGGCTCGTCGTGCTTTGATCGAGGCGGCTGAGGGGTCAGAGGAGAAAAAATCTTCTCAGAAATCCAAGTCGTCTCAGGACGCAAAGGGTAAGTCGGCCAAGGGCAAGGCTAAGGCCAAGCGTCCCGGCTCTCGTCGGAACGAGGATAAGGCATCTCAGACTCGCTCCAAGCGCTCGCATAAAGATCAGGTTTCGTCTGCGCGTAAGGCTGTGGACCCCAAGTCTCCCTGTTCGATCATGAAAGCTTGCGGTGGGTGTACGGCGCTCAATCGTCCTTATAAGAAGCAGCTCGCCGCCAAGCAGGCTGCTATGGAGGAGCTTTTTGCTTCGCTTTGTGCGCGTGAGGGCATTGCTGTAGATCCTATTCGTGGTATGGGTGTCACCCTGGGCGACCCGGGCAAATATCCTGCGCCGCGCGGTTTTCGCCATAAGGCCGCCACTCCCTTTGCTCCCGGTAAGGAGGGCGCTGTCCGTTGCGGTTTCTTTGAGCGCGGCACGCACAAGATCGTTGCCGTACCCGAGTGTCCTGTCGAGGCACCGGGCGCCCGTCAGATTCTCAACGGCATCGCACGCGAAGCTGAGCGGCTGCATATTCCCGCCTTTAATGAGGACAAGCATCTTGGTTTGCTTCGCTATGCCGTCGTCCGCTGCGGTTGGCGTACCGACCAGGTCATGGTCACGCTCGTGACCGCTCAGCGCGACTTGCCGCATGCGCAGGAGTTCTTTGAGGCTGTCGCCGCACTCAATCCGCACATCGTCACCGTCGCCCAAAACATCAACGGACGCCCCGGCAACGCCATCCTCGGCGAGGAAACCCGCATTGTATATGGCGCCGAGTGCATGCGCGACCAGCTGCTCGGCTGCGAGTTCGATATCTCCCCCACCGCGTTCTACCAGACCAACCCGCAGCAGACCGAGCTGCTCTATCAGCTCGCGATTGACGGCATGGACCTGCAGCAGGGCGACGTACTCATGGATGCCTATTGCGGTAGCGGAACTATCGGCCTGTGCGCAGCTAAAGATGCCCAGAACAAGGGTATCGGCATTATGCTGCTCGGCGTTGAGCGCAACCCGGCGGGCATTGCCGACGCACGTCGCAATGCCGAGCTCAACGGCCTCACCCGCAGCGCTTGGTTTATGGCCGACGACGCCACCGACTACATCCTGGATGCCGCCGACAACAACGAACGCGTCGACGTTCTTTCCATCGACCCGCCGCGCGCCGGCTCCACGCCCGAGTTCCTCGAAGCTGCCTGCGCACTTAAGCCGCGCCGCATCACCTATATCAGCTGCAACCCCGTGACCCAAGAGCGCGACCTGCACCAGCTCCTCGACGGAGGCTATCGCCTGCTCAAGATCACGCCAGTCGACATGTTCCCTCACACCGACCACACCGAAACCGTAGCGGTCCTCGAACGCCGCTAACCAACCTCAGTAGATTTTTGGGACAAGAAAGGGGGCGACCCGTCTGGGCCGCCCCCCCTTCGCTTGGTTTATAAATTCCGCTACATCCCATTGCGCAGATCACACACGCCGGCTGCCGCCATCTCGCGCAGCAGCGTCTCGCGATCGCGCGTCACGATCAGATCCAACGGGAAGTGAATCTCGTCGAGCATCTTGCGAGCGTAATCGAGCTTACCAATTGCCATGCCAATGTGCGCATCGGTCGAAACGCCAATGCCCACGCCCAGCTCGGCGCAGCGCTCGGCAATCTTGCGGCATACGGCCCAATGCTCAGTGTCGACACCGTGTTCAAGACTATGGTTGTTGATCTCGATAATCTTGTGCTTGGCCTTAGCTGCCAACAGCACCTCGTCGATATCGAACGGCACGCCCGAACGCCCCGTGTGACCCAGCATGAACACCTTGGGGTGCTCCAGGGCATTGATATACATCTCGGTCGTCTGGGCCAGCGTCGCGCCCTCAGCAATCTGCGGATTATGCACGCTTGCAACCAAATAATCCAAATTACGCGTAACCAAATCGAACAGTGAATGCTGACGGCTGTACGAATCGCCGGCGATATCGAGCGTGACAGGGGTGTCCTCGCCAAACAGGCTTCCGTCCAGCGAAACGATATCGGCCTCGGCACCACGCAGCACCAGCACGCCGCTCCAAATGCGCGGCCAGATATCCTGGTTGATAAAGAACTGGTAACTGCGCAGGTCATTGGGGCAAGCCGTAACCATAGAGCTCAAATGGTCGGCAGATCCGAGCACCTGCAGACCACGCTCTGCCGCCCAGTACACATTCTCCTCAATGGTCGAATATGCATGCGCAGAGAACATCGTATGGGTATGAATGTCACAAGAAAGCAGGTAGGGCATCGGGTCTCCTTATCTGGCACGGCCGTCGCTTATATTCATTGTACGCATAGCCTTCGATAGTCGTAAAACCACTCCATCCCAAAGACACAACGTCCATGACAACGGGGTCCGGCTTAACACCAAACCCCGTTTCACGTAAAACATTGTAGGCAGAGCACTCTACTTTTAACGATACTCGTCCGCCAACTGTTTCCAAGCGGGTAGCGAATTGACAATCGTTTCGTAGCTCACGCAATAGCCCAGGCGGAACCAACCCGGCATACCAAAGCTGTCCGAGGGAACCGCAAGCAACTCATACTTCTTTGCGCGCTCGCAAAACGCATTCGCATCGGGCTCGAGTGCCTTCACCCACAGGTAGAAAGCACCGTCCGGCTCAACATAGGTATAGCCGTAGTCCGTCAAAGCATCGGTGAGCGCCGTGCGGTTGCGGGCATAGGCCCCGACATCACTCGGCTCATCGATGCAATCGATGATTACGCGCTGGAAGAGTGCCGGTGCGCATACAAAACCTAGCGTACGGGCAGCACCCGCAACAGCCGGCATCAGACGGGCAGCCTGCGGATTGGTGTTGGGAACCAAGATCCACCCCACGCGCTCGCCAGGTAGCGATAGCGACTTAGAATACGAGTAGCACACCACGGTGTTCTCGTAGATCGAGGGCACCCAAGGCACCTCGGCACCGTACACAATCTCGCGGTACGGCTCATCCGAGATGAGCATAATCGGATTCTCGGGATCGCGCTGAGCGTTGGCCTCGCGCAGAACATTGGCCAGTCGCGTCAGCGTGTCGCATGTATATACGGCACCGGTCGGATTGTTGGGAGAGTCAATGATGACGGCCGCCGTCTTATCGCTGATCGCCTTGAGCACGTTGTCCACGCTCAGCTGGAACGTATCTTCATCGGCGAGCGCCTCAACACACGTACAGCCGGCCTTCTCAATCCAAACGCGATACTCCGGAAAGTACGGGGCGATAACAATAACCTCGTCGCCCGGGTTCGTAACGGCGTTGAGCGTGCAGGTGAGCGAAGCCGCGGCACCCACCGTCATAAATACGTCTTTGCCCTCATAGCTCGTGCCAAAGCGGCGGTTGAGCGATTCGGCCACAGCGGCACGACATTGCGGCAGGCCCGGTGCGGGCGTGTAGCCGTGCAGCTGGTCGCTCGGCAGCTCCAGGGCCTTCTTAATCGACTCAGCCACAGCAGCGGGCGCCGGAACGCTCGGATTGCCCAGCGAAAAATCGAATACGTTTTCCGCACCGATCTGCGCCTTGCGCTCAAGGCCATAGCTAAAAATCTCACGGATGATGGAGCTTTCCGCGCCGCGAGCATACATAGTTTCGTTGATCATCTGTTCCCCTTTCGCATAGGCGCTATTGTACGCTTTAGCCGAGCAAAGTGCCGCAGCAATGTTGATTGGGGACAGACTTAAATGCGTGAAAACGCTCATTTAAGTCTGTCCCCAATCAACAGACGGCCCCATATCGCTCAAAAGAAAAAGCCTCCGCAGGTTTCCCCGCGGAGGCTTTCGCCACAAAGACTATTTGTCGGCGTCGGTGTCGGCACCGGCATTGACGGCACAGTCATCGTCAGCATCATCGGATGCGGCTTCGGCATCCTCCTGCATGGCCGCCTGCGCAAAGGCCGCGGCATCAGCCGCCAGCTCCTCCTCGCTCATGCGAGGCACGCGCTTCTTGGTCGGCATGCCGGCCGCCTTGGCATTGCGCTCCTCCTTGGCCGCCAGGATATCGCCCTCGCGCTCAAGGTAGGCGTCCCACTCGTTATCGAGCAGGGCATTCACGGCATCGCCCTCGACAGTCTCGCGCTCAAGCAGCACCTTCGCCATCAGATCGAGCTGATCGCGACGGGCATCCAAGATCTCGACAGCACGACGATGGGCCTCGCGCATGATGCGCTGAACCTCGATATCAATGCGGCGCGCCGTCTCCTCGGAGTAATCCTGGTGATCGGCGTAATCGCGACCAAGGAACACCTGATGTTGCGCCTCGCCAAACACTTGCGTGCCCAGCTCCTCGCTCATGCCCAGGCGCGTGACCATCTCGCGCGCCATCTTGGTTGCGCGCTCCAGATCGTTGCTCGCGCCCGACGTAATATCATCGCACATGAGCTCCTCGGCAACGCGACCGCCCAAGAACACGGCAAGCTCGTCGAGCATCTCGTTCTTGGTCTTGAGGAAGTGGTCCTCCTGCGGAAGCTGCAGCGTGTAGCCCAGCGCCTGGCCGCGGCTGACGATCGAGATCTTGTGGACCGGATCGGAGTGCTCCAGGATGTGGCCCACCAGGGCGTGACCGCTCTCGTGGTAGGCAATCGTGGTGCGCTCGGCCTCGGTCATCACGCGACCCTTGCGCTGCGGTCCGGCAATCACGCGCTCCATCGATTCCTCGACCTCGTCCATCGAGATCACGGAACGATGACGGCGAGCGGCCAGCAGCGCAGACTCGTTGAGCAGGTTCGCTAAATCGGCACCAGTAAAGCCAACGGTCATCTGGGCGAGCTTCTCAAACTTAACGTCCTCGTCCATCGGCTTGTTCTCGGCATGCACGCGCAAGATCTGCTCGCGGCCCTTCACATCCGGACGGTCGACCGTAACCTGACGGTCAAAACGGCCGGGACGCAGCAATGCCGGATCCAGGATGTCAGGACGGTTGGTCGCAGCGATCAGGATGACCGACTCGCTTTCCTCAAAGCCGTCCATCTCGACCAGCAGCTGGTTGAGCGTCTGCTCGCGCTCGTCGTGACCGCCGCCCAAGCCGGCTCCGCGCTGACGTCCCACGGCATCGATCTCATCGATGAAGATGATCGACGGGGCCTGGGACTTGGCCTCCTTAAAGAGGTCACGCACACGGCTGGCGCCGACACCTACGAACATCTCGACAAAGTCGGAACCCGAGATGCTAAAGAACGGCACGCCCGCCTCGCCGGCAACGGCCTTGGCCAGCAGCGTTTTACCGGTGCCCGGAGGGCCAACCAGCAACACGCCACGCGGGATCTTGGCGCCCAGCTTGCGATAGCGATCCGGATCGCTCAAAAAGTCACGGATCTCCTCGAGCTCCTCGACTGCCTCGTCCACGCCGGCAACGTCTTCAAACTTGACCTTGGGGCGTGTGGCCTCGTTGGTCTTGGCGTTGGTCTTGCCAAACTGCATGTTCCTGTTGTTGGCGCCCATCATCTGGCGCATAAAGTAGAACATGATGGCGATAAGGGCGATCGTCGGAAGCACACTCATCGCCAAGTCGCCCCAAAAATCGGGATCGTTGGTGTTGACGATGTACTTGGTATCGGGGTGCTCCGACATGAGCTCGGCAAGCGAATCGGAGCCGACATAGGTCGAGGAGAAGCTCTTGAGCTCGCTCGTATCGCCCTTGTCCTTCTTCGTCTTCCAGTAATGACCCGTCACGCTTCCGTCTTGAACCGTATAGGTCAGATCTTCGACGCGATCCTGCTTGATGGCGCTCACCATCTCGCTCGTCGCGAGCTTAACGGTATTGCTGGAATTGGCAAAGCCGGAGCCCATGTTAAAGAAGGCGTAGCCCAGAAGCGCGCAAGCCAAAATAAAATACAGCCAGCCCGTACGCGTGGGCTTCTTGCCTCCGGGCATCCCCGGGATCTTAGGCTCCCGGGG
Organism: uncultured Collinsella sp.; assembly: GCA_902496455.1. GTDB lineage: Bacteria > Actinomycetota > Coriobacteriia > Coriobacteriales > Coriobacteriaceae > Collinsella. The sequence goes on from CABVAY010000017.1 coordinate 37,757, forward strand.
AGTCTGGGAATTGTTATCGTTATGGTCGTCGGGCATCTTACGAATAAACCTCCGGTTTCAAAATGCCCAGATACGGAAGGTTACGATAGCGCTCGGCATAGTCGAGGCCGTAGCCCACCACAAAGGCATCGGGGCAATGGGTTCCAACATACTTGGGCGTGATGGCCGAGGTGCGGTCCTCAACGTCCTTCCACAGGAAGGCAGCGACCTCCAGCGAAGCGGGCTTGCGGCTCTCGAGGTTCTTCATCAGGTACTTGAGGGTCAGGCCCGAGTCCAGAATGTCCTCGACGATCAGCACGTCGCGACCACGGATGTCGATATCCAGATCCTTAATGATACGCACGATGCCCGAAGACTTCACACCGTCGCCATAGCTCGAAACAGCCATGAAATCGATGTTGGTCGGTAGCTCAATCTTGCGCATCAGGTCGCCCATAAAGACAACGGCACCGCGCAGAACCGCGATCAGCACCAGATCCTTACCCGCGTAGTCGCGAGTAATCTCCTCGCCCAGGCGAGAGACGATACCGTCGATATCCTCCTGCGTAAACAGAACCTTCTCGATATCCGGATGTTGAGAAGCCATGACAACCCTTTCTTGTGCTTATCGCCCACACACCGCCGTATGGACGCGAACTTCACATTCTAGCAGCGCACGGGGTAAATTTACCAGCCCGTGCGCCATCAGCGCGGGAATACCGTCAACGTCGCACAGAATAGCAGGCGTGGGACGCTATTCCGCATCGACCACGCGGAGCAGATATGCCACGCGCGTTGCGGCCGTGCACTTAAAACGCTCGTCCGCGCGAACTCCGGCGACCCACACCGCGGCACCTCCCGGCGCCGTCCTCACCATGGGCACGCCGGCGCGCTCGGAAACGGGAATGCGAGCCTCGCCTAGCAAGTCGGATACTTTCTTGCTTCGGCCACTCATCCCTAACGGGCACATCACGTCTCCCGGTGCGGGACCGTCCACCCACAGGCGCGCCAATCGCGCCTCGGCAGGGATCTCGCCACGCGAGCCCGCCAGGATCCGCTCACTATCGCTGTCGGCAAAACCCAGGGCAGCCGCGTCTACCAAAGCTGTCACTTCCCCGGCAGCCGCAAGCTCACGGGCGCGGCGCACGATATCGCATCCCGGCTCAACGGCCATCGGCTCTGTGACCAGCATACGTCCCCCGCCCAACGGCAAACGACCGGGTACGGTAACCCAGTCCGCGACCAGGCCCTCGCGAGCCACCGGGGCCTTAAACGCCAGCATGCCAAACTCAACGCGCGCGTCAATTCCCGCCGGAAGCGTGACCGAGCCGGCACCCTCGGCAACGCAGGAAAGGACTCGCTCAACATGCCGCATCTCGGGACGAGCGTCCGGATCGATGCGTTTGATCGCCAGTCGCACGATGCGCCGCGCGATTACCACCTCGGCCGCAGCAAGGCGCCTGGCATCGAGCACCAGCGCGCCCGCCGCCTCCTTACGCAGGCAGCTTCGAAACGCCTGTGCCGAAAGCTGAGACAAAAACGCGTCCTCATCGCCTAAGATCTCGCAGGCGGCGCCAATCGTCTTGCAGACGCTCGCGTTGCGCTGCGCCACCACCGGCATCACTCGATGGCGCACGTAGTTTCGCAGATACGAGATATCCTCATTGCTCTCGTCTTCACGCCACGGCTGACCATGTACCTGTAGATAGCCCACGAGCTCGCCATGAGTTAGGTCGAGCAAGGGACGCACCACGATATTCCTCCGGCGAGGAATGCTCGATAGGCCAGCGGGCCCCGAACCCTTAATCGCGTTCATCAAAAACGTTTCCGCGCGATCCGAAGACGTGTGCGCGGTGCAGATACGAGCCGCCGTTCGCGGTGCCCCCGTCTGGGCGCAGAGCTCGCGAACATACCTCCGCGCCGCGGCATAGCGCACCTCGCGGGCCGCGGCCTCAATATTGCCCGACTCCCCATCAAAATAAGCGTGCTCCACGCACAGCGGTAAACCATATTTCGCGCAGAGCTCACGCACAAAGGCCTCGTCGCCATCGGACGCCTTGCCGCGCAGATGATGGTTTACATGCAGCACATGCAGGCGCTCGCGAGCAATGGGGGCAACACCGCGTCCGTCTTGGATATCCAGCTTTGATGTGCACGCCATAAGAAGCAGTGCCGTCGAGTCCGCGCCGCCTGATACCATGAGCACGACAGGAGCAGCCTGCTGCCTCGTTCGGGTCTCATCGACTGCCCCGGGCACGGCATAGTGTCCGTAATGCTGTGATACCGTTGGCATTCGCTTCCTCCTCTATTCGTCCGCACCCATTGTATCCTTTGGAATCTCATGTCTCGTCTGCACCTTCATATCCTCGGCAGTGGCTCTAAAGGCAACTGCGCACTCATCGAGGGCCCGCAGGGGCTCATTATGGTCGATGACGGACTGTCTCGCCGCGAGACATTAAAGCGCATGGCAGAACTGGGGCTCTCGACAGACAACGTCTCGGCTCTTCTCATTACTCATGAGCATGGCGATCACATCAAGGGCCTCGATGTCTGGTGCAAGCACTGGCACGGCCCCCTCTTTGCCAGCAGGGGCACTCTTTCGAGCAAAGAAAATCTTTCTCATCTGCCTGTCGAGGAATTCGATCCCGGTGACACCCTATCCATTGCCGGCATCCACGTGCAAACCTACTCAACATCACACGATGTCATCAATCCAGTCGGTTATCGATTCGACACCCTCGATGATTCCATCGGCTTTGCCACCGACACCGGAGAGCTATCGAGCCAAGCCATGAACACCCTCAAAGATTGTCGAGTCCTCGCACTCGAAAGCAACCACGATGTGACCATGCTGCGCGAGGGAGAATATCCCCGCTTTCTTCAGGAGCGCATCCTGTCTGCAAGGGGACACCTCTCCAATGGCCAAGCCGCCGAAGCCGCGCGCGAACTTGTTACCGATCGCACCGAACAGCTCATTGCCATGCATATCAGCCAAGATAACAATCGTCCGAGCCTTACCGTCAAAAGCTATGCCAAGGCTCTGGCCGCAACCCTGGATGACGAGGTCGGCAGCTCCGCAACCCTTCTCCAAGGATCGCGAAAACTCTCGATACGCCCTGCGAGTCAGTATCAACCGGCAACCATTCAATAGACCGTCCTAGACAGCAAAAGGGGCCGAGAATCGCTTCCCAGCCCCTTTTGCTGTCTTTTAATAGCGCAGAACACCAACGAAGTTAGTCGATGGAGATCTTCGTAACGTTCTTCTTCTCGACGATCTTGGGGACCGTAACGGTCAGGATGCCGTCAGCGTACTTAGCCGAGAGGCCCTCGCTCGAAGCGTCCTTTAGATACACGCCACGCGTCGCGCTGTACGAGCTGAACTCCTTCTGCAGGAAGTTCTTGCCCTCGTTCTCCTCGTCTTCCTCGACATTCACGCTAATGGACAGACGGCCCTCGTTAAGCTCGACATCGATATCGTCCTTGGCGACGCCGGTCAGATAAGCCTTGACCTCATAGCCGTCGCCCTTATCCTCAACGTCAACGGGAAACGCCTTGGAAGCAATCGAGTTGTTTGCAAGGTCGGTCATATCATCAAACAGATCGAACAGCGAGCTAGCAGAAGGACGAACGCCAAAAACCGAACGATAAGGAACCATGCTTGCCATGTTTACCACTCCTTTTAGGACTGCCGAGCCATCTTCTAGGTGACTGGGACTTCTTTTGACGCTCATATATATGCCCACACAGTGCTTATATATACATTGACTATAAAGTTTTTTGAGTCAAGTACTATAAGCATATCTAAGTGTAATTGACTCAGGTTTTAGTAAGGTTAAGGTTCTTTGAACCAGAGCTTAAATAACGAGTATGTTCGCAGCTACAAATAACAAGGGGCTTACAATGAGCGCGTACACGTTGTTGGTAACGAGCTAAAGGGCATCATGGACGACCAAAACCAGAACAAAATGTTTATGCAGACGCAGGGGGAAGAAACTACCACGCAGCCGCCACGGTTCCATCGCCCCCACATCTCGCAAGAGCCCATTAATGATCCTGAGCCCGAGTATGTGACGAGAAATCGATATCAAACGCTCGAGGATGCCCAAACGGGACGTAAACATATGGGCGTCGCCTCGGGAGACCCCGTATATCTGAAAGACGCACCATTATCTAAAAACAGCGCAGCTAGTGATGAGCCGATGAAAGCATCCGCCGCTCATCAACAAAGAGGTCCTCGACCAAAGCAAACCTTGACGCATTCGGCTCGCTATCTCGAAACGCCAAAACAGGGAAAATCAATCTTCGTTTCGTCAAGTAAAAGACGCAAGCAGCATCGACTGACAATCCTGCTTTTGATCATTGTGGCCATAGCAGTTGCCCTTGTTATTAGATTTATCTTCTTGAAATAAGGGCTCAATACCAAAAACGATAAGATCGTCTGGTGTAATTGAGTCATTTACGCCCCATAAACGCAAAAAAAGGGGAGGCCGCGAGGCCTCCCCCTTCTCAGTTCAAGCGTACGGCTCGG
>CABVAY010000018.1 GCA_902496455.1 uncultured Collinsella sp.
GCAGATGCAGGCCAACTGGATCGGCCGCTCCGAGGGCGCCGAGGTCGACTTTACCCTGTGCGACAAGGATGGCGAGCCCATCGAGGGCGATGAGGGCAAGATCACCGTCTTCACCACGCGTGCCGATACGCTCTTTGGCGTCTCCTTCTTTGTCCTGGCTCCCGAGTACGCCGGCCTGCATGAGCTCGTCGAGGGCACGGAGTACGAGGAGGCCGTCACCAAGATCGTCGAGGACTCCAAGCATATCTCTGCCGTCGAGCGTGCCCAGGGCACCCTCGAGAAGCACGGTGCCTTCACGGGCCGCTATGTGGTAAACCCCGTCAACGGCGAGAAGGTCCCCGTGTGGGTTGCCGATTATGTCGTTGCCGACTACGGTACCGGTGCCGTCATGGCCGTTCCCTGTGGCGACCAGCGCGACTTTGAGTTTGCCCGTAAGTACGACCTGCCGATCGTGCCGATCATCCTGGACGATGACGATCGCGCTGCCGTCGAGGCCAGCGGCGAGACCATCGATACCTTCCATGCCGAGACCGTCGACTGGGATTGCGCCCACGCTGCCGAGGGCACGCTGGTCCAGTCCGGCAAGTACACCGGCATGCGCGGCGGTAAGCACTCCGAGGGCGAGGCTGCGATCGTGGTCGACCTCGAGGCCATGGGCTGCGGTCGTCGCAAGGTCGAGTTCCGCCTGCGCGACTGGCTCATTTCCCGTCAGCGCTATTGGGGCAACCCCATCCCGGCCATCCACTGCGAGCACTGCGGCATCGTCCCCGTGCCCGAGGATCAGCTGCCGGTGACGCTGCCCGAGAACCTGGACTTGGGCGCCGGCGAAACCCTCGCCGAGTGCAAGGAGTTCTACGAGACCACCTGCCCGGTCTGCGGCCGCCCGGCCAAGCGCGAGACCGATACCATGGACACGTTCACCTGCTCCAGCTGGTATTACCTGCGCTATACCGACCCGCACAACACCGAGCTGCCCTTCTCCCGCGAGGCAGCCGACCGTTGGATGCCCGTCGATAACTACATCGGTGGCATCGAGCACGCCATTTTGCACCTGCTCTACAGCCGCTTCTTTACCAAGGCGCTGCGCGACCTGGGTCTGCTGAGTGTTGACGAGCCCTTCACCAACCTGCTGTGCCAGGGCATGGTCAAGGACGAGAACGGCGACACCATGTCCAAGTCCAAAGGCAACGTCGTGCCCCCGAGCTCGGTTATCGAGCCCTACGGCGCCGACACCATGCGTCTGGCGATCCTGTTTATCGCCCCGCCCGAGAAGGACTTCGACTGGGATCCCAAGGCCGTCGAGGGCGCCAACCGCTTTATCAAGCGCGCCTGGCGTATCGTGTGGCAGCTCGTCCAGTCGGGTGACGCCAACGTGGCCTTCGACAAGTCCGTGCTCGGCGAGACCGCGATGAAGCTCTACCGTGAGCGTCACCGCACCATCGCCAAGTGCACCGAGGACTTCGATCGCGGCCAGTTCAACACCGCGATCTCGGCCGTCATGGAGCTCGTCAACGCGGCGAGCGCCTACCTCAACGCCACCGAGGGTGCTGACCGCGACAAGGCCCTGTGCTACGGCGTGGCCAAGGACATCGTGAGCGTCCTGGCGCCCATCTGCCCGTTCTGGGCCGACGAGCTGTGGCACGAGGCGCTCGGCTGCGAGGGCAACGCTTACACCGCCTCCTGGCCCGAGTTCGACCTGGCCGAGTCCATCGAGGACACGGTGCAGATCGTCGTCCAGGTACTCGGCAAGGTCCGTGGCCGCATCGACGTGGCCCGCGATGCCTCCAACGAGGAAATGCAGGCTGCCGCCGAGACCGCCGTCGCCAAGTGGCTCGACGGCAAGACGGTCGTCAAGGCCATCTGCGTGCCCGGCAAGCTGGTCAACCTGGTGGTCAAGTAAGCATTGCGCGCTTAACTGACGCATAAAAGACGAGGGGCGATCCGATTGGGTCGTCCCTCGTTTTTCATGTATCTGCCCTGATGTCTGCGGTCAATTGTCCTATTCTTGTGGAGATGCTGTGGGCGCGCTGACCTGCGGATTTCTTTAACGCTTGCACGTTTTCGCAGGTATTGGTATAGTTTACTTGCAAATGAAGTTGTAATTGAAAGAAGTGGGGTTTCGGCTCCGCTTCTTTTTTGTATGGATGGAGGTGCCGCAATGGTCAAGACCAAGACCGAGCAGGCGATCATTGACGCGCTCGAGGCCGTCGCTCCCCAGCACGATGTCGATATTGTCGACGTTGAGCTCGTGGGCGCCACCAAGGCCCCCTGCGTGCGCGTGCGTATCGAGGGTGCCGAGGGTCAGAGCCTGTCGCTCAACGACGTCACGGCCAATACCAAGTGGGTCGGCGAGGTGATCGAGGAGCTCGACCCCATTTCTTCGAGCTATACGCTCGAGGTGTCGAGCCCGGGTATGGCGCGCCCGCTGCGCCGTCCGCGCGACTTTGCCCGCTTTGTGGGCGAGGACTGCGAGCTCACCTCCACCGCCATCGAGGGCCGTCGCAAGTACTCCGGCAAGATTGCCGCAGCGACCGAGACGAACGTGACCCTCGAGCTCGAGGACGGCGAGTCCGTCACCCTCGATTTCTCTGATGTTAAAAAGTGCAAGTTGAAGCCCACCTACGACTTCAAGCCCGCGAAGGAAGGAAAGTAAGATGGCAGCATCCGACATGATGTCCGCCCTGATGGAGCTTTGCCAGGAGAGGCACATCGACCAGCTCTACCTGATCGACCGCCTGGAGCAGTCGCTCGCCAAGAGCTATGCCGAGATCCTGCACCTTGAGTGGGGCGCCAAGGTGACCATCGACCGCACCACCGGCAAGATCTACGTCTACCGTCTGGAGCCGATCGACGATTCCATGGACGAGGAGGGCAACTTCACCGAGTTCGAGGAGATCGACGTCACCCCCAAGAACACGAGCCGCATCGCCGCCCAGCACGCCAAGGCCGAGATCAACGCCATCGTGCGCAACTCCGCCCGCGAGCAGATCTACGAGGAGTTCTCCGGACGTATCGGTGACCTCATCAGCGGTACCGTGCTGCAGTCCACGCCCGACTTCACGATCGTCAAGATCCGCGATGGCGTCGAGGCCGAGCTGCCGCATTTTGACCAGCGCCGTTACGAGAACGAGCGCAACGAGCGTCCGATGGGCGAGCGCTATCTGCACAACCAGCACATCAAGGCCGTGATCATCGACGTCCGCGACCCCAACTCCAACCTGCAGCCGGTTCGCGGCGAGCACAGCCGTCCGCCGATCGTCATCTCCCGCACCCATCCCGAGCTCATGCGTCGTCTGTTTGAGCAGGAGGTGCCCGAGATCTATGAGGGCACCGTCCAGATCAAGTCGATCGCCCGCGAGCCCGGCCAGCGCTCCAAGGTCGCCGTCCACTCGCTCGACGATCGCCTGGATCCCGTGGGCGCCTGCGTCGGCCCCAAGGGCAGCCGTGTCCGCGCCGTCGTGGGCGAGCTTCGCGGCGAGCGCGTCGACGTCATCCTGTGGGATGCCGATCCGGCCGTCTACGTCGCCAACGCCCTGTCGCCCGCCAAGGTCACGCGCGTCCTCATCGACGAGGAGAAGGCCTACGCCGGCGTGATCGTGCCCGACGACCAGCTTTCGCTCGCCATCGGCAAGGAGGGCCAGAACGCCCGCCTCGCCGCCCGTCTGACCGGCTGGCACATCGACATCAAGTCCGAGACCCTTGCCGCCGACATCCTCAAGAACGTCCCCGTTCACGAGGAGCCCGCCGCCGACTTGATCGGTGACGAGGAGGACGACGACGTCCGTCGCTGCGAGTACGTGTCCGAGGACGGCATTCAGTGCCGCAACCAGGCCCGCCCCGGCTCCCGTTTCTGCGGTGTCCACGACACCGACGCCTTCGATGATGCGGAGGACCTGATCTAGCGCGCGGTCGCGCCGGGCGGGTCCCGGCGCATCTCCCACGCTCGTTCAGTCTCTAGGCACCCAAGGTGCCAGAAAGGGTAGGTGAAGTCATATGGCAAAAGTCCGTGTGTCCACCCTGGCCAAAGAGTTCGGCATGACCTCCAAGGAACTGATGGGTCATCTCGCCGAAATGAAGATTCCCGCTAAGTCCGCTTCCTCCGCTCTGGAGGACGCTTACGTCGCCATGGTCCGCAAGCAGCTCGCCTCGGTGATCGAGGCCCGCGCCAAGGAAGTCGAGGCCGCCAAGCAGGCCGAGGAGGAGGCAGCCGCCGCCGAGGAGGCAGCGCGCGCTGCCGAGGCCGAGCGCGAGCGCATCGCCGCCGAGAAGGCACGCGAGGAGGAGCGCCGCCAGTTCGCCGCCGCCCAGGCTGCCGAGGAGGCCGCCCGCGCCGAGGCCGAGGCCAAGAAGAAGGCCGAGCAGGAGCGCCTTGCCCGCGAGAAGGAGGAGGCTGCCCGCGAGGCCCAGCGCCGCGCCGTTCCCGCTTCCGACTCCGGTTCGCGCTTCCGTTCGCTGCTCGACCAGATCGCCGCACAGGAGACCGTTCTCAAGGAGAAGAAGGACGCCGAGGCGAAGGCCAAGGCCGAGCGCGCCGCCGAGCGCGGCAACCGTCGTGGCGGCAACAACGACCGTCGCGGTGGCCGTCGTAACGACCGCAACGCCTCCGACAGCAACTCCGAGCGCAACGCCTCCGAGAGCCGTCCGCACAGCCATCGCACCAACGCCAGCAACAACGTCGCTGCCGGCATGGACTTCCCCAACCCCGATAAGCAGGGCAAGGGCAAGAAGCGCAAGGGCGGTCACGGCAACGATGAGGACCACTACAGCCGCATGGCGCGTGAGGCCGAGGAGTACAGCCGCGAGAAGGTGCTCGAGGAGGCCCGCGCCGCCGTCGAGGAGGCCTCTCGCGAGTCCACCGGTCGCCGCAAGAAGCGCAAGGAGAAGCGCGAGCGCGAGGCTGCTAAGGCTCAGGAGGAGCGCAAGATTGAGGAGGCGCTGGCCCAGGGCGTGAACCCCGAGGAGCTCGACGCCATCAAGGTCTCCCAGGGCGTTACCGTCCAGGAGCTCGCCGAGGCGCTCGACGTTCCGGCCAACGACATCATCAAGCGCCTGTTCCTGCTGGGCACGCCGCTCACGATGACGCAGTCCATGTCCGACGACCTCGTCGAGCTCGTTGCCGACGACCTGGGCCGTCAGATCAAGATCATCACCCCCGAGGAGGAGAACACCTTCTCGTTCTACGACGATCCCGCCGACCTTAAGCCGCGCGCCCCGGTCGTCACCGTCATGGGCCACGTCGACCACGGTAAGACGAGCCTCCTCGACGCTATCCGTCACACCGGCGTTGCTGCCGGCGAGGCGGGCGGCATTACGCAGGCCATCGGCGCTTCGCAGGTCATGATCAACGACCGCAAGATCACCTTCATCGATACTCCGGGTCACGCTACCTTTACGGCCATGCGTGCCCGTGGCGCCAAGGTGACCGACATCGTCATCCTGATTGTTGCCGCCGACGACGGCGTCATGCCCCAGACCGTCGAGTCGATCAACCACGCCAAGGCCGCCGGCGTACCCATCGTCGTTGCCGTCAACAAGATCGATAAGCCGGGCGCCAACCCCGATCGCGTGCGCCAGGAGCTCACCGAGTACGGCGTCATCCCCGAGGAGTGGGGCGGACAAAACATGTTCGTCAACATCTCGGCCAAGCAGAAGATCGGTATCGACGATCTTCTGGAGACCGTGCTGCTCCAGGCCGACGTGCTCGAGCTCAAGGCTAACCCGGACACCTTTGCCTCCGGCAACGTCCTCGAGGCCAAGCTCGACAAGGGCCGCGGTTCGGTCGCTACCGTGCTCGTGACCCGCGGTACCCTGCACGTGGGCGATACGCTGGTCGCTGGCCTTACCTACGGCCGCGTCCGCGCCATGCTCGACCCCAAGGGTCGCGCCGTCACCGAGGCCGGTCCCTCCGACGCTGTCGAGATCCTGGGTCTGCAGTCCGTGCCCAACGCCGGCGACGAGTTCCGCGTGTTCGAGGACGAGCGCGAGGCTCGCGCCCTTGCCGACGAGCGTTCGCTCAAGGCCCGTATCGAGGAGCAGAGCCGCGTGAAGCACGTCACGCTCGAGAACCTCTTCGAGACCATCGCCGACGCCGAGGTCAAGGAGCTCAACCTGATCATCAAGGCCGACGTCCAGGGTTCCATCGAGGCCCTTCAGGACTCGCTCGACAAGATGGATCAGTCCGAGGTTCGCATCAACACGATCCACTCCGCCGTTGGCGCCATCAACGAGACCGACGTCGTCCTGGCCGACGCCTCCAACGCCATCATCATCGGATTTGGCGTCCGTCCCGACGGTAAGGCCCGCTCCGCCGCCGAGCGCGAGGGCGTCGAGATCCGTTGCTACGACGTCATCTACAAGTGCCTCGAGGAGCTCGACGCCGCCCGTATCGGCATGCTCAAGCCCACCGAGGTCGAGGTCGCCACGGGTACCGCGACCGTTCTGGACACCTTCAAGGTGCCCAAAGTCGGTATCGCCGCCGGTGTCCGCGTCGAAGAGGGCGAGATCGCCGCGACCGATTCCGTGCGCCTGGTGCGCGACGGTATCGTGGTCTTCAACGGCAAGATCGCCTCGATGCGCCACTACAAGGACGAGGCCAAGAGCCTCAAGAGCGGTTCCGAGGGCGGCATTGGCCTGGAGAACTTCCAGGACATCAAGCCCGGCGACCAGATCGAGGGTTACCGCATCGACCAGGTTGCCCGTACCGAGTAGGGGGTAGCTCTATGAAGCAAACGCAGGCAACCCGCCGTCTGGGCGAGCAGCTTCGCGAGAAGCTCGGTTATATCCTGCTCTTTGAGGTTTCCGATCCGCGTCTCGACCTGGTTACTTTGACCGCGGTCGAGGTCGCGGTGGACCGTTCGTTCGCGCGTGTGTACGTGTCGTGCGATGCGAGTCGCTACGACGAGGTCATGGAGGCGCTCGCTAGCGCTAAGGGCCGTATTCGCAGCCTGTTGGCTCGCTCGCTCGATTGGCGTGTTACGCCCGAGCTCGATTTTCGCATCGATCGCTCGACCGATGAGGCCGAGCGCATCACGCGTGCGCTGGAAAACGTTCCCGCCACGCTTGCGATCGAAAAGGACGAGGACGGCTATCCGATAGCGGATGCCGCCCAGGAGGCAGCTTTAGATGACTAATTCCGCCGACCTCGCCTCGTGCGAGTCTGCAGATATTCAGCGACGCATCCTCGAGCTCATCGAGGGTGCGTCCTCCATTGCGATTTCGGGACATACGTCTCCCGATGGTGACGCCCTGGGCTCCGTGCTGGGCCTGGGCTTATCGCTTATGAAGTTTTTCCCCAACAAGGACATTGCGCTGCTGCTGGCAGACGATGATCCGGTGCCGCGCATCTACCGCTTTATGGAGGGCGCCGATCGCTTGGCGCCCGCATCTGCGTACACCGGCAATCCGGACCTGTTTATCTCGGTGGATGTGCCGGTCGTCGAGCGCCTCAACAACTCGGCCGAGGTACTTCGCCGCTCCAAGCATGTGGTGTGCTTCGATCACCATCCGGCGCGCGAGGAGTTTGCCGAGCTGAGCCTGAGGCGTGTCGATGCCGCGGCCTGCGCCATGATCATCGACCGTTTCTTGGATAATTGCGGCATTGTCGCCCGTGATGGCGTCGCGACTTGCTTGCTGTGCGGCTTGGTGACCGACACCGGTCGTTTCCAGTACCAGAATGCCGATGCTGCCGCGTTCCACGCCGCTTCGCGCCTGGTAGCCCATGGCGCCAATCCGGCTCGTGTCGCGCTCGAGGTCTATCAGAGCATGCGCGTCGAGTTTTTGCACCTCAAGTCCATTGTCATGGGCCGTATTAAGACGGTCGCGCACGGACGCGTGGCGTATAGCTATGCCTACCAGAGCGACCTTGAGGCCTGCGGCGTCACCTCTGATGAATGTGACGGTCTGGTCGATGTGGTGCGTGCGGTGATGGGCGTTGAGGTATGTCTGTTCTTAAAGGGCATCGATGGCGATACCAAGGTGCGCGGCAACCTGCGCTCCAAGGGTGACCTCGATGTGTCCGAGATCGCTGCCAACTTTGGCGGTGGCGGGCATCATGCCGCTGCCGGCTTTACCAACAACGGAACGATTCGCGAGACGCTCGCCGTGGCACTTCCCATGCTGGCCGAGCTGGTGGGGGAGGATCCCGCTTCGGTGACCGTCGAGCTCTAATTTTTTGGATGGTACATGGCTCGTCGTACGCCTTCTCAATTGAATATGCTGCTCGCCGTCGATAAGCCGGTGGGCTGCACGTCCCACGACGTGGTTTCGCAATGCCGACGCGCCCTCCACGAACGGCGTGTCGGTCATGCCGGCACGCTCGACCCCATGGCATCCGGTGTCATGGTGGTGGGCGTGGGTCAGGCCACGCGTCTGCTGGGCATGCTCACCCTCGACACGAAAAGCTACGTCGCCGACATTTCGTTTGGCGTCGAGACTAATACCGACGATGCGGAGGGCGAGGCCGCTCGCACCGTTTCCGTTGCCCCCGAGCTGCACGACATGGCCTACGCCCGTGAACAGCTGGCTGCTATGCTGGGGCCGCAGATGCAGGTCCCGCCGGCGTTCTCGGCCATTTCGGTCAACGGCGTCCGTGCCTACAAGTCTGCTCGTGAGGGCAATGCCGTTGACCTGCCTCCGCGTCCCGTCGAGGTGTATGCCGCCGACTTGATCGCCATGAGCGGCGAGGGCGATACTTGTGTTTGGACCGTGGCATTTTCGGTGAGCAAGGGCACCTACATCCGCGCGCTCGCTCGTGATTTGGGTCGTGCGTGCGATAGTGCCGCACACATTTCCGCGCTACGCCGGACGGCATCCGGCGTGGTTTCCATTGGCGTCTGCCATGCGGTGGAGGAACTTTCTCCCGAGTCTGCGACTGGCTTTGCTTTGGACCCCATCGCGGCCCTGGGCTCCACGCGTGTCGACTTGCCGGGCAACCTTGCCGATGACCTGCTCTGCGGCAGGCGCATTCCCGTTGACCGCGCGCTTGTCGACTTCGATGCTTCGAAGGCGCCGTTTGCGCTGGTGCTCGATGGTGGGCTCAAGGCGCTTGCCCGCATTGAGGACGGTCGCTTTGTGATGGAGCACGTGTTTCCGCAGGCAATTGGCGGTGTTCGATGATGCTGGCCCCCCACGAGCTCGCGCGTATCTTTTTCGCGGGCGAGTCGGGCGAGGCGCGCATCGTTCCCGCCGCCGCGTTTGATGGGTGCGGGCGTTTAGGTGCTGCCTCGATTGGCATCGGCGTGTTCGATGGCGTGCATCGGGGACACCGCGAACTTATTGACGCCGTGGTGCGCGACGCCCGTGACCATAACTGCCTCGCAGTTGTGGTCACCTTCGATCCCGATCCGGACGTCGTGGTGAGTCCTTCGCCCGCTCAAAAACTGATGACGACGGCCGACCGCCTGCATGCCCTGGCTCTCACCGGGGTCGATGCGGTTGTCGCCGTTCCTTTTACGCCCGCGGTGGCGGCACTCGATCATGTCGGTTTTCTCTCACTGCTGTCGCGCGTCGTCGACATTCGCTCGATTCGCGTGGGCAGTGATTTTCGCCTCGGTCGTGGTGGCGCCTCGGGCGTTGCCGAGATGCAGGCATGGGGTGCCGAGCGCGGTGTTGACGTCTATGGCCATGAGCTGCTGTGCGTCGATGGGCAGATAATCTGCGCCACCCGTATTCGCCAGGAGCTGCGCCAGGGCCATGTTGAGCTTGCCACCGAGCTGCTCGGTCGTCCGTACATGCTGCGCGGCGTGGTTGCCGGTGGCCGTCATCAGGGCTCTGACATGGGCTTTCCCACGGCAAACATTCAGGTGCCCGAGGGCATTCAGGTGCCTGCCGATGGCGTTTACGAAGGCCTGGTGCTGGTCGACGATACCGTGTGGCCCGCTGCGGTAAACGTGGGCCTGCCGCCGACGTATGCCGACGATGCCGCCTCGGCGCATCTGGAGGCTAATCTGATTGGGTATACGGGCGACTTGTACGGTGCGTCCGTCTCGCTGGCGTTTACGCGCTGGCTGCGCCCGTCGCGTGTGTTCGATTCGCTGGACGAGTTGATCGCGACCGTCGAGGGTAATATTGACGATATTCGCCACAACTTGGGTGAGCAGGGGGTGAGCATCCGTGATTAGCGATGAGGAAAAAGACCAGGTACGCGCTGCGTCCGACCTGGTTGCCATCGTGCAGGAAACGGTTGAGCTCAAGCCCCGAGGTCACGAGTTTTGGGGCTGCTGCCCCTTCCATGGCGAAAAGACGCCGTCCTTTCACATTATCCCTGCCACGCAGGTGTGGCATTGCTTTGGTTGCGGTGAGGGCGGCGACGTCTTCACCTATATTATGAAGCGCGAAAACCTGAGTTTTCCCGAGTCGATTCGCTACCTTGCCGATCGTGCCGGCATTGAGCTGCACGATACCGGTGCCCGTCGCGAGCGCGGTACCAAGCGTGCCCGCATCTACGACCTATGCGCCGAGACGGCTCAGTTCTACCACACCATGCTTATGCGCGGTAAGGACGGCCGTCCGCGTGAGTATTTTGCCAGCCGCGGTATGGGCGGCGATGTCTGTCGCCGCTACTGCCTGGGCTTTGCACCGGGCCGTAACGCACTGGTGTCGCACCTGTCCCAGGCGGGTTTTACCCCGCAGGAGATGATCGACGCCAACGTTGCCGTGAGCCGCGGGCGCGGGCAGCTTGCCGACCGCTTTTACGACCGCGTGATGTTCCCCATCTTTGACGAGCAGGGTCACAACATTGCCTTTGGCGGTCGCATTATGGGCGACGGTCAGCCTAAGTATCTCAACACCGCCGAGACGAGTGTGTTTCATAAAAAGCGAAACCTCTACGGCTTTAATTGGGCCAAGGAGTTTATCGTCGCGCAGGATACCGCCATCGTGGTGGAGGGCTATACCGACTGCATCGCCTGTTGGGAAGCGGGGATTAAAAACGTTGTCGCCACGCTGGGCACCGCGCTCACGGAGCATCACGTCAAGACGCTCACTCGTTTTGCCAAGCGCATCGTGTATATGTTCGACGGCGATGCCGCCGGTCAAAAGGCCGCCCGCCGCGCGATTCAGTTTATCGAGCAGGATTCCATGGACCTGCGCTGCGTGGTGCTCCCCGACGGCAACGATCCCATGGAGTTCATCACCGCACATGGTGGTGAGGCACTGCAGACGCGCATCGACGCTGCCGAGCCGCTTATGGACTTTGTCTACCGTTCGCTGCAGGAGTCGAGCGACATCACCACGCCGGGCGGTCGCGCCAAGGCGCTGGAGGACGCGCTGACGCTCATCTATCCGCTTCGTGACAGCTATATGATCGATACGTACTTTATCCAGATTGCCGATCTGCTGGGTTTGGATCTGGAGACCGTGCGCGCGAGCTCGGGCCGCGTGTTTCGCGATGTCGCCAAGCGCGAAGATGCGGAGCGCCGTCGCGAGCAAAACTATGAGCGCCAGAGGGCGCAGGCCGAACGGTCCGGCGGGACGGGCAGTCGGGCGTCGGGTTCTCGCGATGCCGGTCGCGGTGCTTGGGCATCGGGCGCGACGCCGCCGGTGTCCGCGCCGGTCGAAGAAGAGCCGTACGACTACGTCCCGCTCGATGCCTACGGTGCCGCGCCTGTAGAGGTCGTCGACGACCTGCCGCCGATCGATGTGCCTGATGGTATGGGCGCTGCGCCCGCCGGTGCCCCGACAGACGCCTCGGCCCCTATGGTTCTTACCGATCTAGAGCGCAAGTCCTTGGCAGGGGAGCGCGAGCTGCTGACCATGCTTACGAGCTACCCCGACCTGTTCCGCACGTATGCCGACCGCATCTGCTCCATCGAGTGGGTGGATCCGCGCCACGAGTCCATCGCATGGGCCGTGCTGGCAACGCCGCCGGGAACCGATCCGGCAGCCTGCATGGATGCGGCGCGCTCGGTGTGTCCCGAGGCGGCAACGCTTGTGAGTGCCGGGCGCATCTCGTCGACGAGCAAGCACCCCACCGAGACGAACATCGCGTTTATGCTCGATACGCTCGAGCTCTACACCATCAAGCGTCGCATGCGTGCCGCACAGGCCAAGCTGCGCCAGGACCGTTCGCTCGATGATGAGGCCCGTCGTGCGCTGACCGTGCAGGCCGCGCAGGACTCGCAGCGTCAGCGCGAACTGCAAAAGTCGATCGGCGGCGTGGCGGATCCGTTTCGTTTGATCGGCCTGGAGGCCGCAGGCACCGAACAAGCCTAGATGTTGTGGTCAACCAGCGTATTCTCGCCTATATCCAGCCCTCTTTTTGGGTATAGACGTCAATGTGTGTGCTAAAGTATTGAGTCCTGTGGACTATGAAGGGAGAATCTGTGCCAAAAAAGACTGAGAGCACGGGTACTGGGCTGGAATCCTACGTTGCAAAGCTCATGGGCAACGGCTCAAACAGGACTTCGGTAACCGAGGACGAGATTCAGGTCGCCCTGAAGGATATCGATGTTTCTGACGAGCAGCTCACCGCGGTGTATTCCGCGCTGCGCAACAGCGGCATCCAGATTATCTCCGCGAGCGGTAACGACGACGCCCCCATGGACGTCGACGATGACGATAACGATACCGATACCGACGATTTCGATGATGACGACGAGCACGATTCCGGCTCGCTCGACGATCACGAGCTCAAGATGGCCCGCCAGGCCGACGCCGAGATGGGTTCTTCCAAGAGCAAGAAGAAGCGCACCGTGCGCACGTCCCGTTCGCGTTCGCGCGTGCGCGGCATCGATGCCTCCACGGTGATGCTGACCGGCGACCCGGTCCGTATGTACCTCAAGGAGATCGGCAAGGTCGACCTGCTGACCGCCTCCGAAGAGGTCGATCTGGCCATGAAGATCGAGGCCGGTCTTGAGGCCACCGAGAAGCTCGAGGCTGCCGATGCTGGTGAGCTCGAACTCACGCGTGCCGAGATGCGTCGTCTTACGCGCATTGAGAACGTGGGCCTCGAAGCCAAGCAGGCGCTCATCAGCGCAAACCTGCGTCTGGTCGTCTCCATCGCCAAGCGCTATGTCGGTCGTGGCATGCTGTTCCTGGACCTGATCCAGGAGGGCAACCTCGGTCTGATCCGCGCCGTCGAGAAGTTCGACTACCAGAAGGGCTTTAAGTTCTCCACGTACGCCACGTGGTGGATCCGTCAGGCCATCACGCGCGCTATCGCCGACCAGGCCCGTACCATCCGTATTCCCGTGCACATGGTCGAGACCATCAACAAACTCGTCCGCGTGCAGCGCCAGCTCCTTCAGGACCTTGGTCGCGACCCGACCCCCGAGGAGATCGGTGCCGAGATGGACATGAGCGCCGACCGCGTCCGCGAGATCCAGAAGATCTCGCAGGAGCCCGTGTCGCTCGAGACCCCCATCGGCGAGGAAGAGGATTCCCAGCTGGGCGACTTCATCGAGGACTCCCAGGCCATCGTTCCGCCCGATGCCGCCAGCTTCTCCATGCTGCAGGAGCAGCTCACCCAGGTGCTCGATTCGCTTGCCGATCGTGAGCGCAAGGTTATTGAGCTGCGCTTTGGCCTTGTCGACGGACATCCCCGTACGCTCGAGGAAGTCGGTCGTGAGTTTGGCGTCACGCGCGAGCGCATCCGCCAGATCGAGTCCAAGACTCTGGCCAAGCTTCGCCACCCCAGTCGCTCCAGCAAGCTCAAGGACTATATCGAGAGCTAGTCAAGCAAGAAGCGCCCTCAAGCACATCCGCTTGAGGGCGCTTTCATGTAGTCGTTGGGGACGTTCTTGAATGACTGGTCGTTTAAGAACGTCCCCAATGACTAGGTCGGAAAATTTCTTAAAAAAGTTCTTGCCCTGAGCTGATTCGTCCGTATAATAAACTTCGTTGCTTGAGAGCACGCACCTATTCCTCGGTAGCTCAATGGTAGAGCACGCGGCTGTTAACCGCGCTGTTGTAGGTTCGAGTCCTACCCGGGGAGCCAGAATTTTTCAGCCCTTTCTGTTGGGCTTTAAATTCCTCGGTAGCTCAATGGTAGAGCACGCGGCTGTTAACCGCGCTGTTGTAGGTTCGAGTCCTACCCGGGGAGCCAGGTTGTAAAACCCGTCGCTTATGCGGCGGGTTTTTTCATGCCGCGATCGCTGTTCGCGAACGTTACCGTATCAACATTTCGTGTCGAGGATGTAATCCCGAGGCCCGCCACCTCAACATGGCGCGGTCGTTGTAGAATATTCCAATGATTGCTCCCACGAGATGGTGCCGCGAGCACCAGATAAGGAGATTCTTGTGTCTGAGACCATTAACGGCAGCCTGAGCGTCTCGAACGACGTTATTGCCGATATTGCCGGTTATGCCGCGATGACGTGCTATGGCGTCGTCGGTATGGCCGAACAGCTCCAGGGCGCCGAGAGCGTGCGCCTGCTTGCCGGTCAGCGCCTCCGCAAGGGCGTGCTTGTCTCCGCCGACGAGAACGGCCTTACGGTCGATCTTCACGTCGTGCTCGAGAACGGCGTCAACATGAAGTCCGTCTGCCACAATCTTTCGAGCTCCGTTGCCTTTACCCTGCAGGAGATCGCCCAGATCGATCCCGCCAGCCTTAAGATCGGCATCCATATCGACGCGCTCAAGAGCCGTCTGAACTAGCATCCGAAAACGGAGATTCAAATACCCATGATTGCAAAGACCATTCGCACCTGTTTTCCGATCGCTGCGGCTGCCGTTTCCGACAAGGCCGAGGAGATCAACAAGCTCAACGTCTTCCCCGTACCCGACGGCGACACCGGCACCAACATGTCGCTCACGCTCGCCTCGGTGACCAAGGAGCTTTCCGCCCTTCCCGCCGATGCCGATATGGAGGCCATCGCCGGCGCCATCACCCACGGCTCCCTGATGGGTGCCCGCGGTAACTCCGGAGTCATCACCTCGCAGATTCTGCGCGGCGTGGCCGAGGGTCTTTTCTCTGCCGACGAGCCTATTACGTCCGCCAACATTGCCTTCGCCTTCCGTCGTGCCGTCAAGGTTGCCTTCCAGGCTGTCCGCAAGCCCATCGAGGGCACGATCCTCACGGTCCTGCGCGATGTCTCGACCAAGGCCGATGAGTGCGAGAAGAAGAAGTTCTCGGCCGAGGATGCGCTCGATGCTATCGTCGTCGAGGCGTACCAGTCCGTCGCCCGCACGCCCGACCTGCTGCCCGTTCTGAAGGAGAACGGCGTGGTCGACTCCGGCGCCTTTGGCTTTGCCATCTTCCTCGAGAACTTTGTGGCTGCAGCACTTGGCCGCAGCACCGTTGTCGAGGATTTCTCCGCCACGTTTGATTCCGCTGGCTCTGCCCGCGACGCGGCCCTTGGTCGCGTTGAGATCGAGGCCAACGACGATTGGGAGGGCTCGGAGTTCCGCTACTGCAACGAGTTCCTGTTTAAGGCCGACGCCCCGTTTGACGAGGACGAGTGCCTTAAGTTCCTGGGTTCCATGGGCGACTGCGAGCTACTCGTGGGCGCCTATCCCGACTACAAGATCCATGTGCACTCCAACACCCCCAACCTGGTGCTCGAGCACATGCTGCAGCTCGGTCAGATCTATGAGGTCTTTATCCACAACATGGAGATGGAGGCCCACGACCGTACCGCCAAGATCCACGAGGATCAGGAAAAGGCCGCCGAGCCCGCCAAGGCGCTGGGCTTTGTCGCCGTTGCCGCCGGTTCCGGCGAGGCCGACATCCTCAAGTCCCTCGGCGTTGACGTGATCGTTTCGGGTGGTCAGACCATGAACCCCTCGACCGCCGACCTGCTGGGCGCGGTGGACCAGGTCAACGCGACCTCAGTCATCATCCTGCCCAATAACGGCAACATCCGCATGGCTGCCGAGGCCGCAGCTTCTGCCTGCACCGACAAGAAGGTCGCCGTCGTTCCCACCAAGACCGTCCCGCAGGCGTTCTCCGCGCTGTTCGCGGTCCTGCCCGATTCCGAGCTCGAGGAGGCCGTCGCCGCCATGGTCGACGCCATCAGCGAGGTCCGCGATGGCGAGGTCACCCGCGCCGTGCGCGATTCCAGCGCCTCTGACGGCTCTCCGATTCACTCCGGTGACGTCATGGGTATCATCGCCGGCTCCATCGACGTGGTCGGCTCCGACGTGAAGCAGGTCACGCTCGACTGCATCAACCGCATGCAGGAGGAAGAGGAGGGCGACGCGCTGACGATTCTGGCCGGCGAGGAGCTGTCCGATGAGGCCTTCCAGGAGATCGTCGACGCTATTGAGGAGGCTCAGCCCGACCTGGAGATCGACGCCCATCGTGGCGAGCAGCCGCTCTATCCCGTGATCTTCTCGATCGAGTAGGCATCTGCCCATGTCCGAGCTCTGCTCCGTGCCGCGCGTCTCGGATCGCTTTGCCCAGAGCAATGCGCTCGACGAGGATATCGCGCGACTCAAATATGTTTCGGGTAAACGTGAGGAGGCCCTTCGCCGTCTGGGAATTCGGACGGTGGGGGACCTCCTTCTCCATATCCCTCATCGATACCTCGACTTTACCCGTTCTTGGTCTATCGAGATGGCGCCCATCGGTACCGTGTGCACCATCATCGCCACGGTCGACCGTATCGTCCAAAAGCAGCCGCGTCCGCGCATGCAGGTGACCGAGGTCTCGCTTGTTGACGAGACGGGCGTGCTGCAGGTCGCCTTTTTCCGCCAGCCCTGGATTGCCCAGCAGCTTAAGCAGGGAGACCGCCTGGCCGTGATGGGCAAGGTCGAGTTTGCCTACGGCTTTAAGCAGATGGCCTCGCCGCACTTTGAAAAGCTCGAGGACGGGCGTGCCGCAGGCACCATCCTGCCGGTCCATTACGTGAGTGATGGCGTGAGCCAGGCGTGGATGCGCCGCATCGTAAGCGGCGCGCTCGAGGTCGTCGGCAATCCCTTTGATCCCATTCCGGCACGCTTACGCGTTAAGCGTCGCCTCATGAGCAATGCCCGCGCTTTGCGCTCGATCCACTTTCCCTCGAGCATGGCTGAGCGCGATATCGCGCGCCGTCGCCTGGCCTACGAGGAGTGCCTCTACCTGCAGCTGGCGCTGCGCCTGCGCAACGACGGCGGGCTGGTCGAAGTCGCTCCCTACGCCCACACCGCGGGCGAGCACCTGGCCGCGCTCAAGCAGGCCCTGCCGTTTTCGCTGAGCGACGAGCAGGAGGCCGCGTTCCAGGATATCCTGCGCGATATGTGCGATGGTGGGCGCGTGATGAACCGCCTGCTGCTGGGTGATGTCGGTACCGGTAAGACCGCCGTTGCCGCCTGCGCGCTGGCTGTGGCTGCCGATAGCGGCACGCAGGCCTGCGTTATGGCGCCCACGGGCGTGCTGGCGCGCCAATATGCCGATAAGACCGGCCCTCTGCTCTCCCGGGCCGGCATGTCCTGGGCACTTCTGACGGGTGCCACGCCGGCCTCAGAGCGCGACCGGATCCATGCCCAGCTGGAATCGGGCGAGCTTGATGTGCTCTTTGGCACCCACGCGGTCCTTTCGGATGACGTTACGTTCAAGCATCTGTCGCTCGTGGTCATCGATGAGCAGCACCGGTTTGGCGTCGGCCAACGCAACGCCCTGCGCGCGAAGGGCCCCGGTGCCGATCTGCTCGTTATGACGGCAACGCCCATCCCGCGTACGCTGGCGCTTTCGGTCTACGGCGATCTGGATACGAGCATCATCCGCCACCGGCCTGTTCCGGGTGCCGGTGTGACGACGTGTGTTCTCACCGAGTCGAGCCGTGACCTCGCCTATGGAGCCATCCGCGAGGCGCATGACAAGGGTCAGCAGGCCTACGTGATTTGCCCGCTCGTGGAGCCGAGTGACTCGGCCGATGAGCTGGAAGACGTGCCCGGTATTGCCCGCGACGATGAGGGCCGCGCAACCGTCCCCGTGCCGCTGCACGATACGGCGACCGAGCTCGATCGCCTGCGTTTGGCGTTGCCGGGTCTTGCCATCGAGCGCCTTCACGGCCGTATGCCAGCGGGGGAGAAGGACCAGGTTATCGATGCCTTTAAGCGTGGCGAGATTGACGTGCTCGTCTCGACTACGGTGGTCGAGGTGGGCGTCGACGTGCCCAACGCCACCGTCATGGTCATCGAGAACGGCGAGCGCTTTGGTTTGGCTGCCCTGCACCAGCTGCGCGGTCGCGTGGGCCGTGGCAGCGTGTCGGGCACGTGCCTGGTCATGACGCACTCCAAGGGCAACGGCGGCGCATCGGCGGCACAAGACCGTCTCCAGTCGCTCGAAAAGACCTCGGACGGCTTTACGCTCGCCCAGATGGACCTGCGCCTGCGCCATGAAGGCGAGATCCTGGGTTATCGCCAGCATGGTGGTGTGACCCTGCGCTTTGTCGACCTGGACGCCGACGAGGAGCTGATCGAGTGGGCCCATTTGGACGCGGTCGAGCTCTTGCGGTATGCTTGCAACCTTGACTCTGTGGCGACGCGTCCCTTGCGCGACGCGGTCGCCATGCGTTATCGACATATCTTTAAGGAGGTCAGCGGAGGATGAGAATCATCGGCGGCGAATGGCGCGGTCGTAAGATCGAGGAGCCCCGTGGTCGCGATGTCACCCGCCCCACGACTGATCGCGTGCGCGAGGCGTGCGCATCTATGGTCATGTCGGCATTCGATTTCGATTTGGACGAGGTTCGTGTGTTGGACGCCTTTGGCGGCTCCGGTGCCTTAGGGTTAGAGATGCTCTCTCGTGGGGCCCGCTCGCTCACGACGTTTGAGATCGATCGCAACGCCGCGCGGCTCATTACCAAGAATATCGAGTCGCTCTGCCGTGACCGTGCGCGTTGGCGCGTGGTCACGGGCGACATGCTGACGAGTGCCTCACGCGGTCGTGTACCGGGCGGCCCCTTTGATCTGGTCCTGCTCGACCCGCCCTATGCTTTTGGTGCCGAGCCGGTCGAGGAACTGCTACAGAATCTGGCCCAGCAGGGTCTGCTTGCGTCTGGCGCTTACGCCCTGTTTGAGCATGCCGCCGCCGATGCGGGCGCGCATCCGGCAGACTTTGAGACTGTACGTGAGAAGCGCTACGGCATTACCTCGGTCGACCTGCTCCGTTGGGTCGGCGATAGCAAGGACGGCGGCACTGATGCTAACGAAAATAACGAGGCAGTATCCCCGGAGGACGCCCATGAGTGACACTATTAATCGCGTGATCGTCCCGGGCACCTTCGATCCCATCACGTTTGGCCATATCGATGTGATCCGCCGCGCCCGCCGCATCTTTCCCAGCGTGATCGTCGCTGTTGCCGAGTCGCAGGGTAAAAACGGTGTGGGCACCACGTTTATGCTCGATGAGCGCGTGGCTCTGGCCCGCGAGGCGCTCGGTGATATCGACGGCGTCGAGGTCCTGCCCTTTACCGGCCTCTTGGTCGACTTCGCTCGTGAGCAGGGGGCGGGGGCCGTGGTCAAGGGTCTGCGCGCCATGACCGACTTTGAGTATGAGCTGCAGCAGGCCGACCTTAACTATCGCCTGGATAGCGAGCTGGAGTCCATCTTTGTCATGAGTGCGCCGCAGTACGGCTATATCTCGAGCTCGGTCGTTCGCCAGATCGCCTCGCTCGGCAGTGACGTATCGACGTTTGTCCCGTCCAACGTGGTCGAAGCGCTCAAACATCGCTTTTCGTGACGTTTCTTATTGCCTGGTGGCATGTGGTAAACTAGCACGATGATATGTTACCTATGAAAGGAGACCGGATGCCGGGCGAGAATTTTCCTGGCGATAGGATCGTCAGCTTGGTCGATGAGCTCGAAGGGCTGATCGAGGAAGCCAAGCCGCCTTTCGGCAAGAACGCTCAGTTCAAGGTCATCGACGCCGACGTGTTCTTCAACATCCTCGACGAGATCCGCATGAGCTATCCCGAGGAGTGGCAGAAGTCCCGCCGTATCCTTAAGGAGCGCGAGGAGCTTATGGCTTCCGCCGCCGCTCAGGCCGATTCCATCATCGCCGACGCTCAGCAGCAGGCCCTCACCATTGCCGGTGAGCAGGAGATCGTCCGCCTTGCGCAGCAGCAGGCCGACGACATCCGCGATCGTGCCCAGCAGTACGAGCGCGAGACGCGTTATGCTGCCGAGGACTACGCAGAGCAGGTCTTTACGCACTTGGAGGAGAACCTCAAGAGCCTGACCGGCACCGTTACCCGTTGCCGTCAGCAGCTCAACGAGGGTGCCGCCCAGCAGAATGGTCAGTGGTAATGGCTGAGTTCCCGAGCGTTACCGTCGATCTTTCCGAGCAGCTCGAGTTTCCTGGAGATTCGTATCCGCTGACCGGTAAGGTCGATGTCGCCACCTACACGGTGGGCGAGAAGGAGTACCAGCTACAGGACGGCATCGACTACGACGTTGTCTTTACCAATGCCGGTACCGGTGTCTTGCTCACGGGCATGGTTCGCGCGCACGCCACCGGCGAGTGCGACCGTTGCCTGGAGCCCGCCTCGTTTGATATCGCCGGCGAGATCGAGGAGTTTTATCTCTTTGAGGAGCCCGAGGATCCCGAGGCCTACGAAGACGGCTACGAGCTCCTGGGCGAGGATCGCATCGTCGATCTGGGAGAGCCCATCAACGACGCGGTCGTCATGGACACGCCGTTCGTTGTCCTGTGCAAGCCCGATTGCCGCGGCCTTTGCCCCACTTGCGGTTGCAATCTCAACGTCGAGCAATGCGATTGCGCCGCCCAGGCAGAGGTAGAATGGGCCGCTGCCACGGAAAATCCATTTGCAGCATTGAAGAATCTCAAGCTCGATGAGTAAAACTGTGGTAGTATCGCTACTTGCGCGTAATCGCCACACTGGATAGTTCATAAGGAAGGTCACTATGCCCGTACCTAAACAAAAGCAGGGTCGTATCCGCACTCACACCCGTCGTTCCGCCAACATGAAGATCTCGGCTGCGGCTCAGTCCACGTGCCCCCGTTGCGGCGCTGTTAAGCTTCCGCACCACGTGTGCCCCAGCTGCGGTTTCTACAAGGACCGCGAGGTTATCGTTACCGAGTAACGGTATACTCTGGATGCGATGCCGTTCCAAATGGAACCACAATGGCCGGCTCAATGAGTCGGCCATTTTTGTATAAGGAGTATGTATATGAGTAACGTTCGCGTTTGTGTAGACGTTGTGGGCGGAGACGAGAAACCTCAGGTTGTTCTCGATGGTATCGAGGCTGCGCTTGCCGCCGATCCCGATATCGAGGTCTTGGCAGCTGGTCCCGCCGAAATCGTCAATCCCTTTGCCGCTTCCCATGCACGTGTTGAGGCCCTTGAGGCGCCTGACGTTATCGCCATGGATGACGATCCCATTCGCGCCGTGATGACCAAGCGTAAGTCGTCGATCGTGCTTTCTTGCCGCGCCATTAAGAAGGGTAATGCGGACGCGTTTTTCTCTGCCGGCTCCACCGGCGCCATGACCGCCGCTGCCACCGCCTACGTGACGCCGTTTAGGTATCAGGCCGAAGGCAAGAAGCAGCCGGTGCGCCCCTGTCTGACCAATGCGCTGCCCAATCGCGCCGGCGGTCTGACGGTGCTGTGCGACATGGGTGCCAACCCCGATGTGGAGGTCGATGACATGGTGCGTTTTGCCCAGATGGGTAGCGCCTATGCCCGCGTCGTCCTGGGCATCGAGCATCCTCGCGTGGGCCTGCTTGCCAACGGCACCGAGGATGAGAAGGGCTCCAACTTTACCAAGGCCTGCTTCCCGGCTATGAAGACCGCCGTTCCCGGCTTTGTTGGTAACTGCGAGGGAACGGACATCACCTCAGGTAACTTCGATGTCGTTGTTGCCGACGGCATGTCGGGTAATATCGCTCTCAAGGCTACCGAGGGCGCTGCCAAGTTTTTGCTGCAGGAGCTCAAGGGCGTCTTTATGTCATCGCTCGGCACCAAGATCGCCGCGCTGCTCATTAAAAAGCAGATGCGCGAGATTAAAGCCAAGCTTTCGGGTGACGCCAAGGGCGGCGCGATTCTTTTGGGCCTGCGCGGCGTGGTCCTGATCGGCCATGGTGCCACTTCGGTCGAGGCTGTCAAAAACGGTACGCTCGCGGCGGCCGAAGCCGTGCGCGCCGGGCTGGTCGAGAATGTCGCCAACTCTATGGACGGTATCGTTTTATAAGAGCGAGTAAGAGTGCTGTTATGTGCTTCGCGGCGCACGTCGTGGGGTAGAATCAGAACCGTGTCTTGGTACCGCCCGGGCGGTACCATTCTTTTGGTATTCATGCACTATGAGAGGAAGCGCTATGGACCGCTCCGAAATCTTCGACAAGATCGCCGAGGTCGCTGCTGACGTTCTAGGCGTCGATGTTGCCGAAATTAGCGAGGAGACCACCTTTGACGACCTCGATGCCAACTCGCTCGAGCGCCTGCAGCTGGTTACGGCTATCGAGGACGAGTTCAACCTCGAGATCGATGACGAGACCCTGCTCTCGCTCAACTCTGTCGCCGACGCCGTCGACGCTATCGAAGCTGCCAAGGAGGCCTAAGTCTTGGCTTTATCCGACCGACTTACGCGCGCCCAGGAAATCCTGGGCCACGAGTTCAACAATAAGGTGCTGCTGCGCGCGGCGCTTACGCATCCCTCGGCAGTCGAGGGCCAGCCGGTTTCTGCCAGCTATGAGCGCCTTGAGTTCTTGGGCGATTCCATTTTGGGCGCTGTGGTCGCACGCTCCCTGTTTGAGTCCTATCCGGAGTTTGACGAGGGCAAGCTCACGCGCTTGAAGGTGTCGCTTGTCTCGGGCGCTACGCTGTCCGAGGTTTCTCACGAGCTGGGCATCGACGACATCATCATCTTTGGTGCCTCCGAGACCGGTACCGGTGCGCGCGGCCTGCATTCGGCCCTCGAGAACGTCTATGAGTCGCTCGTGGGCGCGCTGTACCTGGATGCCGGCTGGGACGTTGCGGCGGAGTTCATTCACCGTACGCTTAAGCCGCATTTGGCTTCCGAGCGTGCCGAGCATCCTGCGAACCCCAAGTCGTTTTTGCAGGAGTGCGTGCAAGCCGACGGTCACGAACCTCCGGCGTACAAGCTCGTTGGCTCCGAGGGCCCGGCGCATGCGCCCACCTTTACCGCTGTGGTGTTGATCGATGGTATTCGTCAGGGTCGCGGCTCCGGCTCCTCAAAGAAGGAAGCCGAGGGAGCTGCCGCGCTCGAAGCGCTCGACCGCATGGGTTACACCACCAACGGCGTGATTCTGAACAAGAAGCACGTGTAAGCGAGGAACCGTGTATCTCAAGTCCCTCACGCTCAAAGGGTTCAAGTCGTTTGCCGACCGCGCCCATATGACGTTTGAGCCGGGCCTGACCGTCATCGTCGGTCCCAACGGCTCGGGAAAATCGAACATCTCTGACTCGATTCTGTGGGTCCTGGGCGAGCAGAGCGCCAAGCAGCTGCGCGGCCAGGCCATGGAGGATGTCATCTTCTCGGGCTCGTCAGCGCGCAAGCCGGTGGGTGTCGCCGAGGTCACGCTGGTGCTCGATAACTCGGACCATATGCTGCCCGTCGATTTTGACGAAGTCGCCATCACCCGTCGCATGTATCGCTCGGGCGAAAGCGAGTACCTCATCAACTCGAGTCCGTGCCGCCTGATGGACATTCAGGACATCCTGCACGATTCGGGCCTGGGCAAGGATACGCATTCCATCATCAGCCAGGGCAAGCTCGATGCCATCTTGCAGAGCCGCCCCGAGGAGCGCCGTGCCCTCATCGAGGAGGCCGCCGGCATCTCCAAGCACAAGCGCCGCAAGGAGCGTGCGCTCAAAAAGATTAAGTCGATGGACGAGCACCTGACGCGTGCCCGCGACATCAATAAGGAAATCGCCCGTCAGCTGCGACCGTTGGAGCGTCAGGTCGATCGCGCGCGCAAGTACAAAGAGCTGTCCTCGCGTGCGAACGAGCTTACGCAGATGCTAGCCGTCGACGAGCTGCGTTCGCTGCAGTCGCAGTGGAACGACCTGGAGAGCCGTTCCAAGGAAGGCGCCGCCGAGCTGGAGCTTGCGCAGTACCGCTTGGGCGAAAAGGAGCGCGAGCTCGAGAAGCTTCAGGTCTTGCTCGAGGAAAAGGGCCTGTTTGTGGGCGACCTGGGCGAGCAGCGCCGTCATATGCAAGATGTGGTCGGCCGCATTAACTCCGACATGCGCCTGCTCGAGGAAAAGGGCCACAACATGGTGTCGCGCCTGTCTGACATGCGCGGGCAGATTTCGAGCTCCGAGCATCAGCGACGTCGCGTGGTCGAGGAGCTCGAGGACGCGCGTGCGCAGCTTGAGGAAGTGACCGGTGCGCACATGCAGGCCCAGGAGGACGTTGACGCCGCTGGTCCTGCCGCCGCCGAGCTCCACGAGCGGCGCGTGGCGCTCGACAATCAGATTTCGAAGCTTACGCGCGAACAACGCGATGTGCAGCGCGTAGCCGATAACGCCGCGCTCGAGCTCGCCAAGGTGAAGGATTCCTTGAGCAATGCCGAGGTCGAGGACAACATGTATGCCTCGCGCCTGGAGCAGATCGATGAACAGCTCGAGGAGGTCACGGCCTCGCTCGAGAGCCGTCGCGACCGCGCCGAGGAGCTTGAGGGCGCTCTTGAGGAAGCGCGCCAGGCCCAGGCCGATGCGCGTGAGGCCACCGAGGTCGCCCGTGTAGCCCTGAAGGACTTGCGTAATCGTGAGAGTGAGGCGCGCAACAAGCTGTCCGAGGTGCGCTCGGAGCTTGCCAGCCAAAAGAAACTCGATGCCCGCATGGCCGACAGCTCGCCGCTCGTGAGCCGTCTGGTGGGTGCGCTGGGCGATGATGTTTCGGGCCGCCTGGGTGACGTGCTCGAAGCCCCGCGCGAGCTTGAGGGCCTGGTTGAGCAATTGCTCGCCGGCGATATCGATGCGCTGCTGTTTGATGACGCCGCCACGCTTGAGCGTGCCGGTCGTGCGGCTCTGGACCAAAAGAAGGCCTCGGGCGAGGCACTGCTGGTGGCGCGCGGCGTGAGCGGCGGTGCTGCTGCCGAGGGCGCTGTCGGTTCGCGTCTGGTCGATCGCCTTTCCGTGCGTGCCGGTTATGGCCCGATTGTCGAGGCGCTGCTCGGTGGCTATTACGTGGTCGATGACTTGGCTGCCGCGCTGGTTGCGCCTGTCGTTGACGGTGTGACCTATGTGACCCCCGATGGCGCCCGCGTAAGCTGTGGCGGTCTGGTGCGCGTGGGCCTCGATGCCGGCGAGGCGTCGGGTGCTCTGGAGCGCAAGCGTCGCATTCGCGAGCTGGAGGGCCTGGAGCCCGATCTGGCTGCCGTGTTTGAGCATGTGTCGGATCAGGTCGTCGAGGCCAATGCGGCCGTCGAGGAGGCACGTGCCGCCGAGGGTGATGCCGCCGGCGAGATCGCCCGTCTTGAGGGCGAGCGCTGCTCCCTGTTGTCCGAGATCGGCCGTCTGGAGCAAAGCGCCAACAATGCCGAGGCCGAGCGTGTGCGCATTTCCAAGCGCCGCGAGCAGGCCGCAGAGGCCGTTCGTGCTGCGCGCCCGCGCGTGGACGAGCTCACCCGTTCGCGTGACGAGGCTCGTGCGCAGGCGAGCGACCTGGGCTTGCAGATTGCCGAGGCCAATGACGAGCTCGACCGCGTTCGCCGTGACGATTCCGAGGCTGCCGGCAAGCTCGCCGACGCCAAGGTTCGCCTAGCCCAGACGAGCGAACGCCTGCGTTCGCTGAAGGGCCGCGTGCCCGACCTGGAGCATCGTCTTGAGGGCATCGACCGTCGTATCCGCGGAACACGCCAGGCTTCGCGCTCGCTCGAACTGCTGCGTCTGCGCGTCGACCCCATGCACGAACGCTATTCTGCCCTGTTGGAACGCGCATCGGATTGGGCAGCGCGCCTGCGTGACCAGGCCTCTCTGGAGGAGGCGGACTCCGCTTCGCTCAAGAAGACCATCGAGGATGCCAAGGCAGAGGTTGCCCGCGCTAAGGAGCGGGTCGATACCGCCGCCGCCGCGCAAAACGAGTTCAAGGTCGCGCGTGGCAAGCTCGAGGTGCAGGTAGAGGCCGCCATTAAGGCCATTACCGCCGATGGCACCACGGTGCTCGAGGAAGCGCTCATGCTGCCGGCGCCCACCGACCGCGACGCCGCCGAGCGCGAGCTCAACCAGCTCGTGCGTCAGATCAACAATCTGGGTCCCGTGAACCAGGTTGCCATGGAGGAATACGAGCAGCTCAAGCGCCGCGCCGACTACATCGAGGAGCAGCTGGCCGATCTGGAGAGCGCGCGCAAGGCGCTCACCAAGATCACGGTGGCCATCGACCGCAAGATGCGGAAGGCCTTCCTGGTGACCTTTGAGAAGGTCGATGCGAACTTCCGCGAGATCTTCGCCATGCTGTTCCCGGGCGGCCAGGCACATCTGGAGATGACCGACCCCGAGCATCCGGCCGAGACGGGCATCGAGGTCGTGGCGCAGCCGCGCGGTAAGCGCATCACCAAGATGATGCTCATGTCGGGCGGCGAGAAGAGCCTGACGGCGCTCGCCTTGCTCTTTGCTGTCTATCGCACGCGTACGGTGCCGTTCTATGTGCTGGACGAGGTCGAGGCGGCGCTCGATGACGCCAACCTGTCCAAGCTCATCGGCGCACTCGACGTGTTGCGTTCCGATACGCAGCTCTTGGTTATCTCGCATCAGCGCCGTACTATGGAGGACGCTGACGTCCTCTACGGCGTCTCGATGCAAGCCGACGGCGTCAGTCGCGTCGTCTCGCAAAAACTCGATCGCGAAACCGGAAAGGTCGTGAATGCATAATGGGATTCTTCGATGCTCTCTCGCGCGGACTTGAGCGCAGCCGCGAGGCCCTCAACGAGGTCTTTTACTTTGGCGGCGAGGTCGACGAGGATTTTTGGGAGGACCTAGAGGACACCCTCGTCATGGGTGACATGGGTGCCGAGGTCGCGATCCAGGTGTCCGATGACCTGCGCGATGCCGCGGCCAAGAAGAACCTTAAGACCGCCCCGCAGCTCCGTCGCGCCCTGGCCGAGCAGCTCGAGCAGCATTTTGTGCCCGTCGAGCGCGATCCGTTCGCCGACACGCCGAGTTGCGTGCTGTTTGTGGGCATTAACGGTGCCGGCAAGACCACGACGGTCGGCAAGATCGCGAGCGCTATGTCTGCCCGCGGCAAGAACGTCGTGATCGGCTCAGCCGACACCTTCCGCGCCGCCGCCATTGAGCAGCTCGATGTGTGGGGCCAGCGCGCCGGTGTCCCCGTCATCAAGCGCGACCGCGGCTCCGACCCGGCGAGCGTTTGCTACGACGTGCTCGACGAGGCCGACAAGCGCGGCAGCGACCTGGTACTTATCGACACCGCCGGTCGTCTGCACACGAGCCCCGAGCTCATGCGCGAGCTTGCCAAGGTGGTCAACGTGACGCGTAAGCGCGCCGCCAATATGGCCGCCGGCCCCATGCCCGTCTCGGTCGTCCTCGTAATCGATGCCGCAACAGGCCAAAACGGTCTGAACCAGGCGCTCGAGTTTAACGAGGCGCTGGGCCTGGACGGTATTATCATGACTAAGCTCGACGGCACGGCTAAGGGTGGCATCGCCATGGCTGTGGCCGAGAAGCTCAAGCTCCCGATCCTGCGCGTGGGCGTGGGCGAGCAGGTTGATGACCTGCAGGAGTTCAATGCCAAAGATTTCTGCCGCGCCCTGGTGGGCGAGTCCAACTAAGGAGTGACTAGTGTTTGATTCTCTGAGCGATCGCCTCAACGACACATTTGACCGCCTGCGTGGCAAGGGTAAGCTGACCGAGGCCGATATTACTTCTGCCATGCGCGACATTCGCATGGCGCTGCTCGAGGCCGACGTCAACTTCAAGGTCGTCAAGGAGTTCGTCGCCAAGACCAAGGAGCGCTGCATGACCGCCGAGGTCATGGAGTCGCTGTCGCCGGCGCAAAACGTCGTCAAGATCGTGCTCGACGAGCTCACCGAGATGCTCGGCTCCACCGAGAGCAAGCTCGTCTTTAGCAACCGCATTCCCAATGTCATCATGCTCGTGGGCCTTCAGGGCTCCGGTAAAACCACGGCAGCTGTAAAGCTGGCCTACCTGCTCAAGAAGCAGGGCCGCTCGCCGCTGCTCGCCGCGTGCGACGTCTACCGTCCCGCCGCCGCCGACCAGCTGGCCACGCTCGGTGGAGAGATCGGCGTACCGGTCTTCCGTGGTGACGGCGAGCACCCGGTTGATATCGCCAAGGGCGCCATCCAGGAGGCCGTCGACCACCTGCGCGACGTGGTCATCGTCGATACCGCCGGTCGTCTGCAGATCGACGAGCAGATGATGCAGGAGGCCGTGGACATCAAGAAGGCCGTCAAGCCCGATCAGGTGCTGATGGTCGTCGATGCGATGACCGGCCAGGATATTGTCAACGTCGTCTCGACCTTCGCCGAGCGTACCGACTTTGACGGCGTGATCATCTCCAAGCTCGACGGCGATGCCCGTGGCGGCGGCGCGCTTTCCGTGCGCCAGGTGACCGGCAAGCCTATCAAGTTCGTGAGCATGGGCGAGAAGCCCGATTCGCTGGAGCCGTTCTACCCCGACCGTATGGCCAAGCGCATCTTAGGCATGGGCGACGTCGTCGGCATCATCGAGAAGGCTCAGGAGGCGGCCGATGCCGAGCAGCTTGAGGCTGCCGAGCGCATGCTGCGCGAGGGCTTTACCATGAACGACATGCTCGACCAGATGAAGGCCGTCAAGAAGATGGGCGGCATGAAGGGTATCCTGGGTATGCTTCCCGGCGGTCAGCGCGCGCTCAACCAGATGGGCGGCAACCTGGACGAGGGCATCTTCGACAAGAACGAGGCCATCATCATGTCGATGACCAAGGAGGAGCGCCTGCGTCCCTCTATTATCAACGGCCAGCGTCGCGCCCGCATCGCCAAGGGCGCCGGCGTGACCCCCACCGAGGTCAATAGCCTTATGAAGCAGTGGGGTGAGATGAACAAGATGATGGGCCGCATGCGCACGATGGCCAATCAGGCGCAAGCCGGCGGTAAGAAGGGCAAAAAGGGTAAGAAGGGCAAAAAGATGCGCATGCCCAATATTCCCGGCCTGGATGCCATGGGTCTGGGCGGCATGGGCGGCCTGGGAACGGGCGGTCCTAAGTCCGATATGGACCTGCTGCGCCAGATGGAAGCTCAGATGCGCAATAAGAAGTAACGGCTTGATTGAGTCGACAACGGCGAAGGCCGCCTGGATGGTATTCCAGACGGCCTTCGCCGTTCGTTCGCAGGTTGTCGCACGCGCGGAAGCGTGTTGACGCCGCGGTGCTTGCTACTAGTGGCAGCTGCAGCCCTCATGTCCGTCGTGGTCGTGATGGCCGTGGCAGCCGCAGGACTCGCCATGCTCATGGGTGTGCTCGTGGTCATGACCATGGCAGTCGCAGGTGGCCTCGCCGGTCTGAGCGAGCGTGCCTGCAATGAGGGCCTCGACGCAGGCGTCGCAGCTGCCCTGGGCGCCCGCATAGACCGTGATGCCGGCCTGGGTAAGCGCGTTGATGGCGCCGCCGCCGATACCGCCGCAGATGAGCGTGTCGACGCCACCGTTGGCGAGCAGGCTCGCCAGGGCGCCGTGACCGGTGCCGCCGGTGCCTACGACCTGCTCGTTGAGCACCTTGCCATCCTGGATGTCGTAGATCTTGAACTGCTCGCTGCGACCAAAGTGCATAAAGATGTTGCCGTTGTCGTACGTCGTTGCCACCCTCATGGTGCCGACCTCCTTTGCTGGCCATGCGGCCGTTGTCGTGGTGATGGGGGAGTATGCGATATTGCCGCCCTCAATACTCAGCGCGCGCCCATTGACCAGCGCGTTTGCCACCTTGCGATGCGCGCGGCTGCAGATGGCCGCCACCGTGGCGCGGGCGATGCCCATTTGCTGGGCGACGGCCTCTTGATTGAGGCCTTCCAGGTCGCATAGGCGTAGGACTTCGAGCTCGTCGACCGTCATCTCGATGGCGTCTCCGCTGGCAAGGCCGTCAGGGGTAAAGCCGCGATATTCGGGGATGATCCCAACGCGGCGCAATTTTTCGCGTCTTCCTGCCATATACTCTCCAAATCTGACATATGTCAACAATAGAATAGCGACCGTACGGATTTGCGCAAGGAATTTCTGGCATATGTCAGAAAATGAGGGCTTATGTTTGGGCTGTGGGGCCGCGTGCGCCTGGGCTACAATGAATCTCGCTTATAGGCGACTGACAGGAGGGTCAATGAGCAAAGCTGATCAGCAGTTTGTAGCCATGTGCCGCGATATTCTGGACCATGGCACCACCACCGAGGGTCAAAAGGTCCGACCGGTGTGGGAGGACGGCACCCCTGCCTATACCATTAAGAACTTTGGCGTTACGGCACGCTACGACCTGCGCGAGGAGTTCCCTGCGCTCACGCTGCGTCGCACGGCGCTTAAGTCTGCCATGGATGAGATCTTGTGGATCTATCAAAAGAAGTCAAATAACGTCCATGACCTCAACAGCCATATTTGGGACGAGTGGGCCGACGAAACCGGCTCCATCGGCAAGGCCTACGGGTACCAGATTGGCCAGAAGAGCCATTACGCCGAGGGCGATTTCGATCAGATGGACCGTGTGCTGTACGATCTTAAGCACACGCCGTACAGCCGCCGCATCATGACCAACACGTACGTGTTTAGTGACCTGTCCGAGATGCACCTGTATCCGTGCGCTTACAGCGTGACCTATAACGTCACGCAGCGCCCGCAGGACGACAAGCCCACGCTCAACATGATTCTCAACCAACGCAGTCAGGACATTTTGGCCGCGAATAACTGGAATGTGTGCCAGTACGCCATCTTGCTGATGATGGTCGCGCAGTCGGTCGATATGATTCCCGGTGAGCTGCTGCATGTGATTGCCGATGCCCATATTTATGACCGTCATGTCGATATCGTCCGCGAACTTATCGAGCGTCCGCAGTTTGCGGCGCCCAAGGTAACGCTTAACCCCGACGTACACGATTTCTACGCGTTTACGACCGACGACCTGATCGTGGAGGGATACGAGCACGGCCCGCAGGTCAAGAACATTCCCATTGCGGTGTAGGTGGCGCTCATGACGTGTAAGCTTTCTGCCATCGTTGCTGTGTGTGACGATTGGGGCATTGGGTGCGAGGGCGACATGGTGGTGTCCAATTGTGCTGACATGCGCCATTTTGTGGCGTGCACCAAAGGTTGCCCGGTCATTATGGGGCGCAAGACCCTGCTGAGTTTTCCCGGCGGGCGTCCGCTCAAGAACCGCCGCAATATCGTGCTTACCCGCGACGAGAGCTTTGCCCCCGAGGGCGTCGACGTGGTGCATAGTATCGACGAGGCGCTCGCCGCGGTTGCCGATGAGCCCGTTGCCTGGGTGATCGGTGGTGGCGATGTCTATCGGCAGTTTTTGCCGTACTGCGTGGAGGCCGAGGTCACGCATAACCACTGCGTCCATCCCGTGGACACGTATTTTCCCAATTTGGACGCCGATCCTGCATGGGAAGTTTCGCAGGCTGGCGGGGTTGCCACGATTGCCGCGGGCGAGGGTGACGAGGGTCTCGATTATGAGTTCGTGACATATCGTCGCGTTGAGGCGTGAATCGCCTAGCGTGAACGGTATTATCGGGTTGATTGAATGTATGGGGCGGCGCTTAGCGTCGCCTCGTTTGGTATAGATGTGCTGTAAAGAAGGGTGCGGGCAGGCTGCTATGACTGATGCCGTTGAGGTTCTGCGAATTGATTCGCTCGAGGACGAGCGGCTCGATGCCTACGTGCGACTGACCGAGCGCGAGCTGCGCTGCGTGCTGGAGCCGCAAAAGGGCATCTTTATCGCCGAGAGTGCCAAGGTTATTGAGCGCGCGGTGCGTGCCGGATACGAGCCTGTGAGCTTTCTTTTGGGCGAACGCTGGCTCGACCAGATGATGCCGCTGTTTGAGCGCCTGGTTGTGCGCGAGGGCGCAGGTCCGGTTCCTGTGTTCGTGGCTTCCATGGAACTCATGGAGCAGCTGACGGGCTTTAACGTGACGCGCGGTGCGCTCGCGGCGTTTCGTCGCCCGCGGCAGATTCCGGTTGATGAGTTCTTGGGTGGCGTCGTCGAGGCGGCGGGGGAGCGCCCGGTGCGCGTGTGCGTGCTCGAGGGTATTGTCGACCACACGAACGTGGGTGCGATTTTCCGCTCGGCCGCCGCGCTCAATGTCGACGGTATTTTGGTCAGTCCGACGTGCTGCGACCCGCTGTACCGTCGCTCGGCCCGCGTGAGCATGGGCACGGTGTTTCAGATGCCGTGGACGCGTATTGGCAGTGAGGCTCGCGTGTGGCCGCATGACGGGTTGGCGTCACTGCATCATGCCGGTTTTTCGTGCGCTGCGATGGCTCTGACGGACGACTCCGTTTCGCTGGACGATCCCGTGCTGCAGGAGATTGACCGCTTGGCAATCTTTATGGGTACCGAGGGTGCCGGCCTGGGCGCCAAGACTATCGCGGGCTGCGACCGAGCCGTGCGCATTCCGATGGCGCACGGGGTCGATTCGCTCAACGTGGCCGCGGCGAGTGCCGTCGCCTTTTGGCAGCTGTGCCCGCACGTGAGCAACGAGTATCACTACCAGCCGGGGCTGTATCACTAGGCAGATAGTTTGCACCGGGCTCTGACTCGGGGTGTTTCGGTCGACGTCGGTCGGTGCTAAGCTGCTATTAGCTTAGGTCTTTAATTACTGTTTTGTCGGTTGACGTACGCTTTTGGGGAGGGCGTGTGGCTAAGAAATCTACGGCTATCGATGTAACGCAGGGTGTTATTTGGCAGCAGCTGCTTTCGCTGTGCGTTCCCATCTTTTTTAGTTCGTTTTTTCAGCAGGCCTACACGCTTATCGGTACCTATATCGTCGGCCAGTTTGGCGGCAAGCTCGCGCTAGGTGGCATTCAAGCTACGATGGTGCTCACCGAGCTCTGCATTGGCTTTTGCGTTGGCGTCGGCGCCGGCTGCGCGGTCATTACCGGTCAGTATTTTGGTCAGCACGATGATGAGCGACTGAGCCGTTCGGTCCATACGGCCATGACGCTCGCGCTGGTGGGCGGTATCGTTTTCTCGATTCTTGGCATGGTGTTCGTTGAGCCCATGCTGGTGCTTATGAACACGCCGCATGAACTGTTGGCCGAGGGCGCGGCCTATGCTCGTTGTTATTTTGCCGCCATGGTTGCGGCGCTGCTGCTCAATATGGGAACGGCACTGCTGCGCGCCGTGGGCGACACGCGCGGGCCTGCTGTGATCATCGCTTCCGGCTGCCTTGTTAATGCGGTGCTGGACGTCATCTTCGTTGCCGTGCTTCATATGGAGGCTTTGGGCTGCGGCATCGCGGTGGCGCTGACCATTTGCTCCAATGCCACGATGATCGTGATTCGTATGATGCACGCACCGGGTGCGTGGCGGCTTTCACTGTCCAAACTCGGCATTGATCCTGGCATTTGTAAGAGCATGATCTCGTGTGGTCTGCCGCTTGGCTTTCAGTCTGCTGCGTATTCGATTTCCAACGTTTTGATTCAGGTGTCGGTCAACTCGTTTGGTGCCGATGTCACCACGGCGTGGGGTCTTTCGGGTCGCTTAGATGGCATTGTCTGGATGGTTACCGAGGCGCTTGGCGTGTCGATTACCACGTTTTCGGCACAGAACTTTGGCGCGCGCAACTACGAGCGCATGCGAAAGGGATACCACACGTCGCTCGTGCTGTCGTTTATGCTCATTGGTGGCCTGTCTGCCGTGCTGCTGGTGTTCTCGGGTCCGTTGTCGCGTCTGTTTGTCGACGATGCTTCGATTTCGGCGTACACCACGACGATTCTTCATTTCATCGCGCCGTTCTACGCGATCTTCTCGATTATCGAAAACGCGTCGGGTTCTATTCGCGGTGCCGGCGTGAGCTTGCAGCCCATGCTGCTCACGATTTTTGGCACTGTCGTGCTCAGGGTGATCTGGGTGTTTGCGATTATGCCGTTCGATCCGTCGCTTGAGCACCTGCTGTTGGTTTACCCCGTAACCTGGCTCATCACGGCCACGATGTTCACCATCTACCACCACAGCGGCAACTGGCTCGGCCGCGCCACCGCCAAATGATCCCTTGGGGACGAAGGAAAACGGATCATTTCTCTCCGTCGTGATGTCGATGATCCGTTTTCCTCCGTCCCCTTTGGATCAATTAGTATTCGATGCCTTGACGGGCTAGGAGGCCTTCGTCGAAGTAGTGTTTTACGGGGCGCATTTCGGTGACTAGGTCCGCAAGGTCGGCCAGTGGCAGCAG
This sequence comes from uncultured Collinsella sp., assembly GCA_902496455.1. GTDB lineage: Bacteria > Actinomycetota > Coriobacteriia > Coriobacteriales > Coriobacteriaceae > Collinsella. Next base: position 34,229 of record CABVAY010000018.1, read on the forward strand.
GCCTCGGCCGGTGAGCACGAGCTCCGTGGTGGCGGGCTTTATCGCGATCAACGCTTCGACATCTTCGCGCGTTACAAAGCCCCGTCGCATGGCTTCTCCCAGCTCGTCCAAGATCAGCACGTCGACCTGGCTAATCTGCTCGCGTGCAAGTTCCATGATCTGTGCGGCGCAAGCCTCGGGTGCGTCGCGATCGGCCTGTACAATGCGCAGCCCCAGGCGCGGCGCGGCATCGTGTTCGGCGCAGTGCAGCTTCTTGGCAAACTGCAGCATGAGTACGTCGAGCCCATAACCCGTGGCGCGCATCGCCAGTCCCAGCGCAGCCGTGGTTTTACCCTTGCCGTCGCCCGTATAGATTTGAACCTTGCCGACTTCGAGTGATGCCATCTCTGTCCTTTCGTGCCCGGCGTCGGTTTATCGCCGTCCGGGTTGGGTATTCTAGATAGCATTATCAACCCCAGTAGATGGAGTTCAAGCAGATGGAGATGGATGACAACAAACGTAGACGGAATATGATCCTCTACGTGCTCATCGCCTTCGTCGTCTACCTCGTGCTCTCGACCGTTCTGTTCCCTAACATCGGTCACACGCAGCAGATTACGAAGACCGATTACTCGACGTTTGTCAAAGCGCTCGATAAGAAGAGTGTCGACAAGGTCGAGTACAACACGGACGATTACTCGATTTATTACACCAAGAAGGGCGAGGACGAGAACATCGCCTATAAGACGACCGGTGTGCCGAATGACGCGGGCTTTACCGATCGCGTGCTTGAATCTGGCGCCTCGCTTGAGTCGGTCGTTCCCGACAAGAACTCGGGTCTGATGACCTACTACCTGCTCACCCTCATTCTTCCCATGGCGATTTTCTTCCTCATCGGCTGGTGGCTCAACCGCCGTATGAAGAAGGCTATGGGCGATGACGGTCCGTCGATGAACTTTGGCGGCGGTGGTTTTGGCGGCGGTGGACTGGGCAAGTCCGGCGCGCGTGTGATCGCCTCCAAAGATGTGGGCGTGACCTTTAAGGATGTCGCTGGCCAGGAAGAGGCCAAGGAATCCCTCAAGGAGGTCGTCGACTTTCTGGAGAAGCCGCAGCGCTACGAGGAAATCGGCGCCAAGCTGCCGCGCGGTGCTCTTCTTGTCGGCCCTCCGGGTACCGGTAAAACCCTGCTCGCCAAGGCTGTGGCCGGCGAGGCGGGCGTGCCGTTCTTTAGCATTTCGGGTTCTGAGTTCGTCGAGATGTTCGTCGGCCGTGGCGCCGCCAAGGTTCGCGATCTGTTTAAGCAGGCCAAGGAAAAGGCCCCGTGCATCGTCTTTATCGACGAGATCGATACCATCGGCAAAAAGCGTGACGGCGGCGGCTTTAGCGGCAACGACGAGCGCGAGCAGACGCTCAACCAGCTGCTGACCGAGATGGACGGCTTCGATAACCACAAGGGTATTGTCGTTCTTGCTGCTACCAACCGCCCCGACAGCCTTGACCCTGCTCTGCTGCGCCCCGGCCGCTTTGACCGCCGCATTCCCGTTGAACTGCCCGATCTGACCGGCCGCAAGAACATCCTCGAGCTGCACGCCAAGAGCGTGAAGACCCAGCCGCCGATCGACCTGACCGCGATTGCCCGCGCCACGCCCGGTGCTTCGGGCGCCGACCTGGCCAACATCATCAACGAGGGGGCCCTGCGTGCCGTTCGCGAGGGTCGCAAGCGCGCCACGCAGGACGACTTTGAGGAGTCGGTGGAGGTCGTCATCGCAGGACAGCAGCGTAAGTCCACGGTGCTGTCCGACCACGAGAAGCAGGTCGTTTCCTACCACGAGATCGGCCATGCCATCGTCGCTGCCCGCCAAAAGGGCTCCGCGCCGGTTACCAAGATCACCATCGTGCCGCGCACGAGCGGTGCTCTTGGCTATACCATGCAGGTCGAGGAGGACGAGCGCTTCCTGACCACGCGCCAGGAGGTGCTGGACAAGCTCGCCGTCTACTGCGGCGGACGTGCCGCCGAGGAGCTCATTTTTGGTGAGATGACGACCGGCGCAGCCAACGATATCGAGCAAGCAACCAAGCTCGCCCGTAACATGGTGACGCGCTTTGGTATGTCCGACGAGTTTGGCATGATGGCGCTCGGTACCGTGCAGAACGCGTATCTCAATCAGGACACGTCGCTTACCTGCGCCCCTGGTACGGCCGAGCGTGTGGACGCGATTGTCGCTAAGCTGATCGAGGACGCGCACGATCGCGCCCTGCAGATCCTCAAGGAGAACAAGTTCAAGCTCCATGAGCTGGCTCGTTATCTGTACAAGAAGGAGACCATCACGGGTGAGGAGTTCATGAACCTCCTCACGCGCGAGAATCCGCTTATGCCCAAGCAACAGTAAAGCCGCAGTCGAGCCAGTAAACGCCGACGCCCCATTTGAGCAGCTTTCTCAAATGGGGCGTTTTGCTTGAGAGGGATGAAAATGAAGATCGTGGTGAGCGCCTGCTTGATGGGCGAGAGCTGCAAGTATAGCGGGCTCGACAACTATCATCGCGAGTTGGTCGAGGCCTGCGAGCGTACAGGGACTGAGGTCCTCTTGGTGTGCCCCGAGGTCTTTGGCGGCCTGCCCACGCCGCGCAAGCCGTCCGAGATTGTGAATGGCGAGGTCCGTACCTGCGAGGGTACCTCAGTCGATCGCGAGTTTCGTCTAGGCGCTCAACGTGCGCTCGATATGTGCGAGCAAGCGGGCGGCCCGTCCGAGATTACTGCGTGCGTCTTGCAGGATCGCAGTCCGTCGTGTGGCGTGGGCCATATCTACGACGGATCCTTCAGCGGCACGCTCACAACGGGTAACGGTGTCTTCGTTGACCTGCTCCTGCGCCACGGCTACCGCGTGATCCCGGCAAGCGAATTCGACTCGAGCATGTTACAGCAATAAAAAACCGCCACAAAGGTACTGTCCCCTTTGTGGCGGTTTTGGTCGGTTAGGCCAGGATAGAGTGGCCGTAGGCGTTGGCGGCCTTGATGGCGGCGGCGAACTTCTCGTCGGTGAAGGGCTCCGGGTTGCCTTGCTTCCACTCGTTGGTGGCGTGCGCGTACCCGCACAGGGCCGGGATATCGGACTCGGAAAGCCCGACCTGCTCAAGCGTCACGGGCAGCCCCATCTGCTTGTTAAAGGCAGCATAGCGCTCAAGGTTCTCGGTGTCGCCCGTATAGGCAAACAGCACGAGCACGCCCAGGCTCACGACCTCGCCGTGCAGGTAAGTGCCCTCACGCGGAATACTGCAGGTGGCGTTGTAGAACGCGTGCGCCACGCTCGAGTTGTAGTAGTAATCGTTCTGGTTGGTCAGGTTGGAGACGTAGCCCGTGTTGACCACGATGTCGAGCGCGATCTGCTTGACGGCCTCGCTCGACAGGTTCTGGCGCACGTCCTCAAGACCCTGGACGCCATAGGTAAACAGTGGCTCGGAACAGGTGTGGGCGAGCGCCAGGCCAAGACCGGCGGTGTGCTCCAGGTTGCCGGCGCTCGTGGCGTACTCGACCTCGGGCTGTTTGGACAGGGCATCGCCCACGCCGGCCCAGAAGTACTCTGCCGGTGCCTTGGCGATGATCTTGGGGTTGATGAAGATGTGCGCCGGTCGGTTGGGGTACGAATAGCCCTCGAGCGAGCCATCGTCGTTGTACACGACGGCAATGGCGGTCGCAGCGGAGCAGTTGGAGCAAATCGTCGGCACTGTAAAGACGATCTTCTTGAGCTCGATGGCTGCGGTCTTCACGGTGTCGAGCGCCTTGCCGCCGCCGCAAGCAATGAGCACGTCGGCTTCCTGGCAGGCGGGGGAGTTTACGACCTTGGCGATATTGGCGCGCGTACTGTTGGTGCCGTAGACGCGCGTCTCCAGAATCTCGACGTCGGTACCCGCTAGCGCAGCTTCGATACCGGGAAGTGCTGCGGCCAGTGCCCGCTTGCCACCGAAGATCGCGACCTTGGTCGCTCCGTACTCCGCCAGTGCGGTGGGCAGCTCGTCAAAGCAATCCTCGCCAACGGTGTAGTCGCTCATTCCAATCGTGCGCATAGCAACCTTCTTTCGTTCGATAAAGTGCTTTCAGGTATTTTGCTCCAAGAGAAGGTCCACAGCCGCGAGAAATTTCGAACGTATAAAACCAGTGTTGAGGGTTTTTCGTCGGCGTGGAACGTGCTAGCATACTCCGCATAAGCGTTGATGGGGACGAGTAGTCGGCCGTCCGCATGCCACAGAGAGCGGGGAGCGCTGAGAACCCGTGCATGCGACCGATGAAAATCACCCCGGAGCTGCGATCCCAACGGACGTGCCGCGCAGGTTCGTCTTAGTAGACATCGCCGAGATGGCCGTCGATACAGGCCAGCCGAGTAACGGATGCGAGCGCGCGAATACGCGGGCGAGGGCATCTAAGCTGGGTGGTTAAGCGAAGAGCTTTTACGGGCAGACTGTCTGTTTTATGGCGCTTCGTCCCAGCTTGTAGGGACGGGCGCTTTTTTGGTGCCCAGAGGGCGTGCGCGCCCACGACATGAAAGGGGTACCGTGGCAAACGAGTACAAGCAGACGATGAATCTGCCCAAAACCGGATTTCCCATGCGTGCCGGTCTTTCCAAGTCCGAGCCCAAGCGACTCAAGGACTGGCAGGACAACAAGGTCTACGAGCAAGTTCTAAAGAAGAACGAGGGGCATAAGAAGTTCGTGCTGCACGACGGCCCTCCGTACGCCAACGGCCCGATCCACATCGGCCATGCCATGAACAAGATCTCCAAGGACATGATCAACCGCTACTGGATGATGCAGGGCTATGAGGTTCCCTATGTCCCCGGTTGGGACTGCCACGGTCAGCCGATTGAGCACAAGGTCGAGGAGAAGCTCGGCACCGAGAAGTTCAACCAGACCTCCACGGCTAAGATCCGCGAGCTTTGCAATAAGTTCGCTGTCGAGAACATCGAGCTGCAGAAGGCCGGCTTCCGTCGCCTGGGCGTGCTCGGCGATTGGGACAACCCGTATCTGACCCTCTATCACCAGCATGACGCCGCCGACATCGAGGTCTTCAAGGCTATGTTCGACAAGGGCATGATCTATCGCGGCCACAAGCCCGTCCACTGGTGTAAGCACTGCCACACCGCACTCGCCGAGGCCGAGATTGAGTACTCTGACGAGACGAGCCCCTCCATTTTCGTGCGCTTCGAGATGACTTCCAAGCCCGCCGGCCTCGAGAACTTCGACGGCCCGGTCGACTTTATCATCTGGACGACCACGCCGTGGACCATCCCCTCCGACCAGGCCGTTTCCCTTAAGCCCGGCGCCGCCTATGTCGCCGTTGAGCACGAGGGTCGTGCCGAGGTCATGCTCGAGGACCTGGCTCCCAAGTGCTGCGAGGAGTTTGGCTGGGAGTACACCCCGGTTATGGTCGACGGCAAGCCCTACGTGGTTCCTGCCGAGACCTTCCACCACATCCACTACAAGCAGCCGATCTTCGACGGTGTCGAGGGCGTGGCGCTGCTGGCCGATTACGTCGGTGTCGATGACGGTACCGGTATCGTCCACAACTCGCCCGGCCACGGCGTCGACGACTACTTTGCCTGCCTCAAGGAGGGCATCACCGACATTTGCATGCCGGTCGATGACGACGGCAAGTTCTACACCGGTGAGGAGTTCGGCACCGGTGGCCCCTTCAGCGGTATGGATACTGATGAGGCCAACCCGCACATCATCGAGTTCCTGCGCGAGCGCGGCACCCTGGTCCTCGAGAAGAAGATCACGCACAGCTATCCGCACTGCTGGCGCTGCAAGCACCCGGTGCTCTTCCGTGCTACCGACCAGTGGTTTGTCTCGATGGACAAGACCGGTTTGCGCGAGCAGGCTGGCAAGGAGGTCCGCGAGAACGTCAAGTGGTATCCGGCCCACGCGGCCAACCGCATCGGCGCCATGGTCGAGCAGCGTCCCGACTGGTGCATCAGCCGTCAGCGCAACTGGGGCGTGCCTATCCCGAGCTACACCTGCGCCGACTGCGGCGAGAAGGTCATGAACGACGCCACGCTCGACGCCGTCATCAAGCTCTTCCACGAGAAGGGCTCCGATGCCTGGTTCACCGACGCTCCCGAGAGCTACCTGGGCGAGGCCTGCGTCTGCCCCAAGTGCGGCGGCCATCACCTCAAGGCCGATAAGGACATCCTCGACGTGTGGTGGGATTCCGGCGTCTCCTGGAAGGCCGTCTGCGAGTACCGTCCCGAGCTGGAGTATCCGGCGGATGTGTACCTCGAGGGTTCCGACCAGCACCGTGGCTGGTTCCAGAGCTCGCTGCTCACCTCGGTGGGAGCCAACGGCCACGCTCCGTACAAGGCGGTCGTCTCGCAGGGCTTCACCCTTGATGGCCAGGGCCGCAAGATGTCCAAGTCGCTCGGCAACGTCATCGACCCCAACAAGGTCTGCGACGAGATGGGCGCTGACATCATCCGTCTGTGGGTTGCCTCCGTCGATACCAGCTCCGACGTGTCCATCGACCACGAGATCCTTGCTCGTACGTCCGATGCCTACCGTCGTTTCCGCAACACGCTGCGCTTCCTGCTCTCCGAGCTCGAGGGTCAGTTTGAGCCCGAGACCGACGGCGTCGCCTTTGCCGACCTGCTGCCGCTCGACAAGCTCATGGTTGCCCGCCTGTCCCAGGTCCAGGCCGAGGTCGACGATGCTTACGCCAGCTACGAGTTCCCGCGCGCCTACCGTGCGCTCTACGACTTCGTGGTCACCGAGCTCTCCAACGTGTACCTCGACGCCCTGAAGGACCGTCTGTACTGCGAGAAGCCCGGCTCGCTCGAGCGTCGCAGCGCCCAGACCGTGCTGGCCGAGCTCTTCTCGATGCTCATGCGCGACCTGCAGCCGATCCTTTCCTACACGGTCGACGAGGCCATGGCCTATGCGCCCGCCGGCTGCGTCGATCACCAGAAGTACGCAGCGCTGCTCGATTGGTACAAGTCGCCCATCACGGTCGACGAGGCCAATGAGTTCGAGGGCGTGCTCGAGGCTTCCCTCGAGCTTCGTAGCGCCGTGACCAAGGCCCTTGAGGATGCCCGCTCCGCCGGCACCTTCACCAAGAGCCAGCAGGTCCGCGTCAAGGCGGTCGTTCCCGCCGAGATGTATGCGCTGCTGACCGGCGACAAGGCCGTCGACCTGGCCGAGTTCTACATCGTCTCCGATGTTGAGCTGACCCAAGGTGAGGAGCTTTCCGTTGCCATTGGGGCTGCCGAGGGCGAGTGCTGCGACCGTTGCTGGAACTACCGCACCTCCGTCGGCGAGTACAACGGCCACGCGCATATCTGTAAGCGCTGCGCCGACGCCCTTTAGGTTCCGCCGTTCTACCGAACGGCGGACCTGCCGACGCTGCGCGGGCCGCATTTGGACAATCTGACGTTCAATTTCAAGGGCGCGACCGAAAGGTCAGCGCCCTTTCATTTTACGGGCTTTAGCCTGTGCGGGGCGCGCAGCGCGCCGCATCAGAAACCACCCGC
>CABVAY010000019.1 GCA_902496455.1 uncultured Collinsella sp.
AAATCCAAGGGTTATACCCTAAGAGCAAACCACCCCTTTTAGGGGTGGTTTTGATTTCACGTCACCTTGTCTCAAATGCGACCCGCTCGCTCATTTATGCTCTACCTGCGGTGTTTCCGTTCTTGGGAGATTTGTCGCTTCTTGCTTGCGTCAATGTATGATTATCTACTGCGTTAAACGGAATTCGATTGTTTTGAGGGTAGGGGATTTCTTTGGGTCGTGGTGCGGATATGACGCCGCCTTTGCGTTGGCGGTTAGGTGTTGCTGGTGGGGTAGCGCTTGTTGTGCTGCTAGTTGACCAGCTGACCAAGCTTGCGGTTCGTGCCGTGGGCGATGCCCTGCATATGACCGTTATCCCCGGTGTGATTGACTTTCTGTTTGTTCGCAATATCGGAGCCGCCTTTAGTATGGGCGAGGGCCATGGCGTTGCGTTCGCCGTGCTGGCGCTTGCGGTCATTGTCGCCATTGCCGTGTACTTGCTGCGTGCGCCTCAGCTTGCTCGTCTTGAGGTTGTGGGCATGGCCATGGTCGCGGGCGGTGCTGTCGGCAACGCGATTGATCGCCTGGCCATGGGCTTTGTGACTGATTTTATTGCCGCTACCTTCATTGATTTCCCCGTCTTTAACGTGGCCGATATTGGCATTACGGTTGGTGTCGTGCTGGCTCTTATCGGTTACATGTTCTTGAGTCCCGCCGCTCGCGAGGTCGATGCGACCGCCGAGCTCAACGCCCGTGACGAGGCCCGCGCCAAACGCAAAGCCAAGCAGCGTGGGGAGCGTGCCCGCAAGATTCGCGAAAGGAATGAGCGTTAATGGCCGACATCCATATTCTTGTTGCCGACGATTCCACTGGTCAGCGTCTTGACGCCTATCTGGGCGCCAACGATGGCTGCCCCACGCGCTCTGCCTGCGCGCACTTGATCGAGGGCGGCGCCGTTGCCGTCAACGGCGAGACCTGCCTATCAAAAAAGTATGCCGTGCGCTCCGGTGACCGCATCTCGGTCGACCTGCCCGAGCCGCACGATCCCACTGATGTGATTCCCGAGGCCATTCCCCTTGATATCCGTTACGAGGACGACTACCTCATCGTGCTCTCCAAGCAGCGCGGCCTGGTGTGCCATCCCGCCCATGGCCACGAGAGCGGCACCCTTGCAAACGCTCTGGTCTACCACTGCGGTATCGATCATCTTGGTACCGTGCAGGGAGAGGACCGCCCCGGCATCGTGCATCGCTTGGATCGCGATACCTCGGGCCTTATGCTCGCGGCAAAAGACGACGACACCCAGCGCGCACTTCAAAATCTTATCCGTACGCGCACGCTCGACCGTCGCTATATCACGCTCGTTCACGGGCACATCGCCATGGACGAGGGCACCATCAACACCGGTATTGCCCGATCGACACGCGACCGCGTGAAGATGGCGGTTTCCGATGACCCCTTTGCGCGCCAGGCCATCACGACCTTCAAGGTGCTTGAACGCTTTGATTCCACGCGTTTCGACGACGGCTACACGCTTGTCGAGTGCCACCTGTTTACCGGTCGCACGCATCAGATTCGCGTGCATATGCGCCATATCAACCACGCCTGCGTGGGCGATCCGCTCTACGGTAAGTGCGATGCGCGCGCCGATCAGGGTCTGACCAGGCAATTCCTTCATTCCTGGCGCGTCGCATTCGACCATCCCGCGACGGGGGAGCGCATTGAGTGCCGTGACGAACTGCCGTGGGACCTTGCGGCGGTTCTGGACGATCTGGCCCCGCGTTCGCTCAGCCGCACTGCCGCCGGCGACGAAATCGTCCCGCAGCTCGGTCTGCTCGAAGCCTAGCCAGTATTAGGTGGTTTCTTGAACTCGGTAAGCCTGCGGTAAGATATACGATTGTTTACGTAACGCGTTGCTGGGAGCCTGCATGCTCGCCTTTTTACAAACCAACACACCCATCGTGATCTTCAACCAGATTGTCGTCACGCTGCTCATGGTCTGCTTTCTATACCAGGTGGTCTTCTTTGTCATTGGCGCTCTTCGTGGCGAGGTCGCGCCTCCCAAGGCCAAAAAACTCCACCGCTATGCCTTCTTTATTGCTGCGCATAACGAGGAGGCCGTGATCGCCAACCTCGTTCGCTCCATCAAGGATCAGGACTATCCGTCCGAGCTCATCGAGGTCTTTGTCGTTGCCGACGCCTGCACCGACAACACCGCGCAGCTCGCGCGCGAGGCGGGCGCCATCGTTTATGAGCGCAACGACCTGGCCCGCAAGGGTAAGAGCTGGGTCATGGACTTTGGCTTCGACCGCATCCTTAACGAGTATCCCGACACGTTTGAGGGCTACTTTATATTCGATGCCGACAACGTTATCTCCCGTGATTACGTATCCAAGATGAACGATGCTTTTGACCAGGGCTTTCATGTGGTCACGAGCTATCGTAACTCCAAGAACTTCGGCAGCTCGTGGATCTCGGCGGCTAATGCTACGTGGTATCTGCGCGAGGCGCGCTTTCTCAACAACGCGCGCAACATCTGCAAGACGTCTTGCGCCGTCTCAGGTTCGGGCTACCTCATCTCCGCCAGTGTTATCGAGGGCATGCACGGTTGGCAGTTCCACACGCTGACTGAGGACATTCAGTTCACCACGTTCTGCGCCATCCACGGCATTCGCATTGGCTATGCACCGGCGGAGTTCTTTGACGAACAGCCCGTGACGTTTAAGGCGTCCTGGAAACAGCGTATGCGCTGGACTAAGGGCTTCTACCAGGTATTCTTTACCTACGGTAAGCACTTGGTCAAATCGACCTTTCGCTACCATCGCTTTGCCGCCTATGACATGTTCATGACGATTGCGCCCGGCATGCTGCTATCGTTGATCTCGATGCTCGCCAATGCGACGTTCCTCATCGTGGGCGGTCTTTCGCATGGCTTTTTGGCTACCGAGGTTGAGATGCAGGCGTGCGCCGCTTCGCTCATTTTGACCTTCGCCATGATGTATCAGACGTTCTTTATCCTGGCACTGCTCACGACCATCTTTGAGTACAAGCATATTCACTGCGCGCAAAAGTGGCGTCTTGTGACTAACCTGTTTACCTTCCCGATCTTTATGTTCAGTTATATCCCCATTACGGTGGCTGCTCTGTTCTTGAAGGTTGACTGGGTGCCGACGCAGCACGCCGTGAGTGTTACCCTCGACGAGGTCATGCAAGGCGCCAAATAACCATGATCAAAACCATCACAAAGGGGACAGGCACCTTTGTGGTGGTTTTTGCGTTTGAGCTGCTGCTCAAGGAGGTGTTCGATGTTCTATATCCCGTTTTGGATTTGCATCTTTGCCGGCGCGGCGATTGATGCCCGTGAGCGACGGTTTCCCAATCAGCTTGCCGGCGCGTGCGCCGTGGCTGCGCTTGCAGGCGTTTGGCTCGACAGGGGCGTTAACACAGCCCTTGACCACGCTGGTCTTGCGGTTATCGTCTACCTTGCCCTTGTGCTTACTGAGTCGCTCTGGCGTCGTGTTCGCCACGCCCCTGGCATTGGCATGGGGGACGCCAAGGCGCTCTTTGCCCTTTGCACCCTCGATCCCCTGGGTGGTGTCGTCGCGTTTGCGGTTGCGCTCCTGACCCTTGCCGCCGCTTGTCTCATTGCAAAATCGCGCTCCCTGCCTTTGCTGCCGTTTTTGGTGCCTATATTTGCCATAATCGAGGTCGTGGGTAGTACGCTGTAATCGTTTGCGCGCCCTTTTTAAGGAGCATGCCATGGCAATCAATCAACAGACAGCCGCCATCAAGGCGCGCATGGATCGCATTCCCGCGGCGTTGTCGCCCGAGCTGGTCGAGCGTATCGCTGCCGATCGCGCCTCGGGCGTCGTTAATCCCTATCGATGTGGTGACGACCAGGTCATCCGCCGTGTCAATCGAGCCGCAGACGAGGGTACGCTCATGCGTCCGGCTTTTATGCGCGATATCGAAAAGATTCTGCATCTGCCCGCATACACCCGTTATGCAGGTAAAACGCAGGTCTTCAGTTTTCGCAGCAACGATGACCTGTCGCGCCGCGGCCTGCACGTGCAGCTTGTCTCGCGCATCGCTCGCGATATCGGACGTGCCCTGGGGCTCAACTGTGACCTGATCGAGGCGATTGGTTTAGGCCACGACTTGGGCCACACGCCCTTTGGCCATGCCGGCGAGCGCTTTCTCAACGATATCTATCACTTGCGTACCGGTCGTTATTTTTTCCATAACGTGCAGTCGGTCCGCGTGCTTGACGCGCTGTACGGCCGCAACGTGTCGCTCCAGACGCTCGACGGCGTACTGTGCCACAACGGCGAGTACGAACAGCGTGTTTTTGAGCTTTCGGACATGGGTTCCTTTGACCAGTTCGACCGAACCGTCGAGGAATGCATTGCCACAGGTTATAGCGCAATTGAGCACCTGCGTCCCATGACGCTCGAGGGCTGTGTGGTTCGCATCTCGGATATCCTCGCCTACGTTGGGCGCGATCGCCAAGACGCCATTGCGGCGGGCCTGCTGTCGCCCGACGCCTTTGACGATGGCCTGGGCGGTGCATACAACAGCTGGATCCTCACGCACGCCTCCATCGATATTGTTGAGCACAGCTATGGCAAGCCGCGCATCGAGATGAGCGAGGGCTTGTTTGAGGAAATCCGCCGCGCTAAGCGCGAGAACTACGAGAAGATCTATAGCAAGGGCGGCATCGAAGGCGACTCCGAAGCGGAGCTGCGCGAGGCCTTTGAAAAGCTCTACGACCGTTGCCTGCAGGATATAAACGAAGGCGACGAGTCCTCTTACATCTTTAAGCACCACATCTCTCGCATTGAGCAGCAGCTTTCCTACTACGATCGCACCTATGCCTGGCAGGGCGATAAAGACCAGGCGGTCGTGGATTACATTGCTAGCATGACGGACGGTTATTTCTGCGAACTTACGAGCAAGCTTTTCCCGGGATTGAAGTTTCCGCACCGTACTTATATTAACGAACGGTAGTTCGTATTTATTCGGTATACTGTTAGTGGAAAACGTATTTGATTGACGCACGGGATGGCTATGGACGACCTTTTTTCTGCTTCGACGCGTGAGCGCTCCTTTCGGAATGCGCCGCTTGCGGTGCGCATGCGCCCCAATTCGCTCGACGAGTACGTGGGCCAGCAAAAGGCCGTCGGTAAGGGCTCGTGGTTGCGTGCCGCAATTGAGCACGACGTGCTGTCGAGTGTGATTCTGTACGGGCCGGCCGGTACGGGCAAGACGACGCTGGCACATATTATCGCCAACCATACCAAGAGTGAGTTTGTCGAGGTCAGCGCCGTGACGGGCACCGTGAAGGACTTGCGCCGTGTGATTGACGAGGCCAAGACACGTCTGAATACGTACGACCGTCGCACCATTCTTTTCATCGACGAGATTCACCGCTTTTCCAAGTCGCAGCAGGATGCCCTGTTGCATGCAGTCGAGAACCGTACCGTCATTATGATTGGCGCCACGACGGAGAATCCGTACTTTGAGGTCAACTCGGCGTTGCTCTCGCGCGGTCGCGTGGTGGAGCTTGAGCATTTAAAGGACGAGGATATCGCCACACTTATCGAGCGTGCGCTCGAGGCGCCGCAGGGCCTGAACGGCAAGTTCTCTGCCGATGAGGATACGGTTAAGACCATCTGCACGCTGGCTGCAGGTGACGCTCGATCGGCGCTTACGACACTCGAGCTTGCGAGCGAGATTGCCGTCACGCGTCCCGATACCGAGGGAACGCCAGCGCCGGCGGCGGGGGAGCGCTATCCCATCACCGTGGATGACGTAAAGATTGCCAACCCGCGTCGCGGCTTTTCGTATGACAAAAACGGCGACATGCACTACGACATCATCAGTGCGTTTATTAAGTCTATGCGCGGCAGCGACCCCGATGCCACGATCTATTGGCTCGCGCGCATGATCGACGCGGGGGAGGACCCAAAGTTTATCGCTCGCCGCATTATGATTCAGGCTTCTGAGGACGTTGGCAACGCCGACCCGCAGGCGCTTTTGGTGGCGCATGCCGCATTTAAATCTGCCGAGGTCATTGGCTATCCCGAGTGCCGCATTAACCTGGCTCAGGCTGCGCTATATGTGTGCTTGGCGCCTAAATCCAACGCGTGCGAGGCTTCCATTGATGCGGCGTTGGCCGATATTCATTCCAGTGGGCTTCGCGAGGTGCCGAGTTATCTGCGCGATCGTCATCGCCCGGGCAGCGACGAGTACGGCGTGTATAAGTATCCGCATGATTATCCCGAAGGCTGGGTCGATCAGCGTTATTTGCCCGAGGGGCTTGAGCACGGCGCGTTTTGGCAGCCTGCCGGCCGCGGCTGGGAAGAGTGGCGTGTAGAGCAAAGCGAGCGCGACCGTAGCGGCAATGCGCCCAAGTAGGTCGTTGCCATCTCGCGCATTCCCTTTGGGTATCTTTCCCCTTCTTTGGGGTACCATGAACAGCGTCTGTATTTCAATTCCTTCGGGAGGCTTGTATGAGTCCCATTCAAATCGCCCTGCTTCTGCTCGCCGTTGCCGGCGTGTGGGCTGTTATCGAGCTCGCGCTCACGCTGCGCAAGACCCGCAACGTCGTTGATTCGCTCGACAAGACCGTAAGCGATCTCAATAACACCATCGCCGAGGCTCAGCCCGTGGTGGCAAAGCTCGATGGCGCCGTCGATGAGCTCACCCCCGCGCTGGCGCAGGTTGAGCCGCTCCTCAAGTCGAGCAAGACCGCCGTCGACGCACTTACCTCCAATCTCGTAGAGGTCGAAGCCGTGGTTCGCGACATTTCCGAGGTTACGGGCAGCATGGCCGAGGCCAGCAATGCTGTGTCGAGCGTGACCGACTCTGCCGCCGGTGCTGTGCAGAAGCTCTTCAATAAGGTGAAGGCTCCTGCAGCCGACGCCGATCGCAAGCTCGCCGCTGCCGCTGCGGAGGCCGAGCAGCCTACCGAGCGCGTCCTAATTGGCGAGGACGAGGCCGCCGCGGGCGACGATGATGGTCAGAAGTCTGTATCCAAGCCGGCTCAGTATTACACCTATACGCCCGCCGAGACCTCTGAGGAGTCCTGCGATGAGTAGCGAAGCAACCTGCCCTATCACGCTGACCGTTGCCGGTGACCCGCGTCTCGCTCGCCTTGTGCGCATGACGGCAGCCAACGTTGGTGCCCTGTGCTCTATGTCTGTCGATCGCATCGAGGACATCCGCATGGCTGCTGAGGAGGCTTTCATCTTTGGTTGCACCGCGGTCGACTGCGATGACATCACCATCAAATTCGATGTCGATGAGACCCACGTTGGCATGACTATTACCTTTGGCGATCAGGCTACGGTCGACGAGGATGACCAGGCCGCTGTGTATGCCGAGCTCATTTTGGCGAGCGTGTGCGACTCCTACGAAAAGACTGCGGCGCCCCTGACGCTTTCCCTCGACCTCAAGGCGGATATCTAATATGACCGAACGTTCCCGGAGCGGCAAGACCGCTTGGGACAAGGAGAAAACCCGCGAGCTGTTTCGTCGCTATAAAGAGACCGGTGACCCGGACGCACGCGAGCAGCTCGTCATGTCCCACATGAACCTGGTAAGGTTTCTTGCCAACAAATTTAAGAACCGCGGCGAGCCGCTCGATGACCTTATGCAGGTTGGCTATTTGGGCCTGCTCAAGGCTATCGACCGCTTTGACCCTGAGCGCGGACTCGAGTTCACCACGTTTGCCACGCCTACCATCTTGGGCGAGATCAAGCGTCACTTCCGCGACAAGGGTTGGAGCGTGCGCGTGCCCCGTCGCTTGCAGGAGCTCTCGGCCAAGGTCAACCAGGCTACCGACAAACTTACCAACGAGCTGCAGCGTTCGCCTAAGGTTGAGGAGATCGCTGAGTATCTAGATGTGACTGTCGATGAGGTCCTCGAGGCTATGGAATCGTCTTCGGCTTATACCTCGGTGCCCATCGAGGCTCCTGGTGCGTCCGATTCCGACGATGCCCCCTCGATTCTCGACCGTTACGCCGACGACGACAACGAGCTCGACTTTACCGATGACCGCCTAGTGATCGAGGAAGCCATTCGCGATTTCTCGCCGCGCGAGCGCGAAGTCATCGAGCTGCGCTTTGTAAAGGGCATGACCCAGATCGAGATCGCCAAGAAGCTGGGTATTTCTCAGGTGCAGGTTTCGCGTCTGCTGCGCCGCACGCTTAAGAAGATTCAGGACAAGATCGACCCCGACGGAGTGATGATTCGTTCATGAGTGAGCACCCTCAACAAACCGATCGCGTGCTGCGCGACACCCGCATTCTGACGCTGCGCATTTGGGCTGTTGTCGGCTGCATTGTTATTGCTGCTGTCATCTTTAACCTTATGGGCATCCTGGCACCGGTTATTGAGTTTCTTGCCGTCGGCTCCATCATTGCTTTTGTGATGTCCCCGATCACCAACTGGCTCGAGCACCATGGCGTGAATCGCGGCATCGGTTCGCTTATCGCGCTTATTGTTGTTGTTGCCGTGCTCGTCGGTGTCGTTTGTATCTTGTCGCCGATTCTCTTTGGTCAGATCATGGAAGTTCTGAGCCGCCTGCCCGAGCAGCTTCGTGTTGCGGGTGGCGACCTCAACGAGATGATCTCGCATGCCAAGACGCTCAACAATACGCCGCTCAAGGAGTATTTGGACGATAATCTTTCGTCCCTGGTTACCGTGGCATCGAAGTATGTGTCTCAGATTGCTGCCGAGCTTGGTCGCGGTGTGTTCCCGCTCATCACCAATACGGCCTCGCAGTTGTTCGTGATCTTCCTTGGTCTGGTGCTTGCCTACTGGATGGCCTGCGACTACCCTCGCATGCATCACGAGATTTGCACCATCATCGGTCAGGAGAAGGAGACCTCGTACCGCTTTATGGTCGCCATCCTTTCTCGCTCTGTCGGCGGCTACATGCGCGGTATGGTCGTGACGTCCATCTGCGGTGGTTTCCTCGCCTTTATCGGTTTTATGATCATCGGCCATCCGTATGCGGCGCTCATGGCTATCTTTACCGGCATCATGCATTTGGTTCCGGTCGTCGGTCCCTGGGTGAGCGCAGCAATCGCCACAGTGCTCGGTTTCATGTTCAGCCCCATGTTGGCGTTATGGACGCTCATCGTGACGATGGTCGCGCAAAACGTCACCGACAATGTGATTTCGCCTAAGGTCATGCAGAGCTCAGTGCAGGTGCATCCCATTATGAGCCTTACGGCTCTCGTTATTGGTTCGGCACTCATGGGGCCCATCGGCATGATTATTGCCATCCCGCTTTGTGCGGCCCTCAAGGGCATCTTCGTGTACTACTTCGAGAATGAGACCGGCCGTCAGCTTGTGGCCTATGACGGAGCCGTGTTTAAGGGCACGCCGTACCGCGATGCCGATGGCAACCCGGTCGCCGCCTACGACGCGCTCGGCGACGACACCTTCATCTATGAGTCCGAGCTCATCGGTAACGAGACTGCGCCCGAGGCCCAGGCGATGCCTAAGCCCGAGTTCGATAATCCCTGGATCAAGCTCTTGGGTTTGCAACCCGATGCCACGGGCTTCTTCAAGAATCCCTTCGCCAAGGACGATGACTCCAACTCGGACGACGACACCAAAACCGGCATCGACGGCTCCATGGACGATGATGACAACTAGCGGGGTAATTCGGATTAATATTCATACGCGCTAACATGCAATTTCGCTGAAGGGCCGGCATTGTGCCGACCCTCTTTTTTGCACTTGCGCGGCGGGATGGTAATATCGTTACGTTTGAACTGTTTCGATGTGAAACCGAGGAGATTCCCTCTATGAGTGCTGACTACCCGTCAATGACTACGGCCGAGATCCGCTCCAAGTTCCTCAACTTCTTTGAGGAGCGCGGTCTTAAGCTCTATCCTTCTTCGTCCCTCGTCCCCGATGATCCCTCGCTGCTGCTTGCCAACGCCGGCATGAACCAGTTTAAGGAGTACTACCAGGGCAAGAAGACCATGAAGGAGATCGGCGCGATTTCCTGCCAGAAGTGCGTCCGCACCAACGACATCGATTGCATCGGCGAGGACGGTCGTCACCTGTCGTTCTTCGAGATGCTCGGCGATTTCTCTTTTGGCGGCGTCTCCAAGGAGCAGGCTTGCGCATGGGCCTTTGAGCTCATCACCAAGGAGTTCAAGCTGCCGCTCGACCGCCTGTACTTTACCGTCTTTACCGAGGACGACGAGACCCACGACGTGTGGCGTTCTCTGGGCGTTGCCGAGGACCACATCTCCCGCCTGGGCGAGGACGACAACTTCTGGGCCGCTGGCCCCACCGGCCCCTGCGGTCCGTGCTCCGAGATCTACTTTGACATGGGCGAGGAGGTCGGCTGCGGCAGCCCCGACTGCAAGCCTGGCTGCGACTGCGACCGCTTCCTTGAGTTCTGGAACCTCGTGTTTACCCAGTACGACCGTCAGGAGGACGGCTCCATGCCGGAGCTGCCGCACCGCAACCTCGATACGGGCATGGGCCTGGAGCGCATGGCCGCCATCATGCAGCACAAGACCGCCAATTACGACGGCGACTTGATGCAGCATCTCATCAAGCTGGGCGAGGAGATCAGCGGCAAGACCTATGACGCCGATGATTACTCCGGCGCCAGCCGCTCGCTGCGCATCATCGCCGATCACTCCCGTGCCGTCGACTTTATGATTTCCGACGGCATCCTCCCCGGTAACGAGGGTCGCGAGTACGTCCTTCGCCGTCTGCTCCGCCGTGCCGTGTTCCACGGTCGCCTGCTGGGTATCGAGGGTGCCTTCCTGACCAAGTTCATCGACGAGGTCAACGCTCAGATGGGCGAGGCCTATCCTGAGCTGCTCAAGAACGTCGCGCTCGTCAAGGGTATCGTCGCCTCCGAGGAGGAGCGTTTCTCCACGACGCTCGACAACGGTCGCGTCTACCTGGATGAGGCCCTGGCAGCGCTTGCCGAGGGTGCTGTGCTTCCGGGCGATGTTGCCTTTAAGCTGCACGACACCTTTGGTTTCCCCATCGACCTGACCGTCGAGATCGCCGGCACCGCTGGCCACGATGTCGACATGGACGGCTTTACCGCCTGCATGGAGGACCAGAAGGCCCGCGCCCGCGCTAACGCAAAGGGCGATGCCTGGGGCAGCTTCAACGATGTGTGGGTCGAGCTTTCCGACAAGGTCGCAGCGACCGAGTTCGACGGCTATGACAACGATGTGATCGAGGGCGCCAAGGTTGTCGCCATCGTGCGCAACGGCGAGTCCGTCGAGTCCGCTGCCGCCGGCGAGGACGTCGAGGTCGTGCTCGACCGCACCCCGTTCTACGCCGAGATGGGTGGCCAGCAGGGCGATGCCGGAAAGCTTTCCGCCGAGGGCGTTGTTCTTACCGTTTCCGATACCAAGAACCACAACGGCCTGTATGCCCACGTCGCGCACGTTGCCGAGGGCACGCTGACCGTCGGTGCCGCTGTGACCGCGGCGCTCGACGCCGAGCGCCGTGGCTTCCTGCGCCGCAACCACACCGCCACGCACCTGCTCGACGCTGCCCTTAAGCAGGTCCTGGGCGAGCACGTCTCCCAGGCCGGCTCGCTGGTGACGCCCGAGCACCTGCGCTTTGACTTTACACACTTCGAGGCCCTGTCCTCCGAGCAGCTCAAGGCTGTCGAGGACCTGGTCAACCAGCAGATCTTCGCTTCCAAGCCGGTCGTGACCCGTGTCATGGGCATCGACGAGGCTAAGGCTGCCGGCGCTGTCGCCCTGTTTGGCGAGAAGTACGGTGACGTCGTCCGCGTTGTCTCCGTGGGCGCTGAGGACCAGCCGTTCTCCCGCGAACTCTGCGGTGGCACGCACGCTGCCAACACCGCCGAGATCGGCCTGTTCAAGATCATTTCCGAGTCCTCCACAGGCTCCAATGTCCGCCGTATCGAGGCCGTGACCTCTAAGGGTGCTCTCGACTATATGGCCGACCGCCTGGCACTCGTTGACGCCGCCGCCGCTGCGCTCAAGTGCCGCGTCGACGAGGTTCCCGCCCGTGTGGAGAACCTGCAGGCCGAACTGCGCGAGACGTCCAACAAGCTCAAAAAGGCTCTGACCGGTGGTTCCTCCGACGCCATTTCCAGCGCCATCGAGGGTGCTGTCGAGCTCGACGGCTATAAGCTCGTCGTTGCTGAGCTCCAGGGCCTTGAGGCTGCCGACCTGCGCAACGTATGGGATACCGTGCACCAGAAGGTGGCCGGCCCTGTCGCTTGTGTCATCGCCAGCGTGACTGAGAAGGGCACTCCGGCCCTGCTCGCTGCCGGCTCCGATGACGCCGTGAAGGCCGGGTTCCACGCCGGTTACGTGATCAAGCAGATCGCGGGCCTGGTCGACGGTCGCGGTGGTGGCCGTCCCAACATGGCCCAGGCCGGTGGCAAGAATGCTGCCGGCATCGCCGATGCCCTCGCGGCCGCTAAGACCGCGCTCGGCGCCTAATAACCTAAGTAGTCGCTGTGGTCGCGCTTGCGCTGGACATAGGGGAGACCAGGATTGGCATCGCCGTCTCGAGCCGTGATGGCAAGATGGCGATGCCCGTCAAGGTGCTCCCGGCCGCCGAGGTCACCGGTATGGCCAAGACTTTCCGCTACCTGGTCGAGGACTATGAGCCCGACATCCTGGTAAGCGGACGTCCCTTGACCATGGCCGGTGAGCCCGGCCCCCAGGCCGAGCGCGTCGCCGCCGTGGCCCAAAAGATTGCCGACGAGCTCGAACTTCCTCTGGAGTTTGAGGACGAGCGTCTGTCCTCGCAGGAGGCCAAGCGAATCCTGCGAGAGCAGGGACTCAACGAAAAGCAGATGAGGGGCAAGATTGACATGATCGCCGCCAGCCTGTTCTTGCAGACATGGCTCGATCGTAAAAACGAGGAGGTTTCGCATGCCTAACGCTTCCGATCCGCGCCAGCAGAATCGTACACGGCAGCCAGCGTCGCGCCCTGCCCAGCCTGGCCAGCGTTCGGCACAGCCGACGCAGCGCGCAGCTCAGTCTGTCGCGCGCCCGGCGCAGTCCTTCTCTCATTCGACCCAATCTGTTCAACGGACGGGTCAGCAGCCTTCTGCTCGTTCGATTCAGCATTCGGCTTCTCACGCGGCTCAGCAGCCCACTGCTCGTACGGCCCAGCCTGCAGGCGGTACCCGCTTTAAGCAGCAGGCACCTACCCAGCGAACGCAGGCCCCCCAATCGCATTCGCATCACGCTCGCGGTTCGCATGGCGTTGCTCCGGCGACCCGCTCGAGCTACAACACGCATACTCGTCGCGGTTCTCAAAAGAAGAGCTCTCCGGTTCCCATGATCATCGGCGTTGTGGTGGCGGTGCTTGCGCTTGTCGCGATCGTTTTCTTTGTCGTGCCGGCCGTCAGGGGCTTCTTTGCCGGTGAGGATACGAAGGTCACGGCTGGTCAGCAGGTTACGGTAACCATTCCCGACGGTGCTTCGGGCGATACGATCGCCACGATTCTCTCCGAGAACCATATCGTCGAAAATCCCAAGGATTATTATGCGGCGGTGAAAAAGCTCAACGCCGATATGTCGCTCAAGCCTGGTGTTTATTCGTTCACCACACTCATGGATGCGACCAAGGTTGTTCAGCAGCTCATGGAAGGCCCCAACGCGGGCTCCAGTGCGCTGACTATCCCTGAGGGCCTGACGGTCGATCAAGTCGCCGACCGTGTGGCCCAGGCCTACGACAGCATCTCTAAGGAAGACTTCCTCAACCAGGCCAAGGCCTCCAACTACGTGGACGACTATAGCTTCCTTAAGGGCGCCGCCAACGATTCGCTCGAGGGTTTCTTGTTCCCCAAGACCTATTCGTTGGGTGATTTGCCGACGGCCGATGGCGTGATTCGCGCTATGCTCGATCAGTTTAAGACCGAGTACAAGTCGCTTGACTTTGCGAGCTGCGAAGCCAAGATCAAGGAACGCTACGGTGTGGAGATGTCCGACTACGACATCGTCAACTTGGCCTCTATCGTTGAGCGCGAGGGCCTCAACGCCGACCAGCGCGCGCACGTGGCCTCGGTCTTCTACAACCGTCTTGCCGGCAAGCTCGATGGTCTGCGCTATCTCAACAGCGATGCGACCATGATGTATGTCACCGGTGGCGAGGTTACCGCCGACGACCTGCAGAGCGATAGTCCGTATAACACCTATAAGCATGAGGGTCTGCCACCCACGCCCATCTGCTCTCCGTCGCTCGAGGCACTCAAGGCCACGCTTGAGCCGACCGACTCCGATGACCTGTATTTCTACATTACGCAGGACGAGGAGTACTTCTCGCAAACCTACGAAGAGCATCAACAGTCTTGGAATTAGCATGAGGATTTTTAGCCCCAAACGTTACGTTGCCTCGGTCGATCGCATCGACCTTGATACCCTTTGGGCCGACGGCAAACGCGCCATTCTGCTCGATCGCGATAACACCCTGGTGCCGCGCGACACCGAGCAGGTTCCCGCCGCGGTTTCCGCTTGGCTCGATACCGCCCGCGCCAAAGGCTTTAAGCTGTGCATGGTGTCCAACAACTGGCATCGCGACCAGGTCATGGCATCAGCACGCGAGCTGGGACTCGAGGCCATCAGCCACGCCATGAAGCCGGCACCGTTTGCCCTCAAGGCGGGTCTTAAGCGCCTCGGCGCCACGGCCGACGAGACGGTGCTGATCGGTGATCAGCTCTACACGGACGTGTGGAGCGGCAACTTCGCCGGCGTCGATACCATCCTGGTAAAGCCGCAGGCCACGCAGGACCTGTGGTATACGCAGATCTTCCGTATCTTTGAGCGCCGGGCCCTGCGCGACCTTCCCTGCGAGGAATAGGTCTCGTCATGTCCCAGCACACCAAACACGGCTGCGACCATATCTTCTTTATCGGCTTTTTGGGCGCGGGCAAATCGACGCTCGCGCGCAACGTCGGCACTATGTTCAAGCGGCGTTTTATCGATACCGACCGCCTAGTCGTCCGCCGTTGCGGCAAGTCGGTAACCGAGATTTTTGAGACCGAGGGTGAGGATCGTTTTCGCGAGCTCGAGACCTCGGCGCTCCGTTCGCTCCAAAGCGAGCGCAGTCTGTTGGTTTCGTGCGGTGGCGGTATCGTCGAGACGCCGGTGAATATTGAGCTGATGCACGAAATGGGTACGTGCGTGTACCTCGAGGGCGACTTTGAGGATTCGATTCGCCAGATTCGTCGGTCCGACACGCGCCCCGATTTCCGCTCGCCCGAGCATGCCGCGCGCTTGTTTGAGCATCGCCGTCCGCTGTATCGCCAGGCCGCCGATATTACCCTTGATATTCGCAACAAGTCCTTCGAGGACGTTTCCTACCTTTGTGCCGAGATGCTTTTGGAGCGTGGACTGCTATGATTCGCCGCCAACTGATCAATTTCCAAAACCGCAGCGTCGATGTCCGTGTCGGATTGGGCGCGTTCGATGAGCTGTCGCGTATGTTTGCCTCGGCTGTGGGCAAGCCTAAGCGCGCGATGGTGGTTTGGAACTCCGCCTCGTCAGAACGTTTTGATGAGGTCGTCGAGCATGCGCTGGTCGACGCCGGTTTTGCCGTGTCGCAGTTCTCCCTTGAGGTTTCGCCTGCTGGTGCCACGCTGGCCGATGCCGATGCTATCTTTGGCGCCTTGTCTGCCAACGGCATTACCTGCGACGATCTGGTTGTCGCCGTTGGCGATGCCGCAACCTGCTCGGTTGTTAGCTGGTGCGCCAACCAGTGGTGTGGCCGAACCGAGTGCGCGCTGCTGCCGACGACCTTCGACGCCATGCTCACGGTCGCGACGACCATGAAGCCGCTCATTGCCTCGTCGTCGAATGCGCTTCCCGCTATCGCGTTCCGTCCCGAACCGGGCTTGGTCGTGTGTGACCTCGACCTTGTTCGCGAGGCGGACCCCGAGGACCTCAAGCTCGGCTATGTGGTACTTGTTGGCACCATGCTTTCGAGCAGTAAGTCCCGTTGGAATCAGTTTACTGAGACCGTCCCCGAGATTCTCGCGGGCGAGGAGGTCGCGCTCGTCAATGCCGTTCAATGGTCTCAGACTGCCCGCAAGGACGTACTGATGGCCACGAACCCGAGCGCTCGCCATGCGCTCGATTTTGGCAAGACGGGGGAGCGTACCCTGCGCGCCTGCTTGGGCGATGCCGCTTCGCAGGCCCCTGCCTACCAGCTGTTGTCCGAGGGCATTCGCTTTGAGGCACGCCTTGCCCACGACGCCTGCGACTTCGATATCGATTACGTCTTTGAGGTCGATGACTGTCTGGAGGACTTTGGTATCGAGGAACTTGCCTTCGATCTGGAGCCTGCCGCATATATCGAGGAGTTCCGCAGACAGCAGTTCGCGCGCTCAAACCGCAGCATGCTGCCGCTGCCCGCGGCACTCGGCGCCATTCGCCTAACGAACGTTGAGGACGAGGTTCTTGAGCGCCATGCTCACGCCTACTTGGCTTCTCGTAAAGAACTTCTCTAAGATTTATTGACTTCCATCGTCTTTCGTATCATGTTGAGGGGCGGGTTTTCAATCGGTTGCGGATCGCATGCGATTCCGTCGTTCGGTTGAGACCCGTCCCGTCTATCTTGAGACAACAAGAAAGGAATCTGCATGTCTGAGTTTGCTGCCGGTCCTGCCGGTCGTATCGAGCGTGTCCGTGCCCTGATGGCCGAGCGTGGCTACGATGCCATCGTGGTGCGCGACGAGGCCAACCTTCGTTGGCTTACGGGCGTGAAGGGCGTCTTCGACTACACCTTCGAGTTCCCGCACGCTGCGTTTATTACGGTCGACCAGTGCCTGTTCCACACCGACTCGCGCTACCTCAACAGCTTTGAGGAGAACACGCCCGCCGGCAGCCCCTGGGTCTACGACATGGACGAGGGTACCATCCCCGGCTGGGTCGCCGGCAAGATTGCGGCTAACAAGTGCCGTGTCTGTGCTGTCGAGGACGATATGCAGATTAACTTCTACCAGGGTATTCAGCGCGGCCTGGAGGACCGTTCCGTCGCCTGCATGCTGCCGCTGATGCACGACGACATCCGCAAGATGCGCGCCATCAAGGATGCCGAGGAGATCGAGCTCATGCGCCATGCACAGTCGATCACCGATGCCGCCTTCCAGCATATGCTCGGCTTTATTAAGCCCGGCATGACCGAGAAGCAGGTTCGCAACGAGCTCGAGAACTTTATGTTCGCCAACGGCGCCGACAGCCTGGCCTTCGGCTCCATTGTGGCGAGCGGTCCCAACACCGCCAACCCGCATGCCGTGCCGAGCGACCGCGTGATCGAGAAGGGCGATTTCGTTCTCATGGATTATGGCGCGGGCTACTGCGATTACCGCTCCGACATGACACGCACCGTCGTGATGGGCGAGCCCACGCAGGAGCAGCTCGACCTGTACGCACTCGTGCGCCGCACGCACGAGGAGTGCGTTGCCGCCATCCATCCGGGCGTTGAGGGTAACGACATCTTCAAGCTTTCCAAGAAGATCATCGGCGATGCCGGCTATGGTGATTACTACAACCATGGTCTGGGCCACGGCGTGGGCATCGACATCCACGAGCTGCCCAACTTCAACCGCAGCAAGAACACCATCGAGATCGGCTCGGTTGTCACCATGGAGCCCGGCGTCTACCTGCCCGGCGTGGGCGGCGTGCGCCTTGAGGACTACGGCGTGGTCACCGAGAACGGCTACGAGCCCTTCACCAAGACCCCGCACGACCTGCACGTTATCGACTGCTAGTCTACTTCGGTAGATAGTTTGGGGCGGGGCGTTCGGATCGATTCGGACGCCCCGCGTTCTTTTTATGCGCTCGCTGCAGGCGCCGTCTGCAAGTGTATAATTTCTGTCGTATGTAATTTGGACGCTTGTGCGTTCTGCCCATAACAAGAAAGGTTGCTATGCCTACCATTTCTACCGCCGACTTCAAGAACGGCCTCGGTCTCCGCATCAAGGACAAGGTCTACACCATCGTCGAGTTCCAGCATGTCAAGCCGGGCAAGGGCGGCGCGTTTGTGCGCTACAAGACCCGCGACATCAAGAGCGGCCGCGTCGTCGAGAACACCTGCAACGCCGGCACCAAGTTCGAGAGTGTCATGCTCACCACCCGTGAGTTCCAGTACCTCTACAACGATGGCACCGACTACATCTTCATGGACAACGAGTCCTATGAGCAGGTTCCCGTTCCCGAGGACATGGTGGGCGAGAACTCCAAGTGGCTGCGCGAGAACGACGTCTGCCAGCTGCTCTTCGCCGACGATGAGCTCATGGGCGTGACCCCGCCGATGTTCATCGAGACCACCATCGTCCAGACCGACCCGGGCTTTAAGGGCGACACCGTCCAGGGTTCCACCAAGCCGGCCACGATCGACACCGGCGCTGTCATCCAGGTCCCCATGTACCTCAACGAGGGTGAGGTCATCAAGGTTGACACCCGCGACGGCAAGTTCGTCTCCCGCGTCTAGCAACCAACTCTTCTAGGAGGACTCATGCCCCAGGAAATCAAGATTGACGGTATCGGCATTTCGCCCGATGTTCTGACCGCCATCGTCTCGCGCGCCGTGTCCGATGTCGAGGGCATCGCCTCCGTTGGCGTCAAGGACCTTGCCACCAACCTTGTCTCCATGATGCTCTCGTCCAAGGCCCCCGCTTCCGAGCCGGCGGTCGAGGCCGAGGTCATCGGCGACAAGCTCGCACTCACCGTGCGTGTCGTGGTGTTCTTTGGCTATCCGTTCAAGAAACTCGCCGAGGCTGTTCGCGCCGCCGTTGTCGCCGCCATCGATGCCCAAGTGGGCGTTGAGGTCGAGCGCGTCGACGTTTGCATCGACGGCCTCGTTTTCCCCAAGGAGTAACCTTTGAGCCTTAAGGTTTATCGCGGGCGTACGCTTGCCCGCAGTCAGGCGCTGCAGCTGCTGTTCCAGGCCGAGGCCACGGACAGTCCGCTCGAGCGCGTCCTCGAGGGTGATTTCCTGATCTCGAAGGGTCCCCTCGATCCCTATGCTCTGGAGCTGTGCCGCGGTGCCTATGAGCATATCGATCGCATCGACTGCGCTCTGCGCTCCGTTGCCAAGAACTGGGATCTTATGCGCATGCCCGGCGCCGACCGCAACCTGCTGCGTATCGCCGTTTACGAGATGCGTTTCCTCACCGACGAGGAGGTCTCGGACGCCATCGTGATCAACGAGGCCGTCGAGCTTGCCAAGGCCTATGGCACCGACCAGTCCGCGTCGTTCGTCAACGGCGTGCTGGGTAAGATCGCTCGCAGCGAGGAGCTGCCGGGCGAGGACCTGTACCAGGAGCTGCTGGTCGAAGATCGCGCTCGCGAGGAGGCGCAGGCTGCCGAGGCTGCCGCCAAGGTTGCGGTTGCCCAGGCTGAGGCTGGCGTGCTGGCCGAGGATGCGGACGCCGCCGAGGCTGTTGTCGACTCCGTCGAGGAGTAGCCATGCCAGAGGGTTCTGTCCGCAACTTTGACGAGATCTCGGACCGCTTGGACCAAATCATCGCTACCGTTCGCTCCAAGGATACCTCCTTGGAGCGTTCGCTCGATTTGTTTGACGAAGCGATTGAGCTGGGTTCCCGCGCGGTCGATATGGTCGACAAGTTTGAGTTGACGCCGCGTGAGGCCGACAAGCTCGAGCAGGAATACGATGAGGATGCGGCAAACGAATCCCAGGATAGCTAGGCCGCATCTCCGGATACGAATGGTTGATGGCATTCATGAAAAGCGTGCGTCTTGATGACGAACTGATTTCACAGGGCATCTGCGCCGATCGCGCGGATGCCCTTCGCACTCTTATGGCCGGCTTGGTTTCGAGTGGCGGTGAGCGCTTGACTTCGCCGGGCCTTAAGGTGATCCCGGGCCTGCCGCTGCATGTGAAGGGGCGCATTCCCTATGTTGGCCGCGGCGGTCTTAAGCTCGAAGGCGCGCTTGATGCGTTTGGCATCAATCCGACGGGCCTTGCCTGTCTGGATGTGGGCTGCTCTACCGGCGGTTTTACCGATTGCCTGCTCAAGCGCGGAGCTGCGACCGTTGTCTCGGTCGACGTGGGCCGTGCCCAGTTCGACTGGTCGCTGCGCCAGGACGATCGCGTGACGCTGCATGAGCGCACAAACGTGACGCAGCTGCCTGAGCTTGGCTATGCCGGCGCCATCGACCTGGCTGTGTGTGATGTCTCGTTTACCAGCATCGCGAACATTATCGATGCGGTACTGGCGTGTCTGACTCCTACGGGTGCATTCTGTACGCTCGTAAAGCCGCAGTTTGAGGCTCCGGCGGCGCTGGTGGGCGAGGGCGGCATTGTGACCGATCCCGCCGTGCGCCACGATACACTCGTGGCGGCGGTTGAACTCTTTGCTGCCAAGGGCCTGTTCCCGGTCGATGTCTGCGTGTCGCCCATTCATGGTGCCAAGGGAAACGTTGAGTTTTTCCTGTACGGCACGAGGTTTGCCCCCGGCGAGCGCGCCGACGATGAGCTGCAATCCCAGGTATCGGTTTTGAGCGAGAAAGCTGCAACGCTATGAAGGTCTTTCTGGTTCCCAATTACTACAAGCAAGAGGCCGTCGAGAGCGGTCTGATGCTCGAGCTTTGGCTGACGCGCCAGGGCTATGAGGTCGCATGGGCTGCCGACCAGCGATCCAAGATTCAGAGCACGCCTGATATTGACGGGTCCGATCTTGTCATTACGCTCGGCGGCGACGGTACGTTGCTGCGCGCTGCCCGCATCCTCAACCATCGCGAGATTCCTATCCTCGGTCTTTCCTATGGTCACCTGGGCTTTTTGACGGCCGCTAGCCCCGAGGAGCGCGACATTTTGCAGGTTGTGAGTGATGCCCTGTCCGGTGAGCTGCACGTGAGCCGTCGCGCCACCATCGCCGCGGATATCGTGTCCGTGCGCGAAGACGGTACGAAGGATGTCGTTCGCACCTTCGCCCTCAACGACATGGCGCTTACCCGCGGTCCGCTGTCCGATATGGTCGAGTTTGACATCACGGTGTCGGGCCACCATATCGACCGCCTGCGTGGCGACGGCGTGGTCGTGTCCACGGCGACTGGTTCTACGGGTTACGCGCTCAGCGCCGGTGGCCCCATCGTGAGCCCTGACTATACGGGCATGGTCTGCGTACCCATTGCTCCGCACACCATTCAAGCTCGCGCTTTCTTGACTTCGCCGAGTGATGTCGTCGAAATCTTTATGTCCGATGATCGCCCGAGCGTTCCGGCGATCGCTATCGATGGACAGTTTATTACCTGCGATGGCACCGTCGAGAGTGTGGCGGTGCGCCGAGGTCCCGGTGATGTGCTGCTGCTCGACTACGGCCCTGAGAGCTTTTATAACTCTGTGAGCCGCGTATTCTACGGAGTCCGTCATGATCGATGAGCTGCAGGTTTCTAACATTGCACTCATTCGTGAGGCGACGCTGGTGCCGAGTGCCGGCCTGACTGTCCTGACAGGCGAGACCGGCGCCGGCAAGACCGCGCTGCTCTCGGCCCTTAAGCTTATTTTGGGCGAGCGTGCGGATTCGTCGACGGTGCGCGAGGGCGAGGCGCTGGCGAGCGTCGAGGCACGCCTGTTTGACGGCCCGCACGACACGGAGGGCTTTACGGTCCAGCGCAGCCTTTCTGCCGAGGGCCGCAGCCGCGTGAAAATTGACGGCCGCATCGCCAGCGTGCGCGAGCTTTCGGAGCGCGTCGGCGTGATGATGGATCTGTGCGGTCAGCACGAGCACCAGCGCCTCCTCGACCCGGCGCATCACGTTGCCATGGTCGATGCCTGGGCGGGGCGCTCTGCGCTCGAG
The DNA here is from genome assembly GCA_902496455.1 of uncultured Collinsella sp. Taxonomy (GTDB): domain Bacteria; phylum Actinomycetota; class Coriobacteriia; order Coriobacteriales; family Coriobacteriaceae; genus Collinsella. The sequence goes on from CABVAY010000019.1 coordinate 21,794, forward strand.
GCACTCGAGCACTACCGTACTTGCTTTAAAGCCTCGCGCGCGGCTGCCAAGGAGGTCCGTCGCGTTGAGGAGGCCTCGCGTGCGCAGGGGAGTCGTGTCGAGGAGGCGCGCTTTGCCCTCGAGCGCATCGGCGAGGTCGACCCTAAGCCGGGCGAGTATGAGGAACTCGAGGAATTGCTGCCGCGCTCCGAACATGCCGAGGTACTGGTTGCCACAGCTAACGATGCCCATGCATCGCTTGCCGCCGAAGGGGGAGCGCTCGATGCCGTGAACAGCGCCGTGGCAGAGCTTTCCCGTATGGCTACCGTCGATCGCAAACTGGGCGACATTGCCGATGCGCTTTCGGATGCCTGTATCTCCCTTGAGGATTGCGCGAACGAGCTTCGTGCCTATCGCGATGGGGTCGCCTTCGATCCTCGCGAGCTCGCTCGCATGCGCGAGCGGTATTCCGACCTCAAGGGCCTGCTGCGTCAGTGGGGTCCGACCATGGACGATGTTTTTGCCATGCGTGATCGCTCGCAAGAGCTGCTGTCCCTGGTTGATGATGGCGATGAACAGATCAAAATGGCGCGTGAAGCGCTTGGCGCGGCGGAGCACGAACTGTTTGTTGCCGCCAAGGCGCTTAAGCGCGCTCGCAATACGGCGGCCCCGCGCTTCTGTCACGAGGTTGGCCGCCAGATGGCTCGCCTGGAGATGGGTAGTGCCGAGCTCGTCTGGGAGTCGCGCGATCTTCCCCGTGCTGAGTGGACGCCCGTTGGTCCTTCGAGTTACGAGCTGCTATACCGCAGCGGTGCCGGCTTGACGCCACGCCCCCTGCGCCGCATTGCGTCGGGCGGCGAGCTCAGCCGCGTCATGCTGGCAAGCAAGGTTGTCCTCGGTAACGCGGACGGTGTCGATACGCTGGTGTTTGACGAGGTCGATGCTGGTGTCGGTGGCTCCACGGCGCGTGCGCTCGCGGGCGTGCTGGCAGATCTCGCCGCTACGCATCAGGTGATTGTCGTAACCCACTTGGCGCAGGTCGCCGTCATGGCCGACAAGCATTATGTTGTCAGTAAGGAACCGGGCGATGTTCCCCAGACGCATTTGGACGAGGTGACCGGCGAAGCGCGTACCGCCGAGATCGCCCGCATGTTGAGCGGCGATCAATCCGAGGCAAGCTTGGCCCACGCCAAGCAGATGCTCGAAGAAGCTCGAGGCTAGGTCGTAACGGCGGTGTTGGTGGGACAAAATCGACTGAAATTCTTGTTCCACCACGCGTTTTACTCAACGACCTTATCCGGCTGGATGAGCTCCTCGTAGTAGCTGATATGTTCGCGAGCGTCTTCAATCTCGGGCAGTAGGAAGTTGTAGATGACTTCGATGATCATTGTGGCGCTGATCTTGGAGAACGCAAAGTCGCCCGTCGTCAGCAGCGCTTCGTGGTTGACGGTATTAAAAGTGTAGTCCGCCAGGCGCGCGAGCGGGGATTTGCTGTCGCTGCTGATGACGACTACGGTTGCGCCGCAGTCGCGAGCCGCTTTTGCCATGCGATTCAGTCGGCGCGATTTGCCGGAGTTTGAGATGAGTACGATGACGTCACCCGGGCGCAACGTGAGCGCAAAGCCGATTGATGTCTCGCTGATGGTGCTCGCCATGCAGCGCAGGCCCAGCTGCGAAAACTTAAACGTCGCATCGAGCGCGACCGCGTTCGTATTGCCCACAGCTGCAAACTCAATAACCCCTGCATGCTTAAAGGCATGCACAACAGCCGCCAGCGTATCGTGGTCGATTCCGTCGATGGTCGCATTAAGCTCGCTTACCTTGGCAGCCAGGATGTTCTTGAGGCTCTGCTCCATATTGTCGAGCGAGACCTCGTCGGTCAGGCCCTCGTTGCGCTGGCTTTCCAAATCCCTCGCCAACGAAAACTGAAAGCTGCGGAAGCTACCAAAGCCCAGCTTGCGGCAGAAGCGCGAAACGGTCGCTTCGGACGTGGCAGCGGCGCGCGAGAGCTGAGCCGCCGTGAGGCGTGGCGCCTCGGACTGGTGCTCCAATATATAGTCGACAATGCGCTGCTCGGACTCGCTGTATCCCTGATGGGTACTAATGAGGGAAAGTGCGCTCTTGCTACTATCGGTCATGGATGGCTCCTGGTTGGCATGAAAATCTAATTTGATTCGCAATGCCATAGTATACGGGCATTTTCAATTACAAGATACACCTTGCCGTTTCAAGTGTTGATGGTAAACTTTCACTTACCGTTTACGGTTATGAAAGAACCTTTCACCGGAGATTTGCACCTTAGCTCTTCTCACGCGGACGGTAGGTTGGTATCTTTCAGTTGTGGAAAAACGCGCATCGAAGCGCGTGTAGGGGAGCGCCCGCGGGCGCTGTACTCAAGAAGGAGGGACACATGGCTAAGTTTGACATCATCGCTGCGACCGGTTGCCCGACCGGCATTGCGCACACCTTCATGGCGAAGGAGGCGCTGGAGAAGGCAGCTGCCGAGCGTGGTCTGACCATTAAGGTCGAGACACATGGCCAGGTCGGTGTCGAGAACGAGCTCACCAAGAGCGAGATCGCTGGCGCCAAGGCCGTTGTCGTCGCAGCCGATAAGGATGTCCAGGCTGAGCGTTTCGCCGGCAAGCCCATGGTTTCCGTCGGTGTTTCCAAGGCCCTGTCCGTTGAGGCCGCCGGTAAGCTGATTGACCGCGCGCTCGCCGCCAAGGGCGACAGCACGGTTGCAGCCGCTGCCGATGTCGAGGACGAGGTCGAGGAGAAGGAGTCCATCGGCCACGTCATCTACAAGCACCTCATGAACGGCGTCAGCCACATGCTGGTCTTCGTCGTCGCTGGTGGTGTCCTGACCGCCGTTTCGTTCCTGTGGGGCATTACGTCCTTCGATTCGACGGCGTCTGACTACAACAGCTTTGCTGCGATGCTCAAGATCATCGGCGGCATCGCCATGAACCTCATGGTTCCGGTGCTTTCAGCCTACATCGCCGAATCCATCGGCAAGCGCCCGGCGCTCGTCCCCGGTTTTGTTGCCGGTATGATCGCCATCCAGGGCCTGCCCGTTAACGCCGAGACCGGCATGATCGACGCCGGTGGCGCCGGCGTGGGCTTCGGCTTCCTGGGCGGCATCGTCGGCGGCTTCCTCGCCGGCTATGTCATCCTGCTGCTCGAGAAGGTCTTTGCCGGTCTGCCCAAGAACCTGGACGGCCTCAAGGCTATCTTCCTGTACCCGCTGTTCTCGACGGCTATTGTCGGTCTGGTCATGCTCGGCATCTCTGGCCCCATGGCTGCCATCAACACCGCCATGATGGACTTCCTCAAGGGCCTGTCCGCCTCTGGCGCCGTTGTCCTGGGTCTTGCCATCGGCTGCATGTGCGCCTTTGACATGGGTGGCCCGGTCAACAAGGCTGCTTACGTCACCGGTACCGCTATGCTCACCGAGGCACTGGCCGCCGGTGTTGGCACCGATACCTACAACTTCGGCACCAACTTCATGGCTGCCGTCTCCGCCGCCTGCATCGTTCCGCCGCTGATTACCACCTTTGCCGTCGTTGTCGGCAAGAAGTACTTCAGCCAGGAGGATCACGACGCCGGTGTCGTTAACCTCATCCTTGGTTGCACCCACATCACCGAGGGCGCCATTCCGTTCATGACCAAGAACATCTGGCCCGTCATGCCCATCATGATGCTCGGTTCCTCTATCGCTTCGATCCTGACCATTATGTTCAACGTTCACGATCCGGCGCCTCACGGTGGCTTCCTGGTCCTGCCCGTTGTCGAGAACGGTCCGCTTTGGGTCCTCGCGATCCTCATCGGCGCTGTGGTCGGTGGCATCCTGTTCGTGGCCTTCAAGAAGTACGACTTCGAGAAGAACCAGAAGGCCGCTCCTGCAGCCAAGTCGGTTGAGGCTCCCAAGGCCGCTGCCGTCGAGGCCCCCAAGGCCGAGGCTGCCGACTTCGTGAAGGTCGAGAATGTCTTTGTCGCCGAGGACTTCGCTTCCCGTGACGAGGCTCTGAGCTTCGTTTCCAACCAGGCTGTCAAGGCCGGTATCGCCAGCGACGCCGACGCCGTGATGAACGCCTTCCTGGCCCGCGAGGCCGAGGGCACCACGGGCATGATGGAGGGCTTCGCCATCCCGCATGCCAAGTCCGACGCCATTTCCGAGGCTGCCGTCATCGTTGTCAAGGACGAGTCCGGCGTGACCGGTTGGGACACCATGGACGGCGCTCCCGTCAACGTGGCTATCGCCCTGCTCATTCCCGGTGCCCAGGCCGGCACTACGCACCTCAAGATCCTGTCCAAGGTCGCCGAGGCGCTCATGGACGAGGACTTCCGTGCCACCGTCAAGGGTTCCACCGACGCCGCCGAGATCGCCAAGACGATCAACGCCCGCCTGGTCTAATTCCACGGTACGCGAATAACATCGCCCCTTGTAACAAAGGCGGAGACCCTCTCCAGGGCCTCCGCCTTTTTCATCCCCAAATAAGTTGCGGTGAAATAGGGACTGTGTAAACGATTCAACCCCAAATTCAGTCCCTATTTCACCGCAACTTACAAAAGGGTACAGATAGGCCCCTTCAACTAGTTCAACCAGGCGAACAAAAATCAGCCAGAATTCCGTTCGCACGATATTGCTCTGGACCGACTGAGTTTCCGCAGCTTGCTCGCCCACAGGGGGCCGGGCGCGGCCTGCGAGATTTATCGCGAGTTCCGCACGAGCCGAAGAGCACTTAATGTGCTCTTCGTGCGAGCAGGACTGTAGAGCAGGAAATCTCACTGGCCACGCCCGGCCCCCTGTGGGCGAGCAAGCGGACGACAAACACATCTGTCCAACAATTCGTGCGAAACATAATGAAAAACAGTTTGATGTGAGTTAATATAAACAACGTCGTGAATCTGACTCCTGCCGCATGCATGACAGGGGTTAAACACAAAAAAGGAGTCAATTATGGTTTCTGAGAAGGCTACCCTCGTCAATCCGCAGGGTCTTCACATGCGTCCGGCCGGCCTCTTCGCCTCCACCATGGGCAAGTACGCCTGCGACGTGACTGTCGTCACCCCCGAGAAGGAGGTCAACGGTAAGTCCCCGATGGCCCTCATGGCTGCTGGTATCCCCTGCGGTACCGAGGTCGAGGTCAAGTGCGACGGCGCTGACGAGGCCGAGGCTCTGGCTGCTGCCATCGAGCTCATCAAGAGCGGTCTTGGCGAGTAGAACTCAAACGGGTCGCATGTTGAACAACTAAGTTCATATTTGGGGGCGCAGTGACCTGTTGCAAGGTAGCTGCGCTCTTTTGTCATGGATATGGCAAAACGCTTTATCACATGACACGGAGAGAGGAATGGGAATGTATCAGGGAGTCAACGCTTCCGAGGGCATCGGTATCGGCACCGTCATGGTCGCCGTCGATCCCGACTTGACGTTTGAGCCGCACGAGGTTGCTGATTCGGCAGCAGAGAAGGAGCGCTATCAGTCCGCTCTTTCGGTCTTTTGCGAGAAGACCCAGGCTCAGGCCGACCACATGAAGGAGACGGTGGGCGAGGCCGAGGCCGAGATCATGAGCGGACATATTGTCCTGGCTCAGGATCCGGGTATGACCGACGCCATCAACGCCGCCATTGACGGCGGTACCTGCGCCGAGCAGGCGCTCATGGACACCTCGACCATGTTCGAGAACATGTTCCTGTCCATGGACGACGAGATGTTCCGTCTGCGCGCGGCCGACATCGCCGACATCCGCACCGGTATTTTGGCCGAGCTGCTGGGCAAGGAGGTCGTCGACCTCTCCGTCCTGCCCGAGAACACCGTGGTTGTCGTGCATGACCTCACGCCGTCCATGACCGCCACGATCGATAAGGCCCACGTTGCCGGTATCGTCACCGAGACCGGTGGCCGCACGTCGCACTCCGCGATCATCGCGCGTGCCCTCGAGATCCCGGCTGTCCTTTCGGTTTCCAACAGCTGCACCGCGCTGCGCAACGGTATGACCGTTGTCGTCGACGGTGGCAAGGGTATCGTTGAGGCCGATCCCGACGAGGAGACGCTCGCTGCCTACACCGCCAAGGCCGAGGCCTTCGCTGCCGAGAAGGCAGCCCTCGAGGCCTTCCGTGGCAAGCCGTCCGTGACTGCCGATGGCATCAAAAAGATCATCGCCTGCAACATCGGTAACCCCGATGACGTGCCCAACGCGCTCGATCACGATGCCGAGGCCATCGGTCTGTTCCGCTCCGAGTTCCTGTTCATGGACTCTGCCGAGCTTCCTTCCGAGGAGGAGCAGTTCAACGCCTACCGTAAGGTCGCCAGCGCGCTCAAGGGTGCTCCGGTCATCATCCGCACGCTCGATGTGGGTGGCGACAAGGAGATTCCGTATCTGCATATGGTCAAGGAAGACAACCCCTTCATGGGCTTCCGCGCCGTGCGTTACTGCCTGGCCAATCCCGACCAGTACAAGGTCCAGCTCCGCGCTCTGCTGCGCGCTAGCGCCTTCGGTGACGTCAAGATCATGATCCCGCTCGTCACCTGCGTCGAGGAGGTCTTGGCTGTCAAGGAGCTCGTCGAGCAGTGCAAGGCCGAGCTGACCGAAGAGGGTCGCAAGTTTAACGAGAACATCGAGGTCGGCATCATGGTCGAGACGCCCGCCGCTTCGCTGCTCGCAGACCGTCTTGCAGAGGTTGCCGACTTCTTCTCCATCGGCACCAACGACCTGATCGGCTACACCATGTGCGCCGACCGTGGTAACGACACCATCTCCAACCTGTACCAGGTTTACTATCCCGCCGTGCTCCGCTCGCTCAAGAACATCATCGAGAGCGGCGTGAAGGCCGGCATCATGGTCGGTATGTGCGGCGAGGCCGCTGCCGATCCGCTGCTCGAGCCGCTGCTGATCAGCTGGGGCCTGGAGGAGTTCTCGATGAGCGCTCCGTCCATCCTGCGCGCCCGCAAGACCATCAGCCAGTGGACCAAGGCCGAGTGCGACGAGCTCGCCGAGAAGGCGCTCGCCTGCAACACCGCCGCCGAGGTCAAGGCACTGCTCGAGTCCGCAGCTCGCTAATTTGGTATCAGAGGTAACCGCGTGGTTGGAATGGGCCGGCCACGCGGCCCTCACATATACAGGGGGTACTGTAAATGTTCTACACGCTAACCGCTAACCCGGCTGTCGACATGACGGTTTCGAGCTCTCCGCTCGAGCCCGACGAGAACGTCCGCACCGGCTCGGCCAGCTACACGGCCAACGGCAAGGGCCTCGACGTGTCCTTCGCCTTTAAGAAGATGGGCGTCGACACCGTCGCGCTCGGCTTCTTCGCCGGCTTCACGGGCAAGTTCATCGTCGAGGAGGTCATGAACCTGGGTTGCCTGTGCCGTCCGGTTTGGACCGACGGCATCACGCGTATCAACACCTACGTCAACGATGGCCAGCACGAGTACGGCATCCTGAACCCCGGCGCACCGATTACGCCGGAGCACCAGAAGGAGCTCTACAACATCCTGGACACCGCGGGCGATCTTGAGTGCCTGATTGTCTCCGGTTCTGTGCCTCCCAAAGCTACGCCCGACTTCTTGGCTCAGGTCATGGAGCACGCTCAGGCCCGTGGCGCCGACGTCGTCCTGGACCTGTCTTCCGACAAGCTCAAGGAGCTCGCTCACAAGAAGCCGCTGCTCATCAAGCCGAACCATCACGAGATGAAGGCCATCTTCGGCGTGCCGGTCGACACCGACGACGAGGTCCGCGTTGCCATGAAGATGGCTCACGACGCTGGCGTTCAGAACGTGCTGCTCACCCGTGGTAGCCGCGGCGACGCTTACTTCTCCAACGGCGAGGACATCTGGTACGCCAAGCGTGAGTTCAACATTAAGCTGGTTTCTTCCGTCTGCGCCGGCGACTGCACCCTCGCTGCGTTCCTTCACAAGTGGTACAGGGATCGCGACAACGTCGAGGAGGCCATGAAGCTCGCTATGGCCACCGGTGCCAACGTTGCCGAGTCCGTCGGCATTGGCGACTTCGGTCACGTCGATGAGTACAGCAAGCGCGTTGCTGTCCGCAAGCTCGATCGTCAGTAATCGGAACGCGACATATTCGTGCGCATGCGGCGCCCCGGTTTCGGCCGGGGCGCCTTTTTTGTTCCGCCATGGGGGAGAGGTGTCCTGCCGTACTTCATCGCTTCCACACCGTTCACCGAGTTGTCCTAGCCATTTGTCTATGCGTGGAATATACTTTCATTAACACGTTGCTTCGTGAAAGGAACATTCATGATTTACACGCTCACTGCAAATCCCGCCATTGATTACAACATCGCCTGTGACGGCCTTGACGCCAATACCGTCACGCGTACCCGCAATGCCGTCTACACGCCCAACGGCAAGGGCCTCAACGTCTCGTTTACGCTTGACCACTATGGTGTCGACACCACGATCCTGGGTTTCTTCGCCGGCTTCTCGGGCGAGTTTATCGTCAAGGGCGCCGAGGCCCTGGGCGTGCCCGTCAAGCCCGTGTGGACCGACGGCATCACGCGCGTCAACGTGTTCCTCAATGCCGGCCCCGACACCGAGTACAACATGGTCAACGCCGGTGCCGCTATCAACGAGGCCAACGAGCAGGAGATGTTTGAGCTCATCGATTCACTCGATGACATGACCTGTCTGGTCATCAGCGGCTCGCTGCCTCCCAACACTTCCGAGGGCTTCCTGGCCGAGGTCCTGCGTCGCGTCAAGGCCAAGGGGGCCGAGTTCGTCCTCGATATCTCGAGCCATCAGCTGGCAGACCTCATTGCCATGGAGCCGCTGCTGATCAAGCCCAATGACGATGAGCTGCTCGACATCTTTGGCATTAAGGTGAGCGGTGGCGACGACGAGTCCGTCAAGGGCGCGATGGCCGAGCTGCACGCCAAGGGCGCCAAGAACGTGCTGCTGACCCTTGGTGGCGCCGGTGCGTACTTCTCCAACGGCGAGCACATCTGGTTTGCCAAACGCACCTTCGACGTCAAGCTGCTGTCGACGGTGTGCGCCGGCGATTCCTCGCTGGCTGCCTTCCTGTCCGTATGGCACGACGCCCCCGAGCGCGTCGAGGATGCCCTGCGCCTTTCGATGGCTACCGGCGCCAACGTGGTCGAGTGCCCGGGCCTGGGCGACTTTGCCAAGGTCGAGGAGTATAAGAAGGGCATCGCTATCCGCGAGGTCTGCTAACTCCGGCCTAAAGCTTGAGTATTTCGAGTGGTTCGCATCCGTCTTGGGAACAGGACGGATGCGTTTTTGTTTATCGGACTTGCGTGTGCAGGGGAGGCTGTTTCTTGCTAGACTTCTTGCAGATGCAATCGACAACCAATTTGATAGCCGCAGGAGGCCACAGGTATGTGCAATGTTTCGCTCAACGGTACGCACCCGACCGATGCCTCCCTGCGAGTGCTGCGTGCGCTCGAGGCGGCCGGTCTTGAGGCCTGGTACGTGGGCGGTTGGGTGCGCGACGCCCTGATGGGATGCCCCAGCCACGATGTTGACATGTGTTGCAGCGGCCTGTGGCAGGAGTCCAAGGCGGCGCTCGAGGCCGCCGGCATCGCGGTTGTGGAGTCGGGCATTAAATTTGGCGGAATCACGGCTATTTCCGATGGCGAGCGTATCGAGGTCACCACGTACCGTCTGGATGGCTTTTACACCGATGGTCGCCATCCCCAGAGTGTGGAGCGTGCCGCCTCGCTCGAGGACGATCTGGCGCGCCGCGACTTTACCGTCAATGCCATGGCCTGGCATCCCGAGCGCGGGCTTGTCGACCGCTACGACGGCCAGGGTGACTTGGAGCGCAAGCTGATTCGCGCTGTCGGCGATCCCAAGCGTCGCTTTAACGAGGACGCCCTGCGCATGCTGCGTGCGGTGCGCTTTGCCTGCCGTCTGGACTTTATGATTGAGCCCGAGACCAAGCGTGCGCTTGCCGAGCGCGCGCCGCTGCTCGATGCCGTGGCGCGCGAGCGTGTGGGCATTGAGCTTGAGGGCATCCTTTCGACCGGTCATGGGGGAGACGCGATGCTCCGCTATCCCGAGCTCATCTGCGCCGCCGTGCCCGAGTTGGCAGCGGGTCGCGGGTTTGATCAACGCAGTGTCTATCATGCGTTTAACGTCTACGAGCATATCGCCCGCGTGCTTACGGTGGCAGGGGAGCTGGCGCTGTGCGACGGCGTCGCGCCCTCGTCGAGCCTTATGTGGGCGGCGTTTTTGCACGATGTGTCCAAGCCCGACTGTTTCACGGTCGACCATGCCGGTAGCGGACACTTCTACGGTCATCCAGAGCTCGGCGCCAAGAAGGCGCGCATCATTATGGATCGACTGGCGCTCTCGCACGACTTGGTGCGTGACGTGTGCCTGCTCATCAAATATCACGACAAGCCGCTGCGCCCCGAGCGCTCCTGTCTGCTCAATATGATGCGCGCGCTTTCGGGTGAGGGCGTCGACACGGCCCGCCTGATTGACGAGCTCATGGACCTTAAGCGTGCCGACACACTTGGCAAGGCCCCGTCGTGCTTCTATTACGTTGAGACGATTGAGGAGATGCGCGCGATGGCGCACAAGCTGCTGAGGGCGGGGGAGCCCTATACGCTCAAGATGCTCGCCATCAATGGCGGCGACCTGATCCGTGCCGGAGTCAAGCCCGGGCCGGAACTGGGTCAGCTTCTCAACTCCGCCCTCGACGCCGTGATCGAAGACAACATTCCCAACGAGCGCGAAGCTCTTTTGGTCCAGCTCAACTTGAAGTAGCTACCAAGTTTACCTGCGTGTTCCATAACCTGCCGACAATTTTTCGGCAATTTGGAATTTCTTCTTGCGCTGACGTTTTTTGTCCCGTAATATATTTCCTCGCAGCACGGCAGTGCAGATGTCATGTGGCCCGTTCGTCTAGCGGTTTAGGACGCCGCCCTCTCAAGGCGGAGATCACCAGTTCGAATCTGGTACGGGCTACCACTTCTTTTCTGCTGAGGCTTATGGCCCGTTCGTCTAGCGGTTTAGGACGCCGCCCTCTCAAGGCGGAGATCACCAGTTCGAATCTGGTACGGGCTACCACGCATCTGATACCCGGACTTCCTATGGAAGGCCGGGTTTTTTATTTTCAAACAACCGTCTGCAATTCCCGTTTGAACCAGAGCTTTGCGTTCTGCCTATGGCCCTTACGGGTACAATATCCAAGATATTTTGACTGTTAGAAGGAGTCTCATGACGGAGTCCTCTCAGCATACGTCTAAGCCCCAGGTCGAGGTTGAGGCCTCGGGCGGAGATGACAATAAGAGCGCACGCCGCGGCGCCATCTTTATCGGCGTCGTGCTGGTAGGTTATATCGTCTATCTGGTGGTAACCGGGCAGATGGGGCAGTTCTGGGCCGCAATGTCGAGCGTCCAGGCTTCATGGCTCGTTGTCGCGTGTCTTTGCATGTTCCTGTACCTGTTCTTTGGCATCGTTGCCTATGCGATCGCCGTCTGGCTCGATCCCAATTCGCCCGTCGGCATTCGCGACCTGATCTCGGTCGAGGCGAGCGGTATCTTCTTTGGCAACCTGACGCCCATGATGATGGGCTCCACCCCGGCTCAAATCTATCGCCTGACCAAGGCCGGCCAAAACGTGGGCGAGGCCGGCGCCACGCAATTCACGCGTTTTATCGTGTACCAGTTTGGCCTGGTTGCCTGGGGCGCTATCCTACTGCTTGCTCGCATGCCGTTTTTTGCCGAGCGCTATGGCGACATGACGCTGCTGTGCGTCTTTAGCTTTGGTGGGCACTGCTGCATCTTGCTGGGCATCTTCGCCGTCGCTCTCATGCCTAAGACCGTCACGCGCGTCGCCCATTGCATCATCAATTGGCTCGAGCGCATTGGTGTCTCGGCCACTAAGATCGAGGGTTGGCGCACGTTTGTCGATGGCGAGATCTACTCCTTCTCCGAGAAGTTCAAGCTTTCGGCCGGACATTTTTCTTCCATGCTGCTCACCGTGTTTATCACCATGCTGCAGCTCGCGTTTTTCTATCTGGTGCCGTATTTCCTGATGCTTGCCTTTGGCCACCACGAGGTCGACTTTTTCTCGGTCATGGCCGCGAGCGCCTTTGTCCAGCTGCTGAGCTCTGCGGTTCCCTTGCCCGGTGGAACTGGTGGTGCTGAGGGCGGCTTTGCATTGTTCTTGGGTCATTTCTTTGGGTCGGCTTCGACCGCCGGCTATCTGCTGTGGCGCCTCATTACGTTTATTGCGCCGACCATTTTGGCTGCGCCCCTGCTGGGACTTAAGAGCGCCCACAACGAGAGCATCCATGCGCGCTGGGATCGTGTGATGCGCAAGCTCGGCCGCACGCCTCAGACGCCTTCTGCGCCCACTAAGCCGCACCCCACGAATGCTGTTACCGTTGATCCCAAGAAGCGCGCTCAGAAGGCTTCTGGGACCGCTAAGCCGGCTCATAAAGCCTATGTGCGCCAGACAGGCGATGGTATTCGCGTATCTCCGTCGGCACTCAATAAGAAGAAGCATCCCAAGTCGCAGTAGGGCAGTCGTGCGTTCTTCATGATGCGGGGCATATTTGTGCTGTATGGGGGATAATCCTCTTACGTAGATTATCTCTCATCTGTTGATGAATGCTCGCATATCGAAGGGACACGCCCATGGCAACCAGCAAACCGCGTCTTGATCGTCGCATCGTTCGCAGCCGTAATGCCATCCTTTCGGCTTTCGAGCGCCTGCTCATGGAAAAGCCGCTGGCAGACATTACCGTGAGTGCCATCGCGCGCGAGGCCAATGTCGACCGCAAGACCTTTTACGTACACTTTGGTACGGTTGACGGCCTGCTCGATGCCATTGCCGTCGATGTGGTGGAGATGATTGTCGACTCGGTCGAGAAAACGCTTGCTTCTATGGACGGTGACACCAACGAGCGCGCTCTTGGCGCGGCGGCGACCTTCTTTAAAACCGTTAATGAGGCACTGTGCAACAACTTAGTGCTCAATCGTCAGCTGATCGAGAATATTCCGCTCGATGATTTTATGGCTCGTCTTCGTGCGCCGCTCGAGCACGAGATTGCCGAACGCGATCTGCTGCCCCAAGGTTTCAAGGACGAGATGTTCGACTACTATCTGGCGTTTTTGCTGTCGGGTATTATCGGTATCTATCGCACGTGGGCATTGTCTGATGGCTCGGTTCCTATCGAGCGCGTCTCGGAGGTTGCCAACGACCTCACGCTCAACGGCCTTTCGAGTCTGGAATCTCGCTTGGATTAGGCCTAGTTGGGCTCGTCGGCGTGGAAATTCCTGTTCACGAGGTTCTCCGGCGCCTTGGAGACCTCGCCGGCGTAGGAGCTGTAGCCTGAGGATCTTTAAAAGAAATTCCAGATTATCCTTCCCACTCCAATTTTGGAATCCTCCGATGCGCCTTCGCACGCTCGCATGACCTCGATACCATGCGAGCGTGCAAACTCGACGAGCTCTGCGTTGCGGGCGTTTATGGTGCCGAAGGCGGCGGGGCACACGATAAGGCGCGCGCAGTGGACGAGGAGCTCTTTGGCGCGGGCTATGGTTTTATCCCCGATCGGCTCGAAGGCGCGCTCGGCCACGCATTCCGTCGCCAGGTCGCGCGCGAGCTCGCAGTCGATGTCCCCTTCGTGCAGAATGCCCGCGTAGAACGCCTTGCCCTGCCGGATGAGCTGGCGAAACATAGCTGACCCCGTACCTGCGCCGGCGATGACGAACGTGTGCGCATCGCCGTGCGGGCGCCCAATTTCCACGCTGCCGAAGCGCTCGTTGAAGGTGCCATGTTGAAGGCCGTAGAGCTCGCCAATCGTCTCGCGCGTGAATATGTCCTCGGGTGCGCCGGCGCGGAAGACCCGGCCGTCCTTCACGCAAATCACCTTGTCGGCGCTTTTCTGCGCGAGCTCGAGTTCGTGGATGGACATGATGACAGCAACATTCCGCGATTTCGCAAGGTGGCGAAGTATTCGCAGCAGGTCGATCTGGTAGCGGATATCGAGATACGACGTGGGCTCGTCGAGCACGAGCACACGCGGATCCTGCGCGATGGCGCGTGCGAGCATGACGCGCTGGCGTTGCCCGTCGCTTATCTGCATGAAGTCGCGCTCGGCGAGCTCTTCCACATGTGCGGTTTTCATGGCCTCGTCGACCCGACTATGGTCGTCGGGCGAGAGTGTACCCATTCGCCCGGTGTAGGGATGCCTTCCCGCCTCTACGATATCGCGGCAGGTGAGGAGCTCGGTCCGGGGGCGATCTGTCAGCATAACGGCAAGGTTCCTTGCGAACTCCGCCGTCTTCCATCTGGAAATCTCCCGCCCGTCGAGCTCGACCGCGCCGGCAAGCGGTGCCAGATGGCGTGTGATGGTTTTCAAGATGGTCGACTTGCCCGAGCCGTTCGGCCCGATGAGTGCCACGACGTCGCCCGCGCGAACCTCCAGATCGACGCCTTCGACTACGACCTTCTTGTCGTAGCCCGCCGACAGGTCGCTTATGCGGAAAAGTGGCGCTCCGTCAGCCTGCGTTTCGACCGGGGTTTCGAGGTTCGACTCCGCTCGGAGGAGGCGTTCCGCGCGCAGTTCCGCACGAGCCGAAAGTGCCTTCTGGCGCTTTCGTGCGAGCTCAGGACTGGCCAAGCATGGAATGTTCCCTCCGAGCGTTTTGGTCCGCGGCACGAATTCCCCCATCTACCTCACCCGCTTCTTCAACATGAGTGCAATAACCACCGGCGCGCCGAAGATGGCGGTGACGGCGCTGATGGAAAGCTCGACGGGGGAGAACAGCGTGCGCGCGATCAAATCGCAGCCCGCGCAGAAGATGGCGCCTCCCAAGAAGCACGCAGGAATCACGCGGATAGGCTTCGACGACTTCAGCGCCGACTTAACGAGATGCGGAACCGCGATGCCTACGAACGACACCGGACCAGCGAACGCGGTCACGCAGGCGGAGAGCATGCTCGCTAGAAGGACGAGCACCACGCGGAAGCGTGCGACGTTCACGCCGACGCTTTTCGCGTAGGCTTCTCCCAGCTGGAAGGCGGAAAGGGGCTTCGATATCGCGAATACGCATGCGCTCACGGTGATCACCACGACCGCGATGACCGCGATGTCGTCCCAGCTCGAACCCGAAAAGCTACCCAAAGACCAGTTGTGCAGGTTCACGATGGACTGGTCGTCGGCGAAGGCGATGAGGAAGTTCGTCGCCGCCGAGCAGATGTATCCCACCATGACGCCCGCCACGATGAGCATGGCCATGGAACTTATGCGCCGTGCGATGAGGAGCACGAAGCCGATGGTGATAAGCGAGCCCAGAAACGCTGCGGCCACCATGGCCGGCGAGGACATGGCCTGGTTCGCGCCCAGAAGTACGATCATCGTAAGCGCGACGACGAACTTTGCGCCCGAGGAGACGCCCAAGATGAACGGGTCGGCGATGGGATTGTTGAAAAACGTCTGCAGCAGGAACCCGGAGAGCGAAAGTGCCCCGCCGAGAAGCACGGCTGAAAGCACGCGCGGCAGGCGAATCTCCCAGATGACTTGGCTTTCCATGGAATTGGCCGCGCCGCCCGAAAGGATGCCAGGGATGTGGTCTGCGGGCACGAGCACGCTCCCGATGCACAGGTTGGCCCCGACGAGCACGATGAGGGCAACAGCGAGCAGCGCCGTCACGACGCGACACCGCGCGGCGCGCCCCGATTCGTCGTATGTCATGGAAAGTCGGCTTTTCATGGTGCTAGCCGAGCTTCCTCAGATAATAGAAGTCGCTCGCGTCATCGCCGGTGAACGCCCCGTGCAGCTCGTCGATAATGTCGGCGGTAGAAGTCATCTGCTGGTACATGTCGGCGCTTGTGACCCAGACGTTGCCGTTCTTCACGGCTTTGAACTGCGACAATAGCGCGTTTTTGCCTACGAAGTCGTTCAAGGTGGCAACCGATTCGTCGATGGTGCCGTTGTAGACGATGATGTCGGCATCCTTCGCCGTCGCGTAGAAGCGCTCCATTTCGAGCGTTACTGACGAACCTGACGTCGACGCCGTCTGCGCGTCATCGAGCGCGTAGTTGCCGCCTGCAAGCTCGATCATCTGCGCCACGTAGTCGCCCGCCCGCCGCGTGACGGCGGCCCCGTTCGAGTTAATGTAGAAATACGCCACGGTTTTACCTGACGACGCGAGCCCCGACGTTTGCTCGACGCGGGCCTTCTGCTCGTTGAACAGGTGCGCGGCCTCGTCTTCCTTGTCGAACAGGACGCCGAAAAGCTTAATCCACTCGACGCGCCCGAGTGCTTCGGGCTCGCTCGACGACTGTTCGGTGAGCACGACGAGCCCGAGTTTCTGCAGCTTTTCCTTCACATCGGGTGTGTGGTTGATCATGGTGTTCTCGATGGCGAGCGTGCAGCCCGAGGCCGATATTCGCTCGTAGTCGGGCGCGCTGTACTTGCCGCCGTAGGCGATCGCCCCACTTTCGAGTGCGCTTTTGAAGCCCGCGACCGAGCAATCGTCGGCCTTCGTGCCCGACATAATGATATTGTCGTTCGCATCGAGCGCGTCGACCAGGCACATCGTCGCCGACGACACGAGGTACACCTTGTCGGCGGGGCGCCTTATGACCGCGATGTCGGAGCTCAACCCATCAGGTACCTTCGCATCTTGCGGCACCACGAGGAAGCGCTCCCCGTTCGAAATGCAGATAAGCCGCAGGCCGCCTTCGAACTCGTCGACAGTGAAGTGCTCGGCGTATTCAAGCTGAAGCGTCCCCGTCGGCTTCCAGCCGCAGCCTAAATCGGCGTTGTGGAAGTCGGCCGCGGCGCTTAAAGCCGTTCCCGCAGGGGAGTCGCCGCTTGCATCGTCGCCCGTTTTCTTCTTCATGGTGGATGAGTCGAAGTAGAGCGTGTAGTCGATGGTGTGCGGCGTCGACATGGCGACGGTCTCGGCCGACACGGCGATGTCCTCGTCGAGCGTGACGGGTATCTCGAACGTGGAGTTGCCGCCGTCGTTTACGGGCGCGTAGTCTACGCCGTCGACGGTCATCTTGTCGTAGTTCGAACTCGACCAGGTGATGGTCGCGGTGTAGGTGTCGCCATCCTTCACAATTGTGGTGGGTGAGGCGATGCTTGCGCGCCCTGACCCGCCGGAGAGCGAGACGCTCACAGTGTATTCCTGAGAGCCTGCCGTGCCACCGGTCGCGTTCGGGCTCGCACTGCACCCCGCGAAGGGAAGCGCGAGCAGGGCGACGAGAACGCAGGCGATCGCGCGCACCGCGATGCTGCGACGCTTCCTGCTTTCCCCCTTGGGAAGAATCGACCGCATGGCGTTACTTCAGTGCGTCGGCGCGCAGATCGACGCCGGCGGATTCGAACACGAGCGTGCGGTCGTACCACTGCTCTTTTCTAATACTCCACGCGGCACAGGCGGTGTCCTCGTCGAGCGCATCAACGGGCACGTCGTAGGTGTACTTGCCTTCCGCGTTTTCCACATAGGGGATGAAGTCGGCCTCGCTCGCGGCGGCAGCCTCGTCGCCCGTGCCCATGAAGAGCTTGCCGTAGCCCGTGCCGGAAAGTGTCATCACGCAGTGCATGGAGCCGTTTTCCACGATGAGCTGGGCGTCCACAATCCTGAACATGTTCGAGCTGGAATCTACGGTGATCGGATAGGTGCCGTCGGCCGCCTTGTCGGCGGTGATGGGGGCGGC